>JBEKVD010000003.1:0-91142 GCA_049514315.1 Candidatus Limnocylindrales bacterium | reverse complement strand
CGGTCGCTGTAGGAACCGGCAAAGCCGAAGGCGACCGCCGACAGGAAGAGGAACGCAGCCACGGCGCCGAACACGAACGCGACCGCGAAACCCGCCAGGCGGAGATGGCGAGGAGCGACCGAGTCGACCGCCGGATGCGGCGGCGAGGACCGGCCCCCGAACCATCTCCGGGAAGGCCGAGGTGCGACGCCGCCGTCAACCGGCTGCTCTTCCTCGGAAACCCACACGTCCGCAACCTGCGGCTCCGGTGGAGCCGCATCAGGCGCTGGCATATCCTGGTCGGTCGCCTCGGGCGGCGCGACCGAGTCGGTGCTCATCGCGCTCCTTTTACCACAACGGTTATGAATTGCCTCACGCAGCCGCCGAATCGCGCGATGACAACAGACGTATGGGCGAACACGACCGCGACGGCCGTCCATTCGTCGGCGGCAACGGGATGGCGGAGGGCATCTGGCCGAGCCGCCGGCCTCGTCAACCGTAGACGACGTTCAGAATACCGGCCACCTACCGGCCGCGACCCCGGTCGGCGTCGGCGACGGCCCGCTCCATGTCACGGCGGGCGTCGCGCTCGGCAATATCGTGGCGGCGGTCGTGCTGCTGCTTGCCCCGCGCCAGCCCGATCTCGAGCTTGGCCCGGCCACGCGTGGTGATGTACATCTTGAGCGGCACGAGCGTCAGCCCCCTGGCCTTGGTCCGCGTCAGGAGGGCCACGATCTGCTCTCGGTGGACGAGCAGCTTGCGCGGTCGCTTGGGCTCGTGGTTGTAGCGGTTTCCCGTGTCCCAGGGAGAGATGTTCGCACCGACCAGCCAGGCCTCGCCGTTTTCGATGCGCGCGTAGGCGTCGGCCAGACTCACTTTGCCGGCGCGGACCGACTTGATCTCAGTCCCGGTCAGGGCGATGCCGGCCTCGAACGAGTCCTCGACCGAGTACTCGTGGCGAGCCTTGCGGTTCTGGGCGACCGTCTTCTCTTCGCCCATCTGGCCTCCTAGCATCGGTTCGCGTCGACTGTGACGAGGTTAGCCCACCGGAAGCTCGGCGGATGATCGAACGTTCGGACGGAGGCGCCCCTCGGTTTGGGAGACAGCCTACCGTCTGCGCAGGCGGCTTACCGTTGGTGAACGCTCGGGCCACCGGCGGCCGAAGGGCGGACGGAATCGGGGCCTGGTCTACCCGGGCGCGAGCTCGCTCGTACACGCGGGCGACGCACGAATGCCGGCCCCGAAGGACCGGCATTCGGTCTGCGTTATGACACCACCCGCCGGTGACCGGTCTCTAGAGCCCGGATCCTGGCGAGGTGGTGCAGCGCATCGGCAAATCCGACACTGCACATCACCTCCTTTCGTTCCCGGGCATGTTATCGGAAGGCAGGCCACGAGCGCAACCGATCCATCAAAGGGGCGCAGCGACCGGGACGTGGCGACACCCGAACGGGGCTTCGCCAACGTTGGCCCGCTGCAGAACCCGAACTGCCAACGATGCGTGAGCCCCTTTTCCCTCTCGGCTCACGGGCTGGCGACCGGGACGGCGGTTGGGCTGGCGGGCGCCGCGGGGCTCGAAGAGGCGGCCGGGCCGGCGGAAGCGCCCGACTCGGGCGGGAAGCCCAGTTGCTCCAGCCCGGCGTCGAGGACCGGGTCTGTGCCGGCCCGGGCGTTGTCCGAGCTGACGGGGACGTCCGGCTGGAGTCCCTTGCCCTGGATCCAGACCTTGTCGGGGGTAAGCCACCTGGCGACGGTCAGGTGGATGCCACCGAAATTGTTGGACAGCGGCAGGTATTCCTGGACGACGCCCTTGCCGTAGGTCCTGGCGCCAACGAGTTTCGCGCGACCTCGTGCCTGGAGCGCTCCGGCCAGTATCTCGGCCGCGGAGGCGGTGTTGCCGTCGACGAGCACGACGAGATGGATCGAGCTGTCGGTTGCCCGACCGCCCGACGTCGCCGTCACCTCGGACGTGTTGCCGGTGGCGTCCTCCTGGTAAGCAATCACGCCCGATGGGATGAACTCGCTGGCGATCTTGACGGCATCCTCCACGTACCCGCCGGGGTTCCCGCGGAGGTCGAGGATAACGTTGTGCCGACCGGCGGCCAGGGCGTTCTCCAGCGCGGTGTCGAACTGCGAGCTGGCCGGCGGGTTGATGCCGCTGACCGAGATGTATGCGACGGCACCGTTTGCCAGGGTCTTCGTGTCGACCTCGAGCTGGTTGTATATCTTGCGCACGATCGATTTCTGGATCGGCTGCGCGCCGCGAAGCAGGCCCAGCGTTACGGTCGTGTTCTCAGGGCCCTTGATCAATGCAGTTGCCTGGTCGATCGTGAGACCGTCCAGGGATGTGCCCCCGACCGAGGCGATGACGTCCCCCGCCAGTATGCCCGCGGCCGCCGCCGGGGAGCCGGGGATGGGTTTGACCACGGCCAGCTCGCAGCCGTTCCCGATCTTGGAGCAGCTGAGGGCCGAGTTGGGGTCGACCGGCTGGAGCTGGACCTGGACGCCGATCCCCTCGGCCTGTCCGCCGACGTTGAGCAACGTGTTTGCGAAGTCGGACGGGCCCTGGTAGTAGGACCACTGGTCGTTGAGGCTCTCCATCATGCCCTTGATGGCTGCCTCGACCAGCTGGTCCTGGCTCGGCCTGGGGGAGCCCGCGAAGTCGTTCTGTATGAGCGAATACACGTCCCAGAACGGCCCGAATCGAGTCTCCTGATCGGCGGGCGTCCCCGGCGTGGTGGCGACGTGCGCCCCGAGCGAGTAGCCGCCGATGAACAGCGCGCTGCCGGCGAGGGCGGCCACGAGGATGAGGGCGAAACGGGACGGCGCCACTCTGCGGCCGCCGCGCGCCCGTGGAGGTTCGTTCAGCTTGCCCTCTCCGTTGCGCTGGTCGCCAGCGGTGCCGTCAAGCGGCAGCCCGCCCGCAGCAGCGGCCGTCTGGGGCTCGGCCGCCGACGCGTCCATCTCCTGGCTCGGCGTCGCGCCGGGCGGGGGCTCCAGGATTGCGGGCTGCTCCGAATCGTTGGGGGTTGGCATGCGGGACATCGATGAAACCTCGGTCAAGCGTGAGACGCGGGTCAGTCAGGCGATCAGCGGATCAAGTAGCTCCGAACGGACACATACGAGCCGAGGACGCCGATGCCGACCCCGGTTCCGAGCACGAGCAGGGCGATGTTCCGCCCAACGGTCGCGCTGGCTTCGACGGGCAGAACCGCGAAGTAGTCGGACAGGAAGCCCGAGATCGGGCCCTGCCCGACCAGCAGCAGGCCGATGGTGATTGCCGCCCCGATCAGCCCGACCAGCGCCCCTTCGAACACGAAAGGCCAGCGTATGAAGGCGTCCGAGGCTCCGACGAGGCGCATTATCTCGATCTCGTCCGCGCGCGCGACAACGGCCAGCCGAATCGTGTTGATGATGATGAACAGGACGATCAGGCCGACGACGATGAGCACCGCCGTCCCGCCGGCCCTGAGGATACCAATGACCGTGACCATCTGGTCGACCGTCTGCTTGATATTGAGGACCCGGTCGACCGCAGACTGGTGGTTGAGGTATGTCGCGACGTCAAGATAGTCGTTGGGGTCGCGCAGGTTGATCTGCAGGGATGCGGGCAGCGGGTTCGTCGGCAGGGAGTTGATGACCTCGGCCTCGTCGGGGTGGCGGGCCAGGAAATCGTGATACGCCTGATCCTTCGAAACGAAGCTGACCTGCGTTACCTGCGGCATCGCGTGAAGGGAGGTCTCGAGGCCGGAAACCTCCTGGGCTGTTGCCGAATCCTTGAGGTAGGCCACGACCTGCACTTCCTGCTGGACGTAGTTGAGCGTCGCGTCCAAGCCCGTCAGGAGGATGATCAAGCCGGACAGCAGCACGAGCATCAGGACCATCGTCGCTGTCGCGGCAAGACTCATCAGGCTGTTGCGCCAGAAGCTCTGCCAGGCGCGCCGCAGGCTGAAGACGACGAAGGCGATCATTCAGTCCTCGCGATGGTAGGCCGCGCCGACTTCGTCGCGGACAATCCGGCCGTCCTCGAGAGCGACGACCCGTTTGCGCACAGCCGTGACAACCTCGGCGTTGTGGGTTGCCATCAGGACCGTCACGCCCATCTCGTTGATGCGAAGCAGGAGCTGAATGATCTCCCAGCTGATCAGCGGGTCGAGGTTGCCGGTCGGCTCGTCGGCGATGAACAAGCGTGGGCTGTTGACAAGCGCCCTTGCGATGGCGGTCCGCTGCTGCTCGCCGCCAGAGAGCTGGCCAGGGAACTGGTCCGCCTGGCCTGTCAGGCCCACCACTCGCAGGACGCGGTCGACCGCCGGATCGATCTCGCGTCGCGGGGCGCCGGTGACCTCCAGGGCAAAGCCCACGTTGTCGTGGACGGTCTTGTTGGGCAGGAGCTTGAAGTCCTGGAAGACGATGCCGATCTGGCGGCGGATCCTGGGCACGTCGCGGCGCTTCAACCGCCCCAGGTCCCGGCCGAACAGGAGAACGACGCCCCTGGTCGGCAGCTCATCGCGGATGAGGAGCTTGATCGCGGTTGACTTGCCGGCGCCGGAGGGACCGACCAGGAAGACGAAGTCCCCCTCGGGGATCGTGAGGTCTACTCCGCGGAGCGCCAGGCGGCCGTTCGGGTACGACTTGGTGACACCCTGCATGGCCAGTACGACTCTCGTGGGGACGGAATCAGCGGGCCGGCCGGTATCGCCAGACTGACGGATCGGACTCGATGGGGATCCGGAAGATGCCGAGCTCACGATGGCCACGAGGCTAGCACCGATCCCCACGTCCGGCAGCGGCGCCGCCACCTATAGCAGCGCCGGGCTCGCGGGCAGATATCGCTCGAACTGGGCGAACGGTCGGGTCCAGCACAGCAGGGCCGGGAACCCTTCAATGCGCAGGCCGGCCCGCAGCAGCGCGACCATAGCCCGATCGTTGGCCCCTGGAACCCAGGCGGATGTCGCCCCCCGTGGCCTGATGGCGGCCATGAGATGGCCCAGCACCGGAGCCGTGAGCGTCTCGTCGAGGAGGGCCACCGGGCCGAAACGGCCAACTTCGGAGCTGTAGCCGTAGCCGACTGGCTCACCGTCGTCCGACCGATAGACGAAGCCGGTCCGGCCCGTAGCCCGCAGGTGAGCGTGGTCGGCCGCATGCGCGTAGCCGAGGACGGCCCGATCGATCGAATCTATGGCCGCCGAAGGAAAGGTCCCGTCGAAAGCTTCGGCGTGGATGCCGGCAGGAAGCCGCGATAGGGCCGATGGGTTCGGCGCTCCCACCAGGTTGAAGACCGGCAAGCGCGGCACGATTCCAAAACGCGCGTACAGGCCGTTGGAAGCGGGTTGAGCCGAATCGGCGCACATGGCCAGCACCCCGCGGCGGCGGTCGAGAGCTTGCGGAGAGTCGGTTGCAGGTCGGGGGGTTTGTTCGCGCTCGCCGATCGGGTCGCTCGCCGTCACCGCCGAAACCGTCGGCAGAATCTGCGTGAGGATGGCACGACCGATGCCGTGTCGCTGCTCGTCGGGCAGGACGTACAGCTGCGAGAGGAACCAGACGTGCTCACGCTGAGCCGCGATTCCAAAGCCGACGATCCGATCGCGACTGCGCCCGCTGCCGGGCTCAGCCGGGCGCACGGCTACCAGGAACCGCTCGGGATCCGTGGCCCTGAGATGCTCCAGCAGGACAAGGAGGGGGTCCAGGTAAGGCGACGGCAACGGCTTGTTGAGGCGGGCCATGTAGTCATCGACTGCGGAGTACCAGACGATGGCGCAGTCGGCGAGTTCGGTCGGCCTGGGCGGCCGGTATGTGATGGCCACTCTATCCGGCCGCCGGCGGGTATCCGGTCGCGCCAACGGCCGCGCCGGTCGCCTCGCGCTCGAGTTCGGCCTGCATGAAGACGTCAAGGTCACCGTCCAGTACGGCCGACGTGTTCCCTGTCTCAACGTCGGTGCGATGGTCTTTCACCATCTGGTAGGGATGAAGAACGTAGCTCCGGATCTGGTTGCCCCAGCCCGCTTCCACGTGCTCACCTCGCAGCTTGCGGAGCTCCGCCTCGTGCTCCTCGACGGCTCGCTCCAGCAGGCGTGCCTGAAGGATCTTGGAGGCCGTTTCTTTGTTCTGGGTCTGGGATCGTTCGTTCTGACTCTGAGCCACTATGCCCGTGGGAACGTGGGTCAGGCGCACGGCCGAGTCCGTCTTGTTCACGTGCTGGCCGCCGGCGCCCGTTGACCGGTATGTGTCTATGCGGATCTCGTCCCAGTTCAGGATGACCTCGACGTCGCTCTCGACCTCGGGCAAGACCTCCACCAGCGCGAAAGTCGTGTGGCGTCGCTTCTGCGAGTCAAACGGGCTGATGCGAACGAGCCGGTGAACGCCTCGCTCGGCTTTGAGGTAACCGTAGGCGGACCGGCCGTCGATGGCGACAGTGACGCTCTTCAGGCCCGTCTCCTCACCTTCGGTCTCGTCGACGACCTCCGTCGCGAAGCGGTGGCGCTCGGCCCAGCGCAGGTACATTCGCAGGAGCATCTCGGCCCAGTCCGTTGCCTCGGTGCCGCCGGCTCCTGCGCTGATCGTCAGAAGGGCGTTGCGGCCGTCGTACTCACCGCCGAACAGAAGCTCTCGTCGGGCGGTGCCGTACTCCCGTTCGAGTTCGGTGGCCTCACGGGCGACGTCCTCGAGAAGGCCCTGGTCGTCCTCATCCTGGGCGAGGTCGAGCAGTTCCAGGGTCGAGACGGCGCGGGACTCGATGCTGCGCCACAAAGCCAGCTCCTCGCGCAGCCCCTCGGCCTCGCGCAAGGTCCTCGTGGCCGCGCGCTGATCGTCCCAGAAGTCGGGTTCGCCGACGCGTGCGTCCAGGTCGGCCAGACGCGCCTCTTTCGCGTCCAGGTCAAAGACGCCCCGAGGTCGCCTGGATCCGAAGGACCAGGTCGCGGATCTCTGCCGGCTCCACTAGGAGCGGCCTCTCGCGTCCTGGAGAAGGATCGGTCGGAGTTCGATCAAGCGCAGCGCGCTCTTGCTCCGGGCAACGACGGGGTTAACGCATGGGCAGTAGGTGTTGTGGGTACAGGCCCCACAGTTGCCATCGCAGTCGAGGGCGGCCGCATAACTGCAGTTCCGGCAATCACGCTCACAGGCTATGAGATCTATGAATGCCGATTCCTCTGCCTGCTTCACTGCTCTCCTCAGTGTGGCGGCACCCGGCCTCTCGGAGGAGCCGCGGCGGGCTGACGGTCCGGGCCGCGACCGACCATAGAGGGAGTATACGGCCCCAATTCGGCCCAGCCAAGGGGTTAGTTGGCGTGGTTCCCGGTTAATCTGCGCCTGAACCGTGACGAGTGCGGCATTCCCGTTGCATGGACGCCCGCGGAGCCGACGCCCGCGTTCATGCGTCGTTACTACGGGGTTGAGAGGCTATGCGAGGCGGGTGACGAAACCGGCGAAGCGCCGGAGGCGGTCGATGGAGCTGGCGCCGCCGTCTTGCGGGCTGACGATGCGGCCGACCCGGCGGGTGAGGGCGATGCTGTCTCGGGCTGCCCACCGATGGAATCCGGGTCTTCGTTGACGAAGGCATAGAGCCCCATGGCGCCCAGCTCGTGGACCATCGAATTGAAGACGAGGTCCGGGTCGATGTCGTCTGGACTGGTCGTGGCCGGCGAGGCCCAGGCCTCGATGCCCTGGTCCTGGGCGAGTCTCAGCACGCGGAGCATGTGGCTCCGGTCCGAGACGAAGAGGGCGGTGCGCAGACCGTGCTGGTCGAAGATGGCCCGAACGTGCTGGAGCGACTCGAGAGTGCTGTGGCCGGTGTTCTCGATCAGGATCGCCGACGCGGGCACCCCGCGGGCAATGGCATAGCGGCGACCGGTCTCGGCCTCGGTCGTCAGGTCGCCCGGCAGGTTCCCGCCGGTCGTGATCAGGTAGGGCGCGTAGCCTTCCTTGTAGAGCTCGATGGCGTGGTCGAGGCGTGCGGCGAGGGCCCCCGACGGACGGCCGTTGTACTGGGCCGCACCTAGCACCACGATCGCGTCCACGTGGCGCCGGCCGTCCTCTTGCCCAACCTGCCAGATTCGGAACGTGGTGTAGGCCGTGAGCGCACAGGTGGCCAGGCCGAATGCGAACGCCAGCAGAAGCAGGTCCCTCAGGCGCTCCCCCCTGGTCAGCCGGGGCGTGGTCACCGGCGAGACCTCATTGCGGCTCGGGAGCCGGTCTCGGATCGGCAGCCTTGCCGGTGTCGGGCCTGGCTGTGTCGGGTCGGCAGTGGCCCTGCCTCCAGTTGGCTGTGGCCGGGCACCCTCACCGGCCGTGGCACTTCTTGTACTTCATGCCCGAGCCACACCAGCATGCGTCGTTGCGACCCATTCGGACGCCCGCAGGCGAGTAGCCGGGTCGCAAGGCGCCGGCGGCGGCGCTGCCACTGGATCCGCCGGAGGGGCGACCCTGGGGCAGCGCCCTTGCGATCGGGCGGCCGCCGACCGCCGGCCCGCGGTCGCCGGCCGTGGCCTGGGCACCGGCCCCTGGGCCCGGGGCTCGCCCGGCTCCGGACGTGTCGGCGTTTCCGGTCCCCTCGACGGCGACAGGCTGGACCGGCGGTCTCACGATCGAAACACGGAAGATCGTCGTCGCGACCTGATGTCTGATGAGGGCGGACATCTCCTCGTAGAGGACAAACGCCTCCTTCTTGAAGGCATTGAGCGGGTCTTCCTGGGCGAACCCGCGCAGGCCGATGCCCTGGCGCATCTCGTCGATCTCGGTCAGATGCTCGACCCAGATGGAATCAATGGTCCGTAGCAGGACGAGGCGTTCGATCAACGACCACTCGTCAGGGTTTTCGCGGTCTTTCTGCTCGAGCTTCTCGGCGGCCAGGTCCTTCAGATGAGCGGCGATTGCGTCGCGGCCGTTGAGATCCCACAGTGCGTCTTCGTTGAGATCCGGGTGGGCCAGCCCCAGCGTCTCTACCGCGGCCATCAGGCCGGCCATGTTCCATTCCTCCTGCGGGAGGGCCGGCGAGAGGTGCTGGTCGACGATCGCGTCGATCTCCTGGTCCACGAAGTCCTGGATCGTGTCGGTCAGGTCCTCGTTGCGGAGAACCTTGTCGCGCTCCTCGTAGATCGTCTCGCGTTGCTTGTTGATGACGTCGTCGTATTCGACGACACGCTTGCGGATGTCGAAGTTGTAGCCCTCGACTCGAGTCTGGGCGCTCTCGATGGTCCTGGACACGAGGCGCGATTCGATAGCCATGTCCTCTTCGAGGCCGAGTCGCTCCATGAGGCCGGCGACTCTGTCTGAGGCGAACCGCTTCATCAGGTCGTCCTCGAGCGAGAGGTAGAAGCGCGACGAGCCGGGATCGCCCTGGCGGCCGGCGCGGCCGCGGAGCTGGTTGTCGATCCGGCGCGAGTCGTGGCGTTCTGTGCCGATGATGTGGAGGCCGCCGACGGCTACGACTCTCTCGTGATCCTCGTCGCAGATGGCCTTGGCCTCGACGAAGGCCGCGTTGTATGTCTCCCTGTCCACTTCGGCCGGATTCAATTCCCTGCGGTGGAGCATCTCCGAGGCCAATCCGGCCGGATTCCCGCCCAGCAGGATGTCGGTGCCGCGACCGGCCATGTTGGTGGCGATGGTTACCGCGCCGGTGCGGCCAGCCTGGGCCACGATCGGGGCCTCTTTCTCGTGGAACTTCGCGTTGAGGACCTCGTGTTTGATGCCGCGCCGCTTCAGCATCTCGGAAAGGCGCTCGGACTTCTCCACCGACACGGTGCCGACCAGGACCGGGCGGCCCTGCTCGTTCATCTCGACGATCTCGTCGATAAGCGCCGTGAACTTGCCGTTCTCGTTGCGGAACACGAGATCCGCCTCGTCGTCACGGATCATCGGCCGGTGGGTCGGGACGGCCACGACCTCGAGCTTGTAGATCTTGTGGAGCTCCTCGGCCTCGGTCATAGCCGTGCCCGTCATGCCGGCAAGCTTGGTGTAAAGGCGGAAGTAGTTCTGGAAGGTGATCGTGGCGAGGGTGACCGACTCGCGCTGAACGCGCAGGCCTTCCTTCGCCTCGATGGCTTGATGGAGACCTTCGCTCCAGCGGCGGCCGGGCATCTGCCGGCCGGTGAACTCGTCGACGATGACGATCTCGCCTTCCTTGACGATGTAGTCGCGATCGCGCTTGTAGAGGGCATACGCCTTGAGGGCCGACTCGAAGTAGCGGGCCAGCGTGGGGTCGGCGTCGTACAGGTTCTGGACGCCCAGCAGGCGCTCCATCTTGGCGACGCCTTCCTCGGTCGGCGAGACGGCCTTCTCCTTTAGGTCGACGAAGTAGTCGCCGCCCTCCTCGGCGCCTTCGGGCCGGGGCACCAGGCGCGGCACCAGTCGGGCGAAGAGGAAGTACTTGTCGGCAGACTCTTCAGCCTGGCCGCTGATGATCAGCGGCGTCCGCGCCTCGTCGATGAGGATGTTGTCGACCTCGTCGACGATCGCGAAGAAGCGCCCGCGCTGGACCCGCTGGTCGAGCTCGGTCACCATGTTGTCGCGCAGGTAGTCGAAGCCGAACTCGTTGTTCGTGCCGTAGGTGATATCGGCGGCGTAGGCCTCGCGGCGCGTGCACGGCCGCAGGTTGATCAGCCGTTCGTCGGTCGTTGGGTAACCCGGCTCGAACAGGTAGGACGTGTCGTGGGTGATGATGCCCACCGAGAGCCCCAGGAAGTGGTAGATCGGGCCCATCCACTGGGCGTCGCGTCGCGCCAGGTAGTCGTTGACGGTGACGATGTGGACTCCGTCGCCGGTCAGGCCGTTCAGCGCGGCGGCCAGCGGCGCGGCGAGGGTCTTGCCCTCGCCGGTCTTCATCTCGGCGATCTTGCCCTGGTGCAGGACGATGCCGCCCATGAGCTGGACGTCGAAGTGGCGCATCGCCAGGGTGCGTTGCATGGCCTCGCGGGTCGCGGCGAAGATCTCGGGCAGGACCTTGTCCATGGCATCCTGGAGGCGCTCGTGCTCGCGCTTGCGACGCTCCCTGGCAATCTCCCGTCGGCGCTCGAGCTCGGGGTTGTGAAGCTCGTCGTCGGATGGCTCCTCGGGCTCGGTGGAGTCGCGGATCTCCTCGCGAATCTCGTCGACGAGGGCGCGCAGCTCCTGATCGGAGCGAGCCTGCATCTCGGGCTCCAGGTCGTTGATCCTCTCGACGAGAGGTTCTATGCGCCGGAGCTCGCGGTCGTTCGAGTCAACGAAGCGGCTCAGGAAGCCTAGCATTGGGGCTCACGATCGTTTGGGGCCCGCGTCGCGGGCGATTGGCCAGGGCCTCGGCCGGGGCGGTGACGCCCCTCGGCGTCGGCCGATGCCAGCTCCTCGGTCGGGCCGAGTGCCGGGCCGAGTGCCGGGCCGAAAGTATAGGCCAGTGAGCGATGACGGCTCGTCTCCGGCTCTGCTAGTGCCAGAAGTGCGATCCGTAGCCCAGGAGCAGGAGGACAAAGGTCAGGCCGGCCAGTGCGAGCCAGAACACCACGGCCGCCGCGGTCGAGGTGGGGTTCATCTCCGCATTGCGCAGCGGCGCCACTCGCCAGCGAACGGACCGCAGCCCAGCCCGCCAATCCTCGGCCCGGCTGCGACCGGGCGGTGGCGTAGGGATCAGACCGCCCCGCCCGTCGGGTCGATGCAGCTGAAGTGTCATGAAGGGTGTTCTCCTTGCGCGCCATCGGAACCGGTTGCCTGCCGTTCGGGTTGGCGCCCCGATTCTCCTAGGCCGTGTCTTCCGTAGGCGGGTCGGCCTCGCTGCGGCCTGGAGGCGTCGACTCGCCGGTGGAGCGGCCGTCGACGGCGGTGGAAGGCCGCCCGGTCCCCGTCTCTACGTCCCACAGGAGCATCTCCTGCGTGAACTGGACTTCGCTGGTGAAGAGTGCGCCGACGGACTGGCCGCGATGGATACGGATGATCGCTTCAGCGATGAGCGGGGCCAGGGAGACGACCTTGATCTTGCCCCCGCGCTTCTCGGGTGGGATTGGGATCGAATCCGTTACGACGACTTCGCGAAGGCTCGACTCGGCGATGCGCTCCGCCGCCGGTCCCGACAGGACGGCGTGAGTGGCGCAGGCGTACATCTCGGTGACGCCCTCGCGCTCCAGCGCGTCGACTATCTCGATGAGGGTCCCGGCCGTGTCGATCTCGTCGTCGACGATGATCGCCCGCTTGCCCCGGACGTCGCCTATGACGTTGAGCACTTCTGCCCGGTCCTGGTTGCCGATGCGCCTCTTCTCGACGATGGCGAGGGGCGCGGCCAGCAACTCCGCAAAAGCACGGGCTCGCTTGGCGAAGCCGAGATCGGTGACCACGACCAGGTTCTCGATCTGCTGCTGGCGAAAATGACCGGACAGCAGGTGGACGGCGGTCAGCTCGTCTACGGGGATGTTGAAGAAGCCCTGGATCTGGCCCTGGTGCAGGTCGACCGTGAGAACGCGGTTCGCCCCAGCGACGGTCATCATGTCGGCGATCAGTCGCGCAGTGATCGGAACGCGCGGCTGGTCCTTCTTGTCCGACCGGCCGTAGCCGTAGTACGGGACGACGGCTGTGATCCGCCCGGCGCTGGCACGCTTGAAAGCGTCGATCATGATCAGCAACTCCATGATCGACTTGTTCACGGGACGGGAGGTCGGCTGGATCAGGAAGACGTCCTTTTCCCGGGCGTTGTCGATGATCCGGACGAAGATGTTCTCGTTCGCGAACTCGAAAACCTCGGCCCTGCCCAGGTCGATCCCAAGGTAGCGGCAGATGTTCCGCGCCAGCTCTGGGTTGGCGTTGCCGGTGTAGACGTCGTACTGGTCCGCCGCCGGCAAGCCTGCCTCCCGGCTTCGACTCTCGCTCACGTGGGCTTCCCGCGTTCGGGCGCCGGTCTGGTGCCTTCGGGGGCATTGTCCGACATGCCACCCCGTTGTGCCAGCCCAGCTCGGAAAGCGGCGATGCCAACGACCCTGTCGCCGGCGTTCAGGCGCATGACGATCACGCCGCGGGCTCCGGATGAGTAGCGGTTGATCGTATTCGTCTCGGTTCGGACGACCTGGCCGCCGGCACTGATGAGGAGCAGCTCCTCGTCGCTCTCCGTGACCTGCTGGACGGCGGCAACGTCGCCGGTCTTCCTGCCTTCGAGCGAGATGAGCCGGACACCCTGACTGCCTCGGTGCATGGGCCGGAACTCCGTCAGCCGCACGCGCTTGCCGTAGCCGGTTTCGGTCAGGACCAGCAGATCGGCCGTTCGTTGGACGACGCTCATGCCGACGACATGGTCGGTGGGGCTGGCCAGGCGGATGCCAATGACCCCGGCTGCGGGACGCCCCATCGGTCGGACCTCGCTCTCGGGGAAGCGGGCGATCTTGCCCTGGGCGGTGGCAACGATCACGTCGTCCCTGCCTGTGGCGACGTCCACCCAGGCCAGTTCGTCGTCTGGGGCGATGGTGATGGCGATGATGCCGCTGCTGCGGACCTTCTCGAACTGCTCGAGCGGAGTCTTCTTGACCAGGCCGTTGCGAGTGGCCATGACCAGGAACCCGCCGGCGTTGAAGTCGGGCAGGGTGATCGTGGCCATGGGCACTTCGCCCGGTTCCACCTGGACGCCGGGGAGGTTGATGATGGCGATGCCCTTGGCCTGGCGGCTTGCGTCGACGATGGTGTGGACCTTGGCCGAGAAGACCCGGCCGCGGTTGGTGAAGAAGAGCGCCCAGTCGTGCGTGTTGGCGACGAGGAGGTGCTCGACGGCGTCCTCCTCGCGGGTCACGTGGCCGATGATCCCCTTGCCCCCACGGGCCTGGCGGCGGTAGGCCGCCACCGGCTGCCGTTTGATGTAGCCGCGCCGGCTGATCGTGACCACGACGTCCTCGTCGGCGATGAGGTCCTCGTCGGTCATCTCGCGGCTCGAGTCGTCGGCGATGCGGGTGCGGCGCGTGCCGGCGTACCTGGCCTTGAGGGCGCTCAGCTCGTCCTTGATGACGGCAAGGATGCGCGATGGGTTCGCCAGGATATCCTCCAGCTCGGCGATGAGCTGGATGATCTCCAGGTACTCGTCCTCGATCTTCTTGCGTTCGAGGGCGGCCAGGCGGGCCAGACGCATGTCGAGGATGGCCTGCGCCTGGATCTCGGTCAGCCCGAAACGTGACATCAGGTTGGCGCGGGCTTTCTCGACGTCGGGCGACTCGCGGATGGTCTTGATCACCTCGTCGAGGTTGTCGAGGGCGACCTTGAGACCTTCGAGGATGTGAGCCCGGGCCCGGGCCTTCTCCAGGTCGAATTCCGTGCGGCGGCGAACGACTTCCCGTCGATGATCGATGTAGTGCTGCAGGACTGCCTTCAGGGGCAACGTTTGGGGCTGGCCGTCGACCAGGGCCAGCATGTTCAGGTTGAACGCGATCTGCATCGCCGTGTGCTTGAACAGGTTGTTCAAGACCCGGTGTGGATCGGCGTCGCGCTTGATCTCGATGTAGATGCGCATGCCGTCGCGGTCGGACTCGTCGCGCAGGTCTGCAATGCCCTCGATCTTCTTGGATCCGACCAGATCGGCCACCTTTTCGAGCAGGGCCGCCTTGTTGACCATGTACGGCAGCTCGGTCACGATGATGGCCATTCGGCCGTTCCTGGTTTCCTCGAAGGCGACCTGGGCCCGAACCACGACTCGACCCCGGCCGTGCGCATACATCTCGCGGATCGCGTCGACGGTCTGGCTCTCACCTGTGATCGGGTTGCGGCGCGTCTCGAAGCGGAAGATCGTCCCGCCAGTCGGGAAGTCGGGGCCGGCGATGTACCTGCAGAGATCGTCCGAGGTCAGCTCCGGGTCGTCGATCAAGGCCCGGGCGGCGTCGCAAACCTCGCCCAGATGGTGTGGCGGGATGTTCGTGGCCATTCCGACGGCGATGCCCGACGAACCGTTGACGAGCAGATTCGGCAGTCGTGCCGGCAGGACCTGCGGCTCCTTCTGGGTTCCGTCGTAGTTGTCGATGAAATCGACGGTGTTCCTGTCGATGTCGGCCAGCATCTCGGCGGCGATGCCCGTCAGGCGGGCCTCGGTGTAGCGCATGGCCGCGGCGCTGTCGCCGTCGATCGAGCCGAAGTTGCCCTGGCCGTCGACGAGCGGGTAGCGCATCGAGAAGTCCTGCGCAAGCCGGACCAGGGCGTCGTACAGAGCCGCGTCGCCGTGCGGGTGGTACTTGCCCATGACCTCGCCGACGATTGCCGCGCACTTTCGATAGGAGGAGCTGGACGAGAGGCCCATTTCGCCCATCGTGAACAGGATGCGACGGTGGACCGGCTTCAGGCCGTCGCGAACGTCGGGCAGCGCCCGCTGGACGATCACGCTCATCGCGTAGTCGAGATAGCTGGTCCGCATCTCGTCCTCGACGCGGACGACTCGAACCAGGCCCAGCTCGTCGGTCACGGTGCGCTACACCTCCCAGGACTGTGGGTGGAATGCGGCCGGGGCGTCGGAGCTGGTCGCCTCCCCTGACCCTGCCGCGGCAGACGAGGTGGAAGTGGCGCCCGGTCTGCGGCGGACGCCCTCGAGCCGCTTGCGCAGGACCGCCGCAGTCTCTTCGGGAAGCTTGGAGAGGCTGTCCCGAATGACCCAGGCTCGTCCTCCGTCGTCGTCTCGGCAGGCCCTCTCGGCCTCCGCCGCAAGGAAGCCGGTGGCAGCCGATTGATCCAGTTGGGCAATGGCCCTTAGCGCCCACGAGAGGGCCTTCTGGACGTCGGGCTCCGCGTCGCCGATAAGCTGGCCGACGAGGGCAAGCCCTCGCTCGACGACCATCGGGCTTCGGCCGCCGGAGATGCCGCGGACGTGTGGCAACGTGGCTATGGTCGAGCCGACGAGGCGTCGCTCCCAGCGCGATGGCGAGTAAACGAGCTGCTCGATCTCCGTCCATCGGCGTGGGTCGCGCAGGATACCCTCGCCGTAAGGGTGGGCCAGGGTATCGACGGTAATCCACTCGTCCGCCAGGCGGGCGGCGCCGCGCATGAGCTGCCAGGTCCGGTCCGGGTCCGCTGGCAGGAGACGCCCGAGGTTCCAGATGCCGAACCAGCGTAACTCGCGCAGTTCCTCGCCGAGCAGCCGGTCCATCGCGTCGGCCAGAAAAGAGGTCGGGGTCTCGCGGGTGCCGCGCTTGAACGCCCTGTTGACGGCCTCCAGCAGCGGTAGGCGCACGCCGAGGACCGGTCCCAGGCCGGGCGCGATCGAGCGGGATCCGTCGGCGTAGACCGGATCCGCGAGAGTCTCAAAGCCGCGCTCGATGGCGGCGACGAATGCATCGGGGTCGCCGATCAGCTCCGCCAGCTGCTCGCCGAGCGCAGCCGCCGCGACGAGGTGCGCCGCCACGAAGTCGTTGGAGGCCCGAGTGATGGGCGAAGTGCTGGCGGGGCTCATTCCGTCCGGCTTCCGGCGAGTCCGTAGCGCTCCTTGAGCTCGCGTTTGCGAGCCCCCGAAGCGGCAACGTAGGTCGCCTCGGCAACCGCGAGTTCGATCCGCGTCTCGGCATCGACGATTCGACCGGCTGTGACCTGGATGCGGCGCCGGGACTCCGTGATCCACCCCTCTGCGCGGATCGTCTGGCCAACGGCGACGGGTTTGCGGAAGTCCACGCTCATGCGGGCCGTGACGCCCCAGTTGTCCTGTTCAACCAGGGCCCAGGCCATGACCTCATCGAGGATCGTACAGAGGACGCCGCCGTGGATGGTTCCTTCCCAGCCCTCGAAGCGGCGCGGCATCTGCAATTCCGTCCAGCAGCGGCCGGACTCGAGGTTGAGCTTGAGATGCAGGCCGACACTGTTTAGCTCGCCGCATGCGAAGCAGTTGTGGGGCCTGATCCTGAAGTCCTCGTATCGAAGCAGCGCAGGTTGAACCGTGGCCTCGCGCGCCCTGACTTCGATAAATCCAGCCTCGCTGGGCGAGGCCTGGCGGGCCGCACTCGCGCGTGCCCCGGGATTGCCGGTCGGGGCCCGGAGGGCCCGATCCTCGTCGGCGGCGGGCCGGGGGTGGTAGGTCGGAGCCGGTGGCCCTCCGGAGGTCCGTTCAGACATCGAGGTTCTGGACCTTTCGGGCCTCGGTCTTGATGAAGTCCTTGCGTGGCTCAACCCGCTCGCCCATGAGCATGGTGAAGATCGCATCCGCCTCGGCTGCGTCTTCCACCTCGGCCCGCAGGAGGGTCCTGGTCTCCGGGTTCATCGTCGTATCCCAGAGCTGGTCGGCGTTCATCTCGCCGAGACCCTTGAATCGCTGGACCGTCACGTTCTTGGAGGCCAGCTTCTTGACTATCGCGTCGCGCTCCGGCTCCGACGCGGCGTATTGGGTCTGCTTCCCGGTGCTTACCCTGAAGAGCGGTGGCTGCGCTATGAAGAGGTAGCCGTTCTCGATCACCTGGGGCATATGTCGGAAGAAGAACGTGAGGAGCAAGGTTCGGATGTGAGCTCCGTCGACATCGGCGTCGGTCATGATGATGATGCGGTGGTAGCGGAGCTTCGCCAGGTCGAGGGAGTCGCCTATGCCGGCGCCGAGGGCGATCACCAGGGGCCGGATGTTCTCGCTGGACACGATCTTGTCAAGGCGGGCTTTCTCGACGTTGAGGAGCTTGCCGCGGAGGGGCAGGATCGCTTGGAAGCGCCGATCGCGACCCTGCTTCGCCGAGCCACCGGCTGAGTCGCCTTCGACGATGTACAGCTCACTCTTGGCTGGGTCCCGCTCCTGGCAGTCGGCCAGCTTGCCCGGCAGCGACATGCCTTCGAGGGCGCCCTTGCGGATGACCAGGTCGCGCGCCTTGCGGGCCGCCTCTCTCGCGCGGGCCGCGGTAAGCGACTTCTCGATTATCCGCCGGCCGTCGGCCGGGTTCTCGTCGAGGTACTGGCCGATCCCCTCGGCGACGGCCGCCTCGACCTGACCCTTGATCTCCGCGTTGCCGAGCTTGGCCTTGGTTTGACCTTCGAACTGCGGCTCGACGAGCTTCACGCTCACGATGGCGGTCAGGCCTTCCCGAACGTCGTCGCCGGATAGATTGGCGTCGGCATCCTTGAGAATGCTGGCGCGTCTGGCGTAGTCGTTCAGGGACCGGGTCAACGCAGCTCTGAACCCGGTGAGGTGGCTTCCGCCATCGACGGTGTTGATGTTGTTGGCGAAACTGAACACGTTCTCCGCGTACGAGTCGTTGTACTGCAGCGCGACCTCGATAGTGGTGGAGTTCTCGCGGCGTTCGACATAGATCGGTCGGCTGTGCAGGGTCTCCTTGTTCTTGTTGAGGTGGCGGACGAAAGAGACGAGGCCGCCCTCGAAATAGAACGCCCGTTCGCGTTCAGCTCTGTCATCGAGCAGGCGTATCCACAGCCCTTTGTTCAGGTAAGCCGACTCGCGGAGTCGCTGGGCGATGGCATCGAAGGAGAACTCGATCGACTCAAAGACTTCGGGATCGGCCTTGAAGGTGGTAGTCGTGCCTCGACGGTCGCCCTGGGGACCGACTTTCAGCACCGGCGTCGTAGGAATCCCGCGCGAATACTCCTGGGCCCATACGGAGCCGTCTCGCGCCGACTCGACGCGCAGCGATTCCGACAGCGCGTTGACCACGCTGACGCCCACGCCGTGAAGACCGCCCGAGACCTTGTAGCCGCCGCCACCGAACTTGGAGCCGGCATGGAGGACCGTGTGGACGATCTCGAGTGCGTCCTTGCCGCTGGGGTGGCGACCGACGGGGACTCCGCGGCCGTCGTCGGTCACCCGGACGGAGCCGTCCTCGAGCATGCGGACCTCGACGTGGGTTGCGTGGCCGGCCATTGCCTCGTCAATGGAGTTGTCGACGACTTCCCAGACCAGGTGGTGGAGGCCGCGCAAGTCGGTCGAGCCGATGTACATACCAGGCCGTCTGCGCACGGGGTCGAGGCCTTCGAGCACCTGGATGCTCTCGGCGTTGTAGTCGCTTGCGACTGCCTTGTGTGATCGGCGGGTCGTGGGCTGGAGAACTGAGCCGGTCACCGATCCGCCGGTCGATCCGTTGGCAGCGCGCGGGAGATCCTGGGTCAAGAGACTCCTCCGGTCAGGCGATCGAAGAGACGAGAGAACTCCTCATCGCTGTAGTACTCGATGACGATGCGTCCGCCTTTCCGCGATCGGGCGAGGAGAACCTTCGTGCCCAGTGCCCGGCGGAGATCCCCTTCAAGTCGCTCCATCTCCGTGTCGCGATTGGAGGGGGTGCCGGTTCGTGCGGCTGGAGGCTCGTTCAGCCTGCGGACCAGCTCCTCGGTCTGCCGGACCGAGAGGCCGCGGGCGACCACGGCTTCAAGGAGTTGCCGCTGACCCGAGGCCGACGCTCCTGCGAGAGCGCGGGCGTGGCCCTCGGTGACGTCGCCGTTGCTCAAGGCTTGCTGGACCGAGGGCTCGAGGTCGAGCAGGCGCAACGTGTTGGCGATTGTGGATCTCGCCCGGCCTACCCGCGCTGCGATTTCGTCCTGCGTCAGGCCGAAATCGTCCGCGAGCTGTCGATATGCGTGGGCCTCCTCTATCGCGTTGAGATCGGCGCGTTGGACATTCTCGACGATCGCCACGGCGAGCTGGTCGTGTCCCGCCATCTGCCGGACCATGGCCGGTACGTGGTCGAGGCCGGCCATCTGCGCCGCCCGCACCCGCCGCTCGCCCGCCACCAGCTGGTAGCCGTCGAGGACTTCGGTGACGATCACAGGCTGAAGCACGCCGTGCACGGCGATGCTGCCGGCCAGGGATTCAAGCGCCTTCTGCTCGACTTGCTGTCTGGGCTGGTAGGGATTGCCGCGGATCCGGGAAATCGGGATCTCGACGGACGCCGCGCCGGCCGGGTTGGCCTGTGGGATCAGCGCCCCAAGTCCGCGTCCCAGGCCGGTGTGTCGCTCGACGTGCGGCGGCGTCAACCGACGCTCCATTCGTCTGCCTCGGGGCGATCGTTGCTCCCCGAAACAACATCGTCGGTAGTGGAGGGCCGGGCCATATCAGTCCTCCCATCGCGTGCACGTAACTCGGCAGCCAGTGCCGAGTAGGCCTCTGCGCCCTTCGAGTCGGGTCGGTACAGGGCAATCGGCAAGCCGTAGCTCGGGGCCTCGGCAAGGCGAACGGTCCGGGGTATCACGGTCTTGAACACGGCCTGGGCGAGATGCTTGCGCACCTCCGCGTCGACCTGGGCGGACAGATTCGTGCGTGGGTCGTACATGGTCAGGACCACGCCCTTGATCGCGAGGTCAGGGTTCAGATGGTTCCGGACGAGGTTGACCGTTGCGATCAGCTGAGACAGGCCTTCGAGCGCGTAGTACTCGCACTGGATTGGGATGATCACTGAGTCGGCGGCTGTCAGCGCATTGACCGTCAGAAGGCCGAGAGAGGGTGGACAGTCGAGCAGGATGTAGTCGTAGGCGGCTACCAGATCGGCCAGCATCCGCGCGAGACGGCGCTCTCGCTGGTGCAGAGGCGCCAGTTCGACCTCGGCCCCCGCCAGCGATACCGACGATGGAACCATCGATAGGCCTGGAATCGCGGTCGGCAGGATGAGCTCCGCAATGTCGGCGTCTTCGATGATCGCCTCGTAGACCGAATGAGGTATCTGGTCGCGCTCGAACCCAAAACCGCTTGTTGCGTTGCCCTGGGGATCGAGATCTACCACCAGGACGCCCTCTCCTGCCAGCGCAAGATAGGTGGCAAGGTTGACGACTGTTGTGGTCTTGCCGACGCCGCCCTTCTGGTTAGCGCAGGCTATGATCTGGCCCAATCAGGTCCCCATTTCGGTCATCGGCAGGTTCAGATTCTATCATTCAGGGCCGTCCCTGGGGTTCTGGGACCTTCACCGGCGGGTGCGGAGAATGGGTCGCGGTTCGGGCCTCGCCGATGGGCGCGAGCGCCGTCGAGGGTATTAGAAACGCCTTTGCGCGCGCTTACGATAAGCTCACCTGCGGCTCGAGGGTCTTCCGAGGGAACCGCTTGCGGCACGGAGTGGAATAGCTGCGTGCGGGTGGGAGATCTGGGAACGGTCCAAACCGACGGCTGACCCTCGAGTTGGGCAGTGAGGCCGGGCGCCAGAATCCGGGCTCCCCAGTCGCTCGAGGTTTCACGTGGAACATCAACGCGGGGCGTTTGGTGGTCTGTGGCAGGCTGACGTCACTCGATACCGTTCTTGAGCGGCAGCTCGTCGAAGAGAGTCCCGAGTGCAGGTCCCATCGGGCGCGGCACACGATTGGGCGCACTGGGTGTCCTTGAGGATCGTGAAGGCGGCCGAAGGAGGGCCTCCATACCGCTCTTATAGCCTCCGCAAGGCTGCCCTCCCGTCAATCGTCCTGCCGCCCGACACGTTTACGAGCTATCCACAAGCCTCGACACGCCCGACATCAGGTTCGTCACTGGCGATACTCCAAGTCGAGCGGCTACGACTTGCCGCGCTTGCTCGGTCCGCGCCCCTCGCCACGCTATCGGGGCCGAATGGCACAGGCAGGCAAGACCGCGCGTTTCCCCAAACCTGTCCCCGCGCCTATACTCCCCGAGTCAATGCCGCTAGTCGGTCTCACTCCTCGGACCGGAGTGTCAACTCCAACCCACCTACAGAGGGCTGGCCGCAATGGGTCCCGCATTCGCTGCGGTCGGCGCCGGCATTGCGGCGCTCTTGGAACTCACGATCGCGTCGCGCTACCAGATCGCCGGCGCTCAACTTCAGCTGTCGCTCGTTCTCGCCATTACGGTGACCCTGGTCTTCGGCTTCCAGCACGGTATGACCTGGGCCTTCGTCGGCGGCATATCTCTCGATGCCTTCGCGATGAGACCACTCGGCTCCAGTGTCTTCGAAATGCTCATCGTGGTAGCGCTCGCGGCCGTCGCCGAACCGCTGGTATCTCGGTCTCGCTATCCGGGATGTGTCATAGCCGTGGCAGCGCTGACGCCGGTCTTTCTGGTGATCTCGGACATGACCACCGGACTCCTGAGCCCCCCGGCTCCGCCTATTCAGATGACGAACCTCATTGCCGCTGCGCTTGCGAACGGGATGCTCGCAGCAATCGCAGCTCCGCTGGTGATTGGCATCAAGAGGAGGGCAGAGCAGCGAGAACGCGTTCTCTGGTGGAGGTGATCGAATGAGTGCTCAAGTCGGGAGCAATCGGAGCGAGCCCAAGAACATATATCGATTCGGCGCTTTCGCCCTTGCCGTCGTCGTGGGCGTCACCGCCCTTACCACGCGGCTGGCTTACCTGCAGGTCCTCCAGGGGCAGCAGGTCTATGGGGCTGCCGCCAATGCTCAGCCAACTGGTGCCGTGGAGTCCGTTCCGGCCACGCGGGGCTTGATCTACGATGCCTCCGGAACTCCCCTCGTCGAGAACGTTGTCGACTACTCGGTCACGATCACTCCAATCGACCTGCCTCTGGCCCAGGAGTCGACGGTGGCCGATCGGCTTGGTTCCGTGCTCAATCTCGATCCCATCTACATCGAGACTCAGATCGACAGTACGACCGGATCCCTGTACGTGCCGGTCAAGATCGCAGACGGTGTCTCGGCCGAGGTGGCCCGGTTCATCCAGGAGAACGCCAGCCTCCTGCCAGGGGTGAGCGTGGTGGTCTCCTCCAAGCGCGAGTACCTGACGCAGAACTTGTTCGCTGAGCTGCTGGGATACGAAGGCCAGATAACGGCCACCCAGCTGACTGACGGCAAGCACGTGGGCGACTCGCCGCAGGACATCGTGGGCCAGGCCGGCTTGGAAAACGAGTACGAGCCCGCGCTCCGGGGCACCTACGGAACTCAGACGGTTGCGCTCGACAGCTCCGGCAAGCCTATTCCGGGACTCGTCACGCAGGGCCAACCCCCGATTCCGGGCGACTCATTGACCCTGAACATCGACACCCACGAGCAGCAGATTGCCCAACAAGCCCTGCAATGGGGACTAACGGCCTCCGGCGTGACGATGGGCGTGATCATCGTCGAGGACCCACAGAACGGGAAGATCCTGGCGATGGTCAGTTTGCCCAGCTACAACGACCAGCTCTTCGCGGACGGCATCAGCGACACCGATTTCCAGGCGCTGCTCTCGGACCCGAGCCAGCCCCTCCTGAACAAGGCGATAGGTGCCCAGTACGCTCCCGGCTCGACCTTCAAGCTCGTCACCGGTACGGCCGGCCTGTCTGCCGGGCCACCCCTGACCGCGCCGCCGGTCAGCAGCCTGGCGCCGTCAATCGACACCACGACGACCCTGCTGTCGCAGCCGTACATCCAGATCGGCGCCTATAAGTTCTGGGAATGGAACAGACAGGGCTGGGGGCCCTTGAATATCACTCAAGGGGTCGCCTACTCGAGCGACACGTTCTTCTATCAGCTGGCGGAACTGGTCGGCCTCGATAAGTTGACCTACTGGGCGGACCAGTACGGCTTCGGAAAGCCGACCGGAATCGACCTGCCTGAGACGGCTACGGGAATAGTCCCGACCAATGCCTGGAAGCAAGCTAATTACGGCGACAACATGTACACCGGCGAAATCCTGCAGGCGGGCATCGGGCAGGGCTACGACGCGGTCACGCCGCTGCAGCTCCTGGATGCCTACTGCGCTCTCGCCAACGGCGGGACGGTGTACCAGCCGCAGGTCGTCAAGTCAATTACGAACGGCGCCACCGGCGTCGTGACGGACATTCAGCCTGTGGTCGAGAACAAGCTTCACGCTGCAGACGGAACGCCTGTCTCGCAGCAGGTACTCGAGGAGATGCGTGTGGCTACACGGGCGGTGGTCACTACGCGACACACCTACAACCTGGTCGACCTGCCGATCGCGGTAGCCGGCAAGACAGGCACTGCCGAGTTCGGCGTCCCAGACAAGTACGGCCGCCTGCCCTATCACGAGTGGTTTGTCGGGTACGTGCCGGCCAACCCGTACGTGGACGACTTCAGCAAGCCGGATTCCCAGCTCGCGGTTCTGGCCTTCATCTACGGCGCCGACACCTGGGGCAACGTGGCGACCGAGGTCGTGAAGTACTACCTGATGCTGCATTACGGGCTGATCAAGCGTGCGGCATATGCGTTCGATACGCACACGCCGGGCTACGTCCTCACCTGGACTACCAGGACGACCAACTACTATGGAAGCCCGAACCGGGACTGAAGTGGCTGCCCGGCGATGAGCATCCTGCGAGACCAGCCTTTCAAGCTTCGGGGTTGGGAGCCCAAGGGCGGTTCGCTGTCCTGGCGCAACTACGACTTCCAGCTCACCACGTACGCCATCCTGCTCACTCTCTTCGGCTTCGCGATGGCGTACAGCAACAGCGTGGGCGCCAACAACACCCCCTTGACGATCAACTCGCCATTCGTCCGAACGATCATGTGGGCCGTCATCGCCGCAGTGGTTCTCGGCCTGACCACCGCTCTCGACTACCGATGGCTTCGCTCGTTTGCCTGGCCGTTGTACTTCATCAACATCGCTCTTCTCATCGTGACGCTTCGCATCGGCAGCGGGACCGGTCAGGCAGGCACGGCGGCCCGTTGGGTCGTTATCGCCGGCTTCCAATTTCAATTCAGCGAGCTTGCCAAGATCCTCATGGTCGTGGTATTCGCCGCGTTCCTGGCCGACCGCCAGCCGAAGATCAAGTCGCCCTGGACGATAATCGGGGTCCTGATCATTCTGATTCCACCGTGGATCCTCGTAATGTTGCAGCCGGACCTGGGTACGTCGCTGGTGCTGGTAGCCACCGTGACCGGTCTGCTGTTCATGTCCGGTGCGAGTCTGTTCTGGCTCGGCACGCTGGCGGCGGCCGTGGTCGCGGCGATTCCATTCGTGTGGAGCCACATGGCCGACTACCAACAAGCCCGGCTGCTGACCCTGCTCAACCCGGGAGCGGACCCGCAGGGCGGCGGCTACCAGATCATCCAGGCCGAGGCGGCTGTCATCGCCGGAGGTTTCGGTGGCAAAGGACTGACCAACGGCAGCGTAGCCGTGCCAGTCGCCACCACCGACTTCGTGTGGGGCGTCCTGGTTGAAGAGCTCGGCTTCGCTGGCGCCATGGTGGTACTGGTTTTGTTCGCGCTGTTGATCTGGCGCTTGCTGGTCAGCGCATGGCGCGCGTCCGATCAGTTCGCCACGTTGGTCGGCTGCGGCATGGCGACGATGATCTTCTTCCAGGTGGTCGTGAACGTCGGCATGGTCATGGGAATGCTGCCGGTCACGGGCATCCCGCTGCCGTTCATCTCCTACGGCGGCGCCTCGCTCGTCAGCCTGGCCGCGGGTCTTGGCGCCCTCCAGAGCACGAACCTGCGGCGCGAGAAGCCAGAGTGGTAGTCGCCCCGTGGCGCGGTCGCTCCCCTTGATACGCCCGGTTGAGGGCCGTGGTCTCGAATCGACCGACGGGGCGAGCCGGCGGCCGACGACGGCTGGGCGCCGAAGCGTGGCGACTCCTACGATGGCTCCGCCTGGTCAACCGCTGCCGACGGTTGCGCCCGGGCGTCAACCTCCGCCGCCGCGAGCGGGGGGAAGGCTATTCCACGATCCCGAACCGCTTCCCGAGGCGACGGTCGAGTGGCTGATCGGCCGCGTTCGCAAGCCCGGCCGTTATGCAGGCGGCGAATGGAACTCGGTCCCGAAGGACTGGGCCGCCACGGCTTTGAAGTGGTGCCTCGTCTACCCCGACCTTTACGAGATAGGTATGAGCAACCTCGGGTTGCGGATCCTTTACGAGGTTCTCAACGACCGGCCCGACCGACTCGCGGAGCGTTGCTTTGCCCCGGATGTCGATTTCCAGGGAGAGCTCCGGGCCGCGGGAGTCCCGCTCTGGAGTCTCGAGACTCGCCGCCCCCTGCGCGAGTTCGACGTCATTGGCCTGAGCCTCGGGTTCGAGCTCGTGGCCACGAACCTGCTGGAGATGATGGATCTCGGCGGCGTGGGGCTTACGACGGCCGAGCGCGCGGAAGGGGACCCGCTGGTCGTCGCCGGCGGCTCGATCGTTCTCAACCCGGAACCCTTCGCGGACTTCGTCGATGCCGTGGTTCTCGGTGAGGGCGAGGATGTGATCCTGGAGATCAGCGATGCTCTCGAATCTCTCGGCTGGAACCGTCGCGTCGCCGCAGGGAGCTTGGTCGACAACGAATGGCGTCGAGGCGTGGACCGGACCACTGCGCTGCGAGCCCTCGCGGCCATCCCCGGCGTGTACGTGCCCTCCTTCTACCGGCCCGGATACCTTCCCGACGGCCGGTTCGACCGCCTGGACCGGGTCGACCGCGCTGCGCCAGCCTCGGTCTCCGGTCGCATAGCCTCCGACTTCGAAACCAACGTTCGCGGCATCCGCCAGCTCGTGCCGAACGTCGGCATCGTCTTCGACCGCGCCCAGCTCGAGGTCATGCGCGGCTGCACGCGAGGCTGCCGCTTCTGCCAGGCCGGCATGCAGTCAAGGCCGCTGCGCGAGCGAGCCCCAGACGTAGCGATCGAGGCGGCGGAGGCTATCCTGCGTGCGACCGGATACGAGGAGATCGGCCTGACCAGCCTCTCCACGGCCGACTACACGTACGTCCGAGAGGTCGCGAGCGAGCTGCGCAGGCGCAGGCCGGACACGGCCGTGTCGATGCCGAGCACTCGCGTGGACGCTTTCACCGTTGAACTCGTCGATGCGATCGAGCCACGCGGGCGGCGCGGAGGCTTCACCTTCGCCCCCGAAGCGGGCAGCCAGCGGCTTCGCGACACGATCAACAAAGGCGTCAGCGATGAGGAGATCGTCAGGTGCGCCGAGCTCGCCTTCGATCGCGGCTGGAGTTCGGTCAAGCTCTACTTCATGATCGGTCTGCCGGGCGAGACGATGGACGACGTCCTGGCCATCGCGGCCATCTCTCGGCGACTCCTCGAGATAGGGCGAGAACGCCACGGCGGCCGGGCCGGGGTCAAAGCCAACGTCTCGACCTTCGTGCCGAAGGCCTCCACTCCGTTCCAGTGGGACGGCCAGGACGCGACCGTGGACATCCAGGCAAAGGTCGACGGCCTGCGCAAGGCGATGCACGTCAAGGGCCTCTCCCTGTCCTGGGACGATCCTGACAGCTCACTCCTCGAGGCTGCGCTTGGGCGTGGTGACCGGCGCCTCGGCGCCGTCATTCGTCGGGCGTGGCAGAAAGGCGCCCGGTTCGACGCCTGGGACGAGCACTTCGACTTTCAACTCTGGCTGGAGGCATTCGCCGAATCGGGACTCGACCCGGTCTGGTACGGGCAGAGAGACATCCCCACCGCCGAGCATCTGCCGTGGGCGCATCTGGATGCCGGCGTTTCCATCGCATTCCTGCTCCGCGAGCGAAGGAGGGCGCTGGGGGGCAAGACCACCTCCGACTGCCACTGGACTTCGTGCGTCAGGTGTGGCGTCCCTGCGGCGACCGGGCTGGCCTGCGACACGGGGGAGTGGGGGCCGCGAAAGCTCCTGGTCGCGCCGGACGACCGGGACGGGGGCCGGCGTGACGTTGGGCCGCCGGGAGACGCGAGGCGTTTTGCCCCCGCGGCAACCGGCGGATCCACTCGGACATCGTCGGGTGGAAGAAGTGGAGGCGAGTCACCCGGCGGGTTTGGGCTCGTCAGCCCCTCGGCAGCCAAGTACGGCGGTGATAACGTGGAAGCAGGCCGCGGCGAGCGGCGCGGCTGGCCATACGATCTGCTGGGGACCGAGATGCAGTCGAAGAGCGCCGGGCTGAAGGGTCTTGCGTCGCTGGTGGATGCGGCCGGCGGCGAGCCGATGGGGTGAGCTCGGGGGAAACCACTCTCGAACTAATCAGGCTCTTCGTACTCCTGGTTGGCGCGGCTGCATTGGTCACCTGGCTGGCCCGGCGCATCAACCTGCCCTACACCGTCGCCCTCGTCACCTTCGGCATAGTCGCCGGCGCGTTCGCTCAGCCAACGCGCCTCGACATCACGCCCCAGCTCGTCCTGGTGGTGCTGCTGCCGGCACTCATCTTTGAGGCTTCGTACCAGACCGACTTCGCCAAGCTGCGCCCGTCTCTTGCGGGCATCGCGCTGCTGGCCGGACCGGGTGTCTTCGTCAGCGCCACTCTCATCGCGGCCGCTCTGCACTTCGGGGTCGGGCTCGCGGCGCCGCAGGCTTTCGTAGTTGGGGCGATGCTGTCGGCCACCGATCCGGCGGCTGTCATCGCCACGTTCAAGCGGCTCCGGTCGCCACGTCGCCTGTCGACGCTCGTTGAGGCCGAAAGCGTGTTCAACGATGGCACGGGCATCGTCCTCTTCGCCATCGCGGTCGACTTCGTGTCGCGCCCGATGGGCCCGGTCGAGATCGGCGTTACGTTCGTTTCCGCAATCGTCCTCTCGGGGGCCCTCGGAGCGGCAGCGGGCTTCGCCGCGTCGCGCATCCTGCCCCGCGTCGGCGATCACCTGATCGAGATCAGCCTGTCGGTCGTGCTGGCTTACGGCACATACTTGACGGCCGACGCGTTCGGCCTGTCCGGAGTCATCGCGACCGCGGTGGCGGGTATCGTCCTCGGCAGCTACGGCCGCCGTCACGGCCTGTCTGAGCGAACGGAGGAGGCCCTCGACACCGTCTGGGAATTCGTGGCGTTCCTCGCCACAGCCTTCGTGTTCCTGGTGGTCGGTTTCGCGATCGCGGCTCACTCCATCGTCAACCTTGCCTCGCCCATCGCCTGGGCAGTTGTGGCGATGCTGGTCGGGCGGGCGGCCATCGTCTACGGAATGCTGGGCGGCTGGCGGCTGGCGCGGCGAGCATGGCGAGCGCGGTCCGGGGTTGCGACCAGTACGACCCACCTACCGGGGGCATCACGGTCGGCACGGACTCCGGAACAGGCAGGAGTGGCGCGCGACGAGGGCGATCTTCCGTTCGGCTGGCTCCACGTGGTCTTCTGGTCCGGCTTGCGCGGCGCCGTTTCGACGGCGCTGGCGCTGTCTCTCCCGATCGACTTTCCGAATCGCGACCAGCTCCAGGGCATCACCTTCGGGGTGGTTCTCTTCACGCTGCTGGTGCAGGACACGACTGCCGACCTCGTTGTGCGACGCTGGGGTCGAAAGACCGGGGCGCGCTCGCGGCGAAAGGGGGGTCCCGCAGATCGAACCGATGGCTCGATCGGGGGCCACGTCGCCGATGTCCGAGCCGCGACTCGGACGATCGATATCTCGGCCGGTTCGGTTGGCCACGGTCGAACCGCCGTTTCGAACTCGGGCGGTCCCAAGAGCGTTGGACCGCCTTTCGAGGAGCCTCCGGCAGGGTTCGACTCGGGGTCGACGTCGTGAGCGAGGTCCGGCAGCGCTGGCGGGTCGTGTTCGCCCGTGACAAGGAAGCTCGCTATCTGTCGCATCTCGACGCAGTCAGGCTCTGGGAACGCGCCTTCCGCAGGGGTGGCATCCCAATCGCCGCGAGCGGGGGCTTCAGTCCTCGGCCAAGGCTTGTGTTTGCCGCTCCGCTCCAGCTTGGCATGCTCGCCGAGCACGAGCTGGCGGACGTTTTCGTGGTCGACCGGTTGACTGCCTCCGACCTGCGCGACCGGCTGACCGCAGCGCTGCCATCCGGCTATCGCCTGGTGGATCTGTACGATGTCTGGGTCGGTGCGCCGGCGATCGCTCCCCAACTCGTGGCCGCCGACTACCGTCTGACCCTGTTGAACGTGGAAGCGGCCGATATTGAGCGGGCGGCGGCGCGGCTGCTAGCCGCGGAAGCACTGCCGAGGTATCGGCGCCGGGAGGCCAGGTCCACCCCCTACGATCTCAGGCCGCTGCTGTTCGACCTCAGGGTCGGGCCCGCGGACCCTGAGGCAGTCCTGCCGGGCCTCGCCCCGGTCCCGGCCACCGGACTGTGGCTGAGGCTCCGCCACTCCCAGCACGCCGGCGCCGGTCGTGTCGAGGAGGTGGTGGCCGCACTTGCGGACGAGCTGGGTCTGGCAGCGGATGTGATTCCCATCGAGAACGAGGAGGTGGTGGCCGGAGATGTGCCGGTGGCCTCTGGTGCGGATTTGGCGTTGACCCGCCCGGCTCCCGGCGCTGCAGGGTCGCAGTCGCGGCGCGTAGAGGCGCCGGCCCGTCGCTCGCCGGCCGTTCGGCCGGTCTCCGCCCGGCCAACGATCGAGCTTGTTCGGCCGGTCCGCGAGCGGCTGTGGCTTGCCAGCGAGTCATTCGTGTAGTCGGGAGATTCGTCGGGCTTCGGGGGCGAGTTCCAGACAGGCCCGTTCATATACCGTCGGAGTTCACACACCAGTGAGTTCGCGTTTGACGGAGCACGGATCGGGCCGTACACTCGCAACTCGCGCCCCGGCCAGCCGGGGGCGTATTCGTGTCATGAACCGCGCGGTCTCATGGCCCCATCCAGCTCCTGAGGATCCATGTACGCCGTAATCGAGACAGGTGGCAAGCAGTACCGCGTCGAACTCGGCACCGAGTTCGAGGTCGAACTGCTCGATGCCGAGCCGGGCGAGGAGATCAACCTCGACCGCGTGCTGCTGGTCGTGGATGGCGACAGGTCGGCCGTTGGTCAGCCCGTCGTCGCGGACGCGGCCGTGAGCGCCCGGGTTCTGCGGCGTGATCGCGGCGAGAAGACGATCTCCTTCAAGTACCGGCCCAAGGCCCGCAGGCGCGTCAGGAAAGGCCACCGCCAGGAGCTGACCGTACTGAAGATCACGGACGTCCGCCTCGGCTCCAGGAGCGCCGCCGAAGAGGCCAGGGAGCTCGAGTCCGCGGCCGAGGCCGAGCGCAGCCGGGTGGCTCAGGCTGTCGCCCGCCAGGCGGCCGAGGACGCCGCGCTCGCCGAGCAGCTCAAGGCCCGTCAGGCCGCCGAGGCTGAAGTCGAGGCCGCTCCGGCCAAGAAGGCCGCTCCGACCAGGGAGGCCGCTCCGCCAAAGGGAGATGCTCCGCCAAAGGTGGTCAGGACACCGGCGAAAGCTGAGGCTCGGCTCAAGCCCGCCGCCGAAGATGCGCCCGTCTCGGCGGCCCGGAAGACGGCCCCCAGGGCCGCCAGGACCGCCGAACCAGCGGGCGGAGCCGAACCGGCCGGCGGCGCCGGACCGAAGCGGGCCGCTCGAACCAAGAAGGACGAATAGCGATGGCCCACAAGAAGGCAGGCTCGAGCTCCAAGAACGGCCGTGACAGTGTCGGCCAGCGCCTCGGCTGCAAGGCCGGCGACGGCCAATTCGTGACCGCCGGATCGATCATCGTCCGGCAGCGCGGGATGACCTTCAAGGCCGGTTCCGGCGCCGGGCTGGCGCACGACTACAGCGTCTTCGCCAGGATCGACGGTACCGTCCACTTCGAGCACGAAACCCGCGAGAAGAAACGGATTCGCATCGCGGCCCTGCCGGGCGAGTAGCCCACCAGCCACCAGAAGCGGCCCGGCGCCAGATGCGCCGACCGCGCCACCGACGACCACCGGCGGGAAACCGCGCGGAAGGCGCCTGGGAGTTGCAAATGAAGCCGAAGATCCATCCCAAGTACCAGCAGGCGACGGTCAAGTGTGCCTCCTGCGGGACAACCTTCGAGATCGGCTCCACCAGGACCGAGCTGCGGGTCGACGTCTGCAACAACTGCCACCCGTTCTTCACGGGGAAGCAGATGATCCTCGACACCGCGGGCCAGGTGGAACGGTTCCAGCGTCGCCTCGAGCGCACCCAGCGCGCCTAGCTCCGTTCCAGCAGCTTCATCCCCGTACGGCCGGAGCCGGCATTTGCCACGGCCACGGCCGCTCCGGCAGCGACACGCTCCGGCAGCGCCGGATCCCTCAGAGGCTAGAATCCGGCAATGGCCAGGTATCAGTACGGCGGACAGGCGCTAATCGAGGGCGTCCTGATGCGCGGTCGAAACGCCCTCGCGATCGCTCTCCGCCATCCCGACGGTTCGATCGTCTGGGCCGTCGAGCGCCTCGACCTTGGACTCCGCGCCCGGCGGGCTCTGAGGCTGCCGTTCCTGCGCGGGCTGGTCGTCCTGTACGACACGCTGGTCACCGGCACTCGCTGGCTGGTTCGGTCGGCCACGGTTCAGGCCCTTGCGCTCGAGGACGCGGTAAGTGGCAGGAGCGATCCAGGCTTCGGTGGCGGCGCGTCGAACGCGGCCGGGGGGCTGCTCCAGTCACTCGCCGTCGGGTTTGGCGGTCCGGCGTTGTGCGCCGCCGGAGATTCGAGGGCCGGTGCAGACCGGGACTCCCATGCGGCGCCCACCCCCGGCTCTCCCTCGGCCGGCGCCGAAGCAGTGAGCACCTCCCACGCCGATCCCGAAGCCAGAGCTTCGTCTCCATCGCCTCAACCGGTGGAGGGGGGTCTCGGAAAGGGCTACACCGTCGCCGTGGGGGGCATGCTGCTGCTGACCCTGCTGGTCGGCGTCGGCGTGTTCTTCCTGATGCCGCTGTTCCTCGCCCAGGCCACCGTCGGGCGCTTTGACCAGGGGTTCGGGCTCCAGCTGTCCGAGGGCGTCATCCGCGTCGCCATCTTCATCGGCTACCTGCTGCTCGTAGCTCGAGCGCCGGATGTGCGCCGGACCTTCCAGTACCACGGCGCCGAGCACATGTCGATCCACACCCTGGAGGCCGGCGAGCCGTTGACAACGCAGGCCGCTCGCAAGTACCCGACCGCCCATCCCCGCTGCGGCACGGAGTTCCTCGTCGTGGTTCTGATCGTGTCGATCCTGGCCTTCGCAATCGTGGGTAAGCTCCCGCCGCTGTGGCTCGTCGTGTCGAGGGTGATCCTGATCCCGGTCATCGCCGCGATCAGCTACGAGCTCCTCCAGCTCGGCGCACGCCATCGCAGCCATGCCCTCGTTCGCTGGATGTGGTCGCCCGGCATCTGGGTCCAGGCGATCACGACCCGACTGCCGACAGACGACATGATCGAAGTCGCCATCGTTTCGCTCGAACGAGCCCTCGTTGCCGACGGCGGCGACATTCCGGCCGGCAGCGCGGTCCTTGCCTGTCGGCCGCTGGTCCCGGACCCGGACGGGGGCATCACCACTGCGCCGGCAGGCGCGCCGTAAGGCCGGCACGGAACCGTGATCGACTCCAAGCTGGTCCAGATAGCCGCACAGTACGACGCGCTCAACGCTGAGCTGGCCCGGCCCGAAACCGGATCCGATCCGGCTGCGCTCAAGCGGGTGGGCAAGGAGCTCGCCCAGCTCGAGCCGGTCGTTGGTGCCTGGCGTGAGCTTCTCGCCGCCCGGAAGGAGCTCGCCGAGGCCCGGGAGATGCGCGACTCCGGCGACCCGGAAATGCACGACCTGGCGCAGGAAGAAGTCCGCCACCTCGAGGCGCGCGAGAGGGAGCTGATCGAAGGGCTGCGCGTCCTTCTGCTGCCGCGCGACGCCAACGACGACAGGAGCGTGATCCTGGAGATCCGGGCCGGCACCGGTGGCGAGGAGGCCAAGCTCTTCGCGGCGGAGCTGCTTCGGATGTACCTCCGCTACGCCGAACGGCATCGGATGCCGGCCGAAGTCCTGAACGCCGACGAGAACGGCATAGGCGGGATCAGCGAAGCGATCGTGGAGGTTTCCGCCCGGGGCGCATACAGCCGCTTGAAGTTCGAGGCCGGCGTGCATCGGGTCCAGCGCATCCCCGTCACCGAGTCGAGCGGTCGAATCCACACCTCTACGGCAACAGTCGCAGTCATGCCCGAAGCCGAGGAGGTGGACGTCCAGATCGATGAGAAAGACATCCGGGTCGACGTCTACAGGTCCACCGGGCACGGCGGCCAGTCGGTCAATACGACCGATTCTGCGGTTCGGATCACCCACATGCCGTCCGGGATCGTGGTTACCATCCAGGACGAGAAAAGCCAGATCAAGAACAAGGCCAAGGCCATGGCCGTGTTGCGAAGCAGGCTGATGGATCGTGAGCGAGCGAAAGCGGCAGATGTCGAGTCGGCGCTGCGGCGAAGCATGGTCGGCTCGGGTGAACGCTCGGAGAAGGTCCGGACCTACAACTTCCCGCAGGACCGTCTGACCGACCACCGCATCGGGCTCGACCTGCACAATCTGCCGGGCATCATGGACGGCGACATCGACCGGCTTATCGACGCCCTCAGCACCACCTACCAGGCTGAGCGTTTGAGATCGCTCGGGGCCGAAGGTGCCAGCGCGTGATCGGTCTGCGTTTCCCGGCGCGTGTGGAACCGCGCTAGTGGCGGGATGCTGGTGATCACCGTCGGCGAGTGCCTGGCGGCGGCTACGACTCGCCTTCGCACCTCGGGGTCGGAAAGCCCCAGACTCGACGCCGAGCTGTTGCTCGGGTGGGCGATCGGGGCCGAACGAACCTCCGTGATCGCCCACCCCGAAACCCCGCTAGAGGCCGAGGCTGCTGCCGCCTTCGAGGCGGCCGTGGCGCGCCGTGAGGCCGGCGAGCCCGTGGCCTACATCCGTGGCTTCAAGGAATTCCACGGCCTTGCCATCGGTGTCGACCGTCGAGCGCTGATTCCGAGGCCGGAGACTGAGCTTCTCGTGTCGGAGGCCGAGCGGGAGGTGGCGTGGCGCCTGACGTCGGCCCCGCGGCCGGCCGGAGTACCGAACCTGCGGATCGCGGACGTGGGCACTGGTTCGGGCGCCATCGCGATCGCCCTGGCCTGGCTGCTGCGCAGGAGACGGATGCTGCCCGACGTCACGATCATGGCCTTCGACAGCTCGGCCGATGCGCTCGAGCTCGCGCGCGAGAACGCGGTCGGCCAGGCCGTGGGCGAGGAGATCCACTTCGCGCGGGCGGACCTGCTCCCGGCGACCGAGCTTCCGTTTGACCTGATAGTCGCCAACCTGCCCTACATCCCGTCGGCGGAAGTCGACGAATTGCCGATCGCCGCTTCGTTCGAGCCTCGCGGGGCGCTCGATGGCGGACCCGATGGCCTGGTCGTCGTCCGGCGGCTGCTCGAAACGCTGCCTGCGGCGCTTGCGCCCGATGGAACCGCCCTGGTCGAAATCGGCTGGAACCAGGGGCCGGCGGTTGAGACGACCGTGGCTGCGCTGCCCGGAAACTGGTCTTTCCGCATCCAATCCGATCTCTCGGGCCAGCCACGGCTGGCCCACGTGGAGCGGACGCGGGCCGTCGAAGGATTCGCGGGGCGCTGATGGTCGAGCCCGTTCTGCCGATTCGACTGGTTGCCCTCGACATCGATGGCACTCTCGTGGATGAGGATCTGGTGATTGGCCGGCGAACGAGGGATGCGGTCGCTGAGGCGGGCCGTCGAGGAATCACGGTCTGCCTCGTGACGGGCCGCATGGCGATCAGCGCGATGCCATTCGCAGATGCCCTGAGGCTGACCGGCCCGATCGTCGCCCAGCAGGGTGCCCTGGTCCGGGCGATGGCCAATCCAGGCTCGGGGCGCCCCGGTCGATTGCTCTACCACCGCCGCCTTCGACCCGAAGTCACGGTGGAGATCGTTCGCTGGTGCCTGCAACGCGATCTGACGCCCCATTTCAACTACCTGGAATGGATGATCGTGGGCTCAAGTGAGCCGAACATCGGTCAGTACCGGCTGTTCGTGGGGGACCGGCTTCAACTGGTGCCCGACATCGCGATCCGGGCACACGGCCCGGTGACGAAGGTCGTAGCCCTAGGGGAGGGCAACCACTCGATCGATGTCCTCGATGAAGGACGCGCCGACTTCGCGGGCCGGGCGGAGGTCACACTGAGCCACCCTCGGTTCCTCGAGTTCCTCGCCCCTGGTGTGTCGAAGGGATCGGCCGTCCGTTGGCTCGCTCGCCGCCTGGGAGTCCCCCTGGGCCAATGCCTGGCCGTCGGCGACCAGTACAACGATCTCGAGATGATCGGCGAGGTTGGCCACGGGGTGGCAATGCCGAGCGCGCCGGCCGCCGTGCAGGCAGCGGCTCGGTTCGTGGCGCCTCCTGTCGGCGAAGAGGGCGCGGCCCAGATGATCGAGCGGATCGCCCTCGACGGATGGCGGCCGACGGCCGGCGCGGATCCCGCTCCGGTTTGGGTCGGTCCGGGCGGTGTCGCCTCCCCTGATCGCAGGGGCGACGGCGATCGGCGATGACGGCCCGGCTGCTTTCCGACGACGCCCTTGGGCGTGCCGCGGCCGTGGCCACTCTCCGGTCGGGCGGCCTGGTGGCGGTTCCGACCGACACGGTCTATGGCCTGGGGGTGGCGCTGGGCGCTCCCGACGGCCTCCGGAGGCTATTTGCGGCCAAGGATCGGCCGCTCGACCGCGCCGTAGTGCTGCTGGTCGCGGACATCGAGCAGGCGGCCTCGGTCGGAATCCTCTCGGCCGCGGCCCGGCTCCTGGCGGAACGGTTCTGGCCCGGCGGCCTGACGCTGGTGCTCGCTCAGGCGGGCGGCGCTGTCCTGCCCGCGACCCTGACCGCCGGAGCTGCGACGATCGGCGTACGGATGCCCGACCATGACTGCCCGCGCGTCCTGGCCCGCGAGCTGGGGCCCCTGCCGGTGACCTCGGCCAACCTCTCGGGCCGGCTCGATGCCCGCGATGCGGCCGGGGTGCTCTCCCAGCTCGGGGACCGCATCGACCTGGTCCTCGACGGGGGCCCCGCCCGGGCGGGCGTTCCTTCCACGGTCGTCGATTGCTCCGTCGAGCTGCCGCGGGTTCTTCGGGTTGGCGCCATCGATCCGGTGACCCTGGCCCGCGCCCTGCAAGACGGGGGCCTTCCACACGCCCTGTGAGCCGCGGTCCGTCGCCGCGTGGCTGCCCGTGACGCCGGCGCTACCTCCTTGCCAGGGTGCGACGGCCGACCGCTCCATGGACGACAATACGAGGGCCCGGGCCGGAGCCGCGCGTATGGTCGGCGAAAGCCACGAGGCGGCGCCGGCCGGCCGATGACGATGAGGCGCGGCACCTCATCGGGGCAGTAAGGAGCGACCATGACGATCGCGCGACGAGAGGGGATCGCCTGGGCACGGCTGGCAGACGTGGACCCCGAGTTATGGGCGGCCATTCGCGGCGAAGCCGATCGCCAGCGCTGGAAGATCGAGCTCATCGCCAGCGAGAACTACACCTTCGCGGCGGTGATGGAAGCGCAGGGCTCGTCGCTCACCAACAAGTACGCTGAGGGTCTGCCCGGCAAGCGCTACTACGGCGGCTGCGAGTTCGTAGACGTCGCGGAGCGGCTTGCCCAGGATCGCGCTCTCGCGCTCTTCCCCGGCGCCGAGCACGTCAACGTGCAGCCTCACTCCGGTGCCCAGGCCAACATGGCCGCCTACCTCAGCGTGCTGCAGCTCGGCGACAGGATCCTCGGCATGAACCTCGCCCACGGCGGCCACCTGACCCACGGCTCGCCGGTGAACTTCAGCGGCAAGTGGTTCGAGGTGCATGCTTACGGGGTCGATCCGGCAACCGAGCAGATCGACTACGACGCGCTCGAGAAGCAGGCGGCCGAGGTTCGGCCGAAGATGATCGTCGCGGGCGCCAGTGCCTACCCCCGCACCATCGACTTCGAGCGTTTCGGCAGCATCGCCCACGGCGTGGGCGCTCTGCTCATGGTGGACATGGCCCACGTCGCCGGCCTCGTGGCAGCCGGTCTGCACCCCACCCCCTTTGGTCACGCCGACATCGTTACGACCACCACTCACAAGACCCTGCGCGGCCCGCGCGGCGGATTGATCTTCTGCCGAGAGGATCTCGCCAGGGCAGTCGACAAGAGCGTCTTCCCCGGCGTCCAGGGCGGCCCGCTGATGCACGTGATCGCGGCCAAGGCCGTCGCCCTCAAGCTTGCCGATACCGACGAGTATCGCGCGGACCAGCGCCAGACGATCGTCAATGCGAAGTTGCTGGCGGCCACGCTCGCCGACAACGGCGCCCGCGTCGTCTCCGGTGGCACAGACAACCACCTGATGCTGGTCGACGTGACGCCGCTCGGGGTGACCGGACGCGAAGCAGAGCACCTGCTGGATGAGATCGGGATCACCGTGAACAAGAACGCGATCCCGTTCGACAAGAATCCGCCCAACATCGCCTCCGGCATTCGGGTCGGGACTCCGGCCACCACGAGCCGCGGGTTCCGAGAGCCCGAGATGCGCCAGATCGGCGAGGCCATCGTGTCAGCCATCGTGAACCGCGACGATCCAACCGAGCAAACACGCCTGGCGGCCATCGGCCGTGAGATGTGCGGTCGCTTCCCCGTTCCCGGACTTCAGGAGGACTGACCACGGCATTCGAGCGGCGCCGAGGCGAATCCTTCGACCGGGACGACGGGGTGGCGTATCGGGCGGCTCTGCCGAATTCGCCCAACTCGAACCGTCAAACCGCGCCATGAACCTGTCCAACGACGCAATGGAAGCCGTTCCGGCCCTGGTCGTCGGGTTCGTGCTGGCCTGCATAGTGACCCTCGCCACGACCCCACTGGTTCGTGCGTACGCTCGTGGACGGGGAATGGTCGACAGGCCCGAAGCCCGCCGCGTCAACACCCGGGCAGTCGCCAGGGGTGGCGGCATCGCGATTGCCGCCGGGTTCATCTCCGTATCGCTGTTGATGCTCGCTTTCGACTTCGTTGTCGGCTGGCATTTCGTGGACGAGACGGCGGGCGTGGGGGCGAGTCAGATCGCTGCCCTCCTGGGCGGAGGCGCCCTGGCCGTCGGCATCGGGCTTCTGGATGACTTCCTGCAGCTGCGCGCGCGCTGGCAGCTTCTCGGCCAGATCGTCCTGGCCGGAGTGGCTCTGGCGCTGGGTGTGACGGTCACCGTCGTCAACTTCCCGCTCGCCGCGAACGGCAATCTTCACTTCGCCGGTCCAATTGCCGCGACCGCGACCGTCCTCTGGATCGTGGGCATGGTCAACAGCATCAACTTCATCGACGGTCTGGACGGCCTTTCGACGGGCATCGCCCTCATCGCCGCGATCACTTTGGGCGCCATCAGCCTGGGCCCCGGCACGGACGAGCCGTTCGTGGCCCTGTTCTGCTTCATCCTGGCCGGGTCCCTGGCCGGCTTCCTGCGCTGGAACTTCCACCCTGCCTCGATCTTCTGCGGGACCAGCGGGATCATGTTCGTCGGCTATTCGCTGGCGGTCCTGTCGATCCTCGGCGCTGCGAAGATAGCCGTCGCCCTGCTCGTCCTCGGCGTGCCGATCATGGACACGTTCTGGATCATCGTCAGGCGCACGGCAGCCGGCCGCTCTCCATTTGGAGCGGACCGGGGCCACATCCACCACAGGCTGCTGGGCCTGGGCCTGTCCCACCGCGGCACGGTCCTGGTCATCTACGGCGTGTGCATCCTCCTGGCCGTGCTGTCGCTCGTTCTGTCCGGGACCGGCAAGGTTTATGCCTTCATGGGCCTGGTCGTGCTGTTCGGGGTCGTGCTTCTGCTGATCGAGCGCCTTGGTGGCGGCGCCAGCGCAATCCAGGAAAGCCTCGACGCCACTTCATATGCGACCGCAAACGGAGGGCGCGGCGGCACGTCGGGCCAGTCGGTGCAGACGCAGGTCGCCGGTTCGGAGGAGACCGGGCCCGATCCGTCAAAGGGCGCCTGACCGCCCGGCACGGAGGTCCGTAGATCGGCCCCCTGGCCGGGCTGAACGTTGCCGCGAACCGGCTGGTAAACTCACGGCGCCCTGGCAGGGAGAACGATGAACGACCTTGGGAAGACGTCTGCTTATGTGGCCCTCTTCTCTGAGATCGGGTTCGTCCTCCTCTTCACGGTGCTGGCGGGCACGCTCGCCGGCTACTGGCTGGACCAGCGCCTGGGGACCGTTCCGATCTTCGTCCTGGTCGGGTTCGCGGTCGGCGGCGCAAGCGGCTCGATCGGCTGCTGGCGCTTGATGGTCAGGTTCCTCAAGAGGCTCGATGAAGAGGATCGATGATGCGGCAGCCCTGGGCGGCCGCGAGGCGGAGCAAGCGTGACGACCGACGCCGCCGCAGGGCGCGAGAACATCGAAGCTGAAGAGGGGCCACTCCCGCCCCGCCGGGGTGGGAAACGAGGCCGCCCCTCGGCCGGTCAGGTTCTGCTGCTCCTGGTCGTGGCCACAGTCGCTCTCGACATCCTGGCGGTACGGTTCGTTCCGCCCTTCCCCGCGGGTGGCCAGCCCGGCCAGGCTTGCGCCTTCCCGAGCTGCTATATCACGAGCGTGATCGAGTTCCCGCCACCGGCAATCGTGCTGGATCTCTCGCCTGCGACGGCTCCAGCTACCGCTCCGATGGTTTACTTCCACCCCAGCATCAGCTCCACGATCCTGACCATGTGGATCGTGATGATCTTCATTCTGCTGCTGGCCTTCGTCGCCACGCGGCGAATGCGGCTGGTTCCCGGCCGGCTGCAGAACGCCGTCGAGTGGGCGTACGAGTTCGGCTACGACTTCGCCGTCGGAATCGGGGGCGAGGGGGCGCGGCGGTACTTCCCGATCTTCGCCGCCTACTTCATCTTCATCCTGTTCTCGAACTGGAGCGGTCTGGTCCCCCCGGTCGGTAAGATCGAGCAGCTACGCGCGCCTACCAGTGATGTCAACGTCACGATCGGGCTGGCGCTGACCTCGTTCATGGTCTTCGAGGGAGAGGGGTTCCGGCGACTCGGGATCCGTGGTTACCTCGGTAAGTTCTTCCCGATCGGGGAGTTCCGCCACGGGATCGGGGCGGGGCTCCTGGCCATGTACGTCGGGATCATCGAGCTCTTCCTTGAGTTCGTGAAGCCCGTTACGCTCTCGATGCGACTCTTTGGCAACATCTACGGTGGGGAGGTGGCCCTGGCCGTAATCACGGCCCTCACGCTGGCGGTGGTTCCCGTGGCCCTGATCGGCCTCGAGTCTCTGCTCAATCTGATCCAGGCCCTCATCTTCTCGGTCCTGACCCTCATGTTTATCCTGATTGCCATCGAGGGCCACGGCACGGAAGAACATCAGCCTGCCGCTGCAGGGGCGCCGTTACCGGGGCCCCCCGGCGCCGACAGCCTTCAGTCCGTGGCGGCCTGACCGCCCATCACTCGACACCCGGCCGTGGACCGGAGCGCAGGAGGTTTTGACAATGGCGACAGAGCACATCGGAGCAGGCCTGGCCGCCCTTGGTGTGATCGGGCCCGGCATCGGGATCGGCATCCTGGCCGGCCTGTCCAGCAACGCGATCGGCCGCAACCCGGACGCCGCCGGCCAGATCCGCGGCCTGGCGATCATCCTGGCCGGCTTCGCAGAAGGTCTCGGCGTTCTGGCGATCGTCGTCGGCCTGCTGGCGCTCTTTCTCACGTAGCTCGGACGGGACGGAGCAAGTCGGGTGAATCCCCTGGCGACAGCCGCCGCAACGGCTGCGGCAGCAACTGCGTCGGCCTCCGCATCGTCGGGGCTGTCGATCAACCTGTTCTGGGTGATCGTTGCCGCCCTCAACTTCCTTCTTTTCCTGGCCTTGATCTGGATCTTCGGCTTCCGCCCGATCGCGAATATCCTGGCCGGGCGCAAGGCTCGCATCGAACAGGGGCTTGCCGACGCCGAGCAGGCCCGCAAGGATCGGGACGCTGCGACGGCCGACCGCGTTCGCATGATCGGCGATGCAAGACGCGACGCCCAGGGCCTCCTTGCCGCGGCCCAGAAGTCGGCCCAGGAACTGCGAGACGCGGATATCGCCGCGACTCGCGCAGAGCTGGATCGGTTGCGCGACAAAGCCGCCGCCGACATCGCCGCGGAGCGCGATCGCGCCATGGCTGATCTGCGAGCCCAGGTCGCCGACCTTGTCCTCGTCACCGCCGGCAAAGTCATCGGTGAGTCGATGAGCGACGCCCGCCAACACCGCCTCGTCGACGAGTTCCTCGCGGGCGGCGATGCGACGGAGGGGCGGCCGAACTGATGCTTCGCAGCGGCGCCGGGCGGCGCTATGCAGACGCGGCATTCCAGCTGGCACAGCGAGACGGCACCGTCGACGCCTGGCAGCGCGACCTTGCCATAGTCTCCGGGCTGGCCCGAGACGAGCGGGTGGCTCGGGCCGTGGACAGCCCGGCCGTGCCCTTCGCAGCGCGGCGCAAGGTGGTCGAGGAACTCCTCGGCAGCCTGGTTTCGCTGCAGGCGCGCAATCTGTGCCTGCTCCTCGCCCAACGCGGACGCTTCGCCATCCTGCCCGATGTGAGCGCCGAGTACGATGCGCTCGTTCGAGGTTCTCGCGGCATCGTCGCGGCGACTGTCGCCACGCCGGGTCCACTTTCGGAGACGGAGCTCGCTCAGGTCCGCGGGCGCGTCGAGAAGCTGGCCGGCACGAGTGTAGAACTGAGGACGACTATCGATCGGACGCTGCTGGGAGGATTGACCATCAGGATCGGCGACCGATTGATCGACGCCAGCCTCCGGGGCCGCCTGGAGCGGCTGCGAGGACAGTTGGTCCAGAGAACGAGCTAGCCGCGGCAGGCCGGAGTCGACAACCGGCCGGCGGACCGGAGCTGCAACGGCCGAACGGAGAAGGCATGGCCATTCGCTCAGACGAGATCGTCAGCATCATCAAGAACACGATCGAGCACTTCGACACCACGTCCGAGTCGCGCAGCGTCGGCACGGTGGTCGACGTCGGTGACGGCATAGCCCACATCTACGGCCTTTCCGGCGCCCTCTCATCGGAGTTGCTCGAGTTCCCCGGCGGCGTCATGGGCCTCGCTCTCAATCTCGAAGAGGAGACCGTCGGCGCGGTCATCCTCGGCGACGCCACGGGGATCAAGGAGGGCGACACGGTCAAGACCACGGGCCGCGTCGTGGAGGTGCCGGTGGGGGTCGGCCTGCTCGGCCGGGTTGTCGACCCGCTCGGCCGACCCCTCGACGACAAGGGTCCGATCTCCGCCGCGACCACTCGCCCGGTCGAGCGCATCGCCCCGGGCGTCATCGCCCGCCAGGGTGTGGATACGCCGGTCCAGACCGGCATCAAGGCGATCGATGCCCTGATCCCGATCGGTCGTGGCCAGCGCGAGCTGATCATCGGCGATCGCCAGACCGGCAAGAGCGCCCTCGCCATCGACACGATCATCAACCAGAGGGGCAAGGGGCTGGTCTGCATTTACGTGGCGATCGGCCAGAAGCTCTCGACAGTGGCCAAGGTCGTGGCCGTCCTCGAGCAGCACGGGGCGATGGAGCACACCATCGTCGTCGTGGCCGGGGCCGAGGAATCCGCCGCCCTCCAGTTCCTCGCCCCGTACGCCGGCTGCGCGATGGGCGAGGAGGTCATGGAGAACGGCGTCACGATCGGCGGGCAGCTGGTCAAGGACTCACTCTGCGTCTACGACGACCTGTCCAAGCATGCCTGGGCGTATCGCGAGATGTCGCTGCTGCTGCGTCGACCGCCCGGCCGCGAGGCCTACCCCGGGGACGTCTTCTACCTCCACAGCCGCCTCCTCGAGCGAGCCGCTCGGATGAGCAGCGAAAACGGTGGCGGGTCGCTGACCGCGCTGCCGCTGATCGAGACGCAGGCGGGAGACATCTCCGCCTACATCCCAACCAACGTGATCTCCATCACGGATGGCCAGATCTTCCTGGAGACGGATCTCTTCAACTCGGGCCAGAGGCCCGCCCTGAACATCGGCATCTCGGTCTCCCGGGTTGGCTCGGCCGCCCAGACGAAGGCGATGAAGAGGGTCGCGGCGCCACTGAAGCTGGACCTGGCCCAGTACCGCTCGCTGGCCGCCTTTGCGCAGTTTGCGTCCGACCTGGACAAAGCCACCCGGGACCAGCTGACCCGGGGCGAGAAGCTATCCGAGGTCATCAAGCAACCCCAGTACCAGCCCGTCCCGCTGGAGCGACAGGTGGCGATCCTGTATGTCGCCACCAGGGGACTTCTCGACGACATACCCACGCCGCGCGTACGCGACTTCGAGGGGCAGTTCGTGCGCTTCCTGGACACGCAACGCACCGATGTCATGCAGAGGCTCGCCACCACCAAGGTCCTCGACGATGACACGGCAGCGGCCCTGGAAGCGGCGGCGGTCGAGTTCCGCCAGACATTCCTCGCCTAGAAGCCGGAAAGAGGCAGCGTGCCGAGCCAGCGAGACATCCGAAGACGCATCCACGCGTCGAGGAACATCAGGCAGATCACCAGGGCGATGCAGTTCGTGGCGGCGTCCAAGCTCAGGCGCGCTCAGGAGTCGACCCTCGCCGCCCGGCCCTACTCGGAGCTTCTCGACGATATCCTGGCCGACCTGGCGAGCGTCCTCAGCGGCGACGAGCACCCGCTGTTGAGCCGGCGCGAGAAGGGTAAGCGGCTGATCGTCCTGGTCACGAGCGATCGAGGGCTGGCCGGGCCGCTGAACACCAACGTGATCCGCTTCGCGTCCAAGGAGATCGTGGACTATCCTGGCGAGCTTGAGCTGGTCAGCGTCGGCCGCAAGGGCCGCGACGCGATGCGTCGCGCCCGCGTGCCGATCATCGCCCACTTCGCCGGCTTCGGCGATCGGCCCGCCTTCGGTGAAGTCCTGCCGCTAGCTCGCTTGATCTCGGACGAATACGAGGCCGGCACGTACAACCAGGTCGACGTCATATTCACTCGTTTCGTCTCGACCCTGGTCCAGCGGGCCGACATGCTCGGGCTGCTGCCGATCAAGCCTCGCGCCGAGCCGAGAGTCATCCCCGGCTCGCAGTTCATCTTCGAGCCTGCGCCGGAGATCGTCCTTGACGAGTTGCTGCCTCGCTATGTCAGCACTCGCCTCTACCAGACCGCGCTGGAAAGCACGGCCAGCTTCTTCTCCAGCCAGATGGTGGCCATGAAGAACGCCACGGAAAACGCGGACGAGCTCATCGAGGACCTGACGCTCAGCTACAACAAGGCCCGCCAGGCCAGCATCACAAGCGAACTGATCGAGATTGCGTCCGGCGCGCAGAGGCGCTAGGACTGCAGGCGACGAACCCAGGAGGCACCGACAAGACGATGGCGACCGACGCCCCCACCGCAACCGGCCGCGTGATCCAGATCACGGGCGCGGTCGTCGACATCGAGTTCCCGGCCGGAAGGCTCCCCGCGATCTACAATGCCGTCGAGGTTCGCCGGAGTGACGGGGTGAGGATCGTCTGCGAAGTCCAGCAGCACATGGGCAACAACTGGGTCCGCAGCGTCGCGATGACCACGACTGACGGCCTGGCCCGCGGGGTCGAGGCGGTCGACACGGGCGGCCCCATCACCGTTCCGGTAGGCCAGGTCACGCTGGGGCGAGTCTTCAACGTCCTCGGGGATGCGATCGACGAAAAGGGTCCGGTCGAGGCGACCGAACGACTGCCGATCCATCGTCCGGCCCCCGCCTTCGATCAGCAGACCACCGAGACCGAGATCTTCGAGACCGGCATCAAGGTCATCGACCTGGTCTGCCCCTTCGCCAAGGGCGGCAAGATCGGCGTCTTCGGCGGTGCCGGCGTGGGCAAGACGGTCATCATCCAGGAACTGATCCGGAACGTGGCCCAGGAGCACTCCGGCTACTCCGTCTTCGCCGGCGTGGGCGAGCGGTCCCGGGAAGGCAACGATCTGATCTACGAGATGACCGAGTCCGGCGTCATCGCCAAGACGGCCTTCGTCTTCGGCCAGATGAACGAGCCGCCGGGCGCCCGCCTGCGCGTCGGCCTGACCGCCCTGACGATGGCCGAGTACTTCCGCGACGAGGAAGGCCGGGACATCCTGCTCTTCATCGACAACATCTTCCGCTTCACGCAGGCCGGCTCCGAGGTGTCGGCACTGCTCGGTCGAATGCCCTCGGCCGTAGGCTATCAGCCAAACCTGGCGACGGAGATGGCGGCCCTGCAGGAGCGCATTACGTCGACGAAGAAGGGATCCATCACCTCGCTGCAGGCCGTGTTCGTGCCGGCGGACGACTACACCGACCCGGCACCTGCGACCACGTTCGGCCACCTCGACTCGACCATCCGCCTCGAACGGGCCATTACCGAGCTCGGCATCTACCCCGCGGTCGATCCCCTGACCTCCACGTCGCGGGTGCTCGACCCGCTGGTCGTCGGCCAGGAGCATTACGACACGGCTCGCGAGGTCCAGCGGGTCCTGCAGCGCTACCGCGACCTGCAGGACATCATCTCCATCCTCGGCATCGACGAGCTGTCCGAAGAAGACAAATCGACGGTCGCCCGGGCCAGGCGCCTTCAGATCTTCAACAGCCAGCCGTTCCATGTCGCCGAGGTCTTCACCGGCCGGCCGGGTGCGTACGTGCCTATCCGCGACACCGTTGCCTCGTTCAAAGGGATCCTCGAAGGCAAAGTCGATGACCTGCCCGAGCAGGCGTTCTTCCTGGCGGGTACCCTGGACGACGTCCGGGCCAATGCGGCCAGGCTGGCGAAGTGACCACGTCCCCCAAGTCGCTCGCTTCTGCGCCCCGCTCGGCGCTGCCTGGCTTCGCGTCGGGGTCCCGTCGCTCCGGCGACGGCGTTCGACATGGCGGCGCCGACACGCGGGGTCATTGCGCTCGGGCCGCCCGCCCCGGATCCCCACCGCGACGATGTGAAGGGACGCAGTAGTTGCCCATCCACCTGGAGATCGTGACTTCAGAGGGACGAGCCTTTGAGGGCGACGTCGACGAGGTCATCGTGCCCGGAAGCGAGGGGGAGCTCGGAATCCTGCCGCATCATGCCCCCCTGCTCTCGCTGCTCGGCCAGGGAGTCCTGCGCCTCAAGCGCGGTGACCAGGAGGAGGAGTTCGCCATCTTCGGCGGCTTCGTGCAGGTCCGTCCGGATCGAGTCATGGTTCTCGCCGAGATGGCCGATCTAGCCTCGGACATCGATCTGGAGCGGGCCGAGCGCGCCCGGCGCGAGGCGGAGCGCGTCCTGGAAGGCGGATTCGTGGAGCCCGCAGATCTGGCGAGCGCGCGAGCTGCCCTTCAGCGGGCGCTGATTCGGATCCGCCTGGCGGAGCGCGGAGCCCGCCGAATGCCAAGGGGAGAACACGAAGCGCTGCGCCATCCGGCACGGCCGCCGACCGAAGAGCCGCCCGGCGAGTAGCGAATGGCTGACGCTCGACCGTTTCACTGGGAGTTCAAGCCGGAACCGGTAGATCCGGAAGTCCTTCGGATCGAGGGCGGCCGCCGTCTCGAGGGCTCCGTCCGCATCAGCGGCGCCAAGAATGCGGCTCTCAAGCTCATGGCAGCGGCTACGCTCACGGGCGAGCGCTGTCGCTTCACGAACGTGCCCGAGATCGAGGACGTGCGAGTCCTGACCGAGGTCTTGCGGGACATCGGCGTAACCGTTGATCACCCGACCGCCAATGTCTACGAGATCGCATCCGGCGACGCGGAGTGGCTCTTCGTGCCGCTCGAGGCCGCTGCCAAGATGCGCGCCAGCTTCATCCTCCTCGGTCCGCTGTTGACTCGGTTCGGGCGGGTCATCATCAGCAACCCGGGCGGCGATCGCATCGGCCGGCGGCCGGTCAACCTGCACGTGGATGCGATGCGGGCCCTCGGGGCTGAGATCGAGTACCGCAACGGCTACTACTTCGCCAAGGCCCCCGGTCGGCTGCGTGGTGGGCCGATCAAGTTTCCCCAGATAACCGTCATGGGCACTGAGAACGCCATGCTTGCCGCAGTTCTGGCCGACGGCCACACGGTCATCGAGCCGGCCGCCCAGGAACCCGAGGTCGACGACCTCATCGCGTTTCTCCGGAAGATGGGGGCGCAGGTAGAACGAATCGCGCCCGATCGGATCGAGATCGAGGGTCGCCGACGACTCCGGGGCGCTGACCACTCGGTCGTCCCCGATCGGATAGAGAGCGGCACATTCATCGTCGCCGCCGGCGTCACCCACGGCCGCATCACCCTCCGGGGGGCCCCGTGCGACCATCTCAGAGCGTTCTTGAACGTGATGGGGGAGATGGGCGTCTCGATCAGCTGCAGTGCGGACACGATCGAGGTGGACGCTACCTGCGCCGACCTCAACCCGCTGCGATGCAGCGACATTGAGACTCAGCCTTACCCCGGCCTGGCCACGGATCTGCAGCCTCCGACGTGCGTCTTGCTGACCCAGGCCGAAGGCGTCAGTCACGTTCACGAGACCGTCTTCGAGGACCGCCTGGAGTGGCTGGGCGAACTGCGCCGCATGGGGGCGACAGTGGAGATCTCCGACCAGCACCACGCCGTCATCCATGGGCCCACGCCGCTGCACGGTGCCGACGTCGAGATCGGCGACTTGAGGGCCGGCGCATCGCTGATCCTGGCCGCGCTTGCCGCTGATGGCGTGACTCGAATCCGGGGCGCGCACCACGTCCACCGCGGCTATGAGAAGATCGACGCGAAATTCTTGGAACTCGGGGCCAGGATCGAGCGGCTCTCGGAAGGGACTCAGCCACCGGCATGAAGATCGGCATCGACCTGGGTACGGCGAACATCATCGTCTACGTCAAGGGCCATGGCATCGTCATGCAGGAGCCCTCGGTAGTCGCCGTCGACGACCAGAATCACATCGTGGCGGTCGGCGAGGAAGCTCGCGAGATGATCGGCCGTACGCCCGGCAACATCCAGGCCATTCGGCCGATGCGAGACGGAGTCATTGCCGACTACGTCATCACCGAAGCACTTCTGGACCACTTCATCCATCGGGTCCAGCAAGGTCGTCGTTTCGGCTGGGGCAAGCCGGAGGTCATGATCAGCGTCCCGGCAGGTGTAACCAGCGTTGAGAAACGCGCGGTTCGCGACGCGGCCCTCAAGGCCGGGGCCTCGGAGGCATACCTCATCGAGGAGCCGATGGCCGCCGCCATCGGCGCCAACGTGCCGATCAGCGGCCCTTCCGGAGCCATGATCATCGACATCGGCGGCGGCACGAGCGAGATCGCCGTGATCTCGCTAGGCGCGATCGTGGTATCCACCAGCCTGCGCGTAGGCGGCAACAGGATCGACGAAGCGATCGCCAACTATGTCCGCAAGAAGTACAACCTTATGATCGGCGACCGCACTGCCGAAGAGGTCAAGATCCAGATCGGCACCGCCCTGCCGCTCGAGCGCGACCTGACCATAGACGTCCGCGGCCGCGACCTGATCGCCGGCCTGCCGCGCACGATCTCGATCGTCAGCTCCGAGGTGATGGAGGCCATCGAACCGCCGCTTCAGCAGATCATCGGCGCCGTCCGCCTGGTACTCGAGCAGACTCCGCCCGAGCTGTCGAGCGACATCATCGACAAGGGCATGGTCATGTCGGGTGGTGGGTCGCTTCTTCGGAATATCGACAAGCTCCTCACCCAGGTCACCGGCGTGCCGTGCCACGTGGCCGACAACGCGATGCAGTGCGTGGCCCTCGGGACCGGTATCGCCCTGGAGCACTTCGAGTTCTTCAAGAAATACCTGGGCCCTCAGGTCTGATGTCCTCCCCGCTGGAAACACCGGCCGGGGGTGTAGATCGGGCGTACATCGATCTCCACTGCCATACGAGCGCGAGCTTCGACTCGCTCGCCAGCCCGGCCGCTGTCGTCCGCGCGGCTGCGCGCCGCGGCCTGACCCACCTGGCAGTTACCGACCACGACCGCATCGATGGGGCTCGGCGAGCCCGTGACGCCGCCCCGGACGGGCTGACGGTGATAGTCGGCGAGGAAGTGAAGACGCTCGACGGCGACCTGATCGCCGCCTTCGTCGAGGAGGTCGTCCCGGCCGGTCTTTCCGCCGTGGATACGATCGCGGCCATCCGCGCACAGGGAGGTCTGGTCGGCGTGCCGCACCCGTTCGATCGCTACCGTGGCTACGGTCGCAGCAGCGGTGCCGACCTGGCCGACATCGCCGACAGGGTGGATTGGATCGAGGCCTATAACTCCCGTGTCGTCGGCGGATCTGCGAACGAGCAGGCCGCCATCTTCGCGAAGGCGCGCTCCCTGCCCGGCGTGTGCGCTTCGGACTCGCATACCGTCCTGGAAGTGGGGGTTTCGTACAACGTCGTCGCGGGCGACCCGAGCTCGCCGGCGGGATTGCTCGCGGCGCTCGCTGCCGTCGACATGCGGCCCGGCCGGGCCAGCTTCTACGTCAGGGCCTGGACGCCGCTGGCCAAACTGATCCAATCTCTTCGCGGGAATGGCCTGCGCCGCGGCGACGCGCGCCCGGGGGAGCTCACTTGACCGAACCGCAAGAGCACCACCACCATCCGATCGGGGATCCGCTCGGCCTTGAGGTGGACGCGCTCGTCAATCCCGAAGGGGCGGTCGAGGTTCCGCCGCCGGACCAGATGTCGCTCACGCGACGCCTGCGGGAGCCCAGGACGATCCTGTCGATCGTTGTCCCGCTGGTGATCATCATCATCGCGGTCATTCTCAATCGGGAGTACCTGAGCGAGGTTCCCACTGACATCGGCCGGGCCGACCCGCGGCTCGTCCTCCTGGCATTCGTCATCTACTACGCCGGGTTTCCCCTCAGAGGCTGGCGCTGGACGAAGCTTCTTCGGGGCGCCGGCTATCGGGTTCGGGTCAAGGACGGCACGGAGATCCTCTTCCTGTCCTGGCTGGTCAACTGCATCGTGCCGGCCAAGCTGGGCGATCTCTACCGCGCCTACCTGCTCAAGCTCAACAGCCCGGTGTCGGCGACTCGAACCCTGGGCACCGTGTTCATGGAGCGGATTCTCGACCTGATCGCGATCGCCACTCTCGGCGTGCTGGCCGGCTACTGGCGCTTCCGAGGGAGCTTGAACGACCTGCCCCAGACCGCCCAGGTGGTCTGCGCACTTGGCGTCGTCGTCGTCGTCGTGTTGATCGTCGCCCTCGTGGTGATGCGCAACTTCGGTCGACGCGTCATCGCCATCCTGCCGCTGCCACATCGTGTCGCCGAGCTCTACGACCGCTTCGAGGAGGGGGTCTTCGGATCGGTTGGGCCGCGCGGCCTCCCGGTCCTGGGCGTGCTCACGATCGTCATCTGGACCACCGAGGCGCTGCGGCTGTACTGCGTGGTGCGTGCCCTTGGCTTCAGCGACGTCGACCTCGGCTTCTCGGGCGCGATGTTCGTCGCCCTCATCGGTTCGTTGCTCACCGCTATCCCCTTCACGCCGGGCGGGCTCGGTCTCGTGGAGGGCGGAATGGGCCTCGTGCTCACCAAGATCTTCAGGGCAGATCCGGCTCATGCCCTGGCGATCATCCTCGTAGACAGGGCGATCAGCGTCTTCTCGATCGTCGTTCTCGGCTCGATCGCCTACGTCATCTCGTCGAAGCCCCGCGGCCGTGGAATCGAAGTCGAAGAGGTCATCCGGGCAAGCACCGCGCCCGGCTGAGTCGAGGTCTCGACCGGCCGTCCAGTCGGGCCGGCTCCGACGTGCCAGCGAGAATCGCCTCGTCACTCCCTCAATGGGCTCCAACTCGTGTCTGATGGCCTCAACGCGGGCATGGATCGGGCCGATGACAGCCAACCTCGCGCTGGGCCACCCGACGCCTGGATTGCAGGCGAAGGGTTGGCCACAAGTCGCCGTCGGCGCAGTACCAACAGGTCATTCACCCTTTCGGAGTCCGCGCAGATAGTTCAACCATCGGGCAAATGAACCGCACCGGGGAGCCCATCTGGTATATGGCTGGACAGGGCGGACGAGCCTTCAACGAGTGGTTGAGGGGCCAACTCAAAGCCAAGAGGATGTCGCAGCGTCAGCTGGCGCAGCAGTCTGGGGTCGACCACTCGACCATTTCCAGGCTGATCAGAGGCGACCGCATGCCGTCTCTGGGCACCGCCACCAAGCTGGCCCGAGGCCTCCGTGAGATCCGCGATGACGGCGAGGGGCCGCACTACCTCTGGGCCGTCGACACCGGAACCGTGAACCCCAGCGCACGCGTGGAATACGCCCTGCGCGCCGACGACGTCCTCTCGGAGCCGCAGGTCCGTCAGGTGATGGAGTACTACCTGGCCGTGCGGCTGCGCCGCGTCGGCCGTGTCTATGGGGGGTTGCGCTCCGATCGCGGATCGGTCGGGTCGCCCCGATTCCTCGACGACCGCCGAGGCGCGTCGATCATCGCCGAGGCCACCGCCGGTCGCACCGTCAGCCGGGTGGCTCAGCCGCTGCCGGTGCGCGGGCGTTCAAGCCGCGAGGCCAGCTGATCCAGGTTTCCCGGTCGGTCGTCTTCCCCCGGCTCGTTCGGCCATCTTCGTGCGCCGGCCTCCGTTCGCATACCTGAGCCCGACACGTGAACGCCGATGTCGAGTTCCGCGATGGCGAGGGGCCCACGCCGAACGTCCGACCGAGTTCGAGTGAGGCATCGACCCGGTCGCCGGCCCGGTTCGGCCGAGCAAACCGGTCGCGGGCAGGCCGGCTAAGTCACGGCACGCGCACGTACACGCTGATGATTCTGTCCGGGGCCGCCGCGAAGCGGTCGATGCGAGTCAGACCCAGAGCGGCCGGGTCCGTGGCGAGCCAGCTGGTTTCGGCGGAGCCGCCGCAGCCCGTCAGCCAGGTCGAGTCGCACAGCAGGACCACGGTCGTAGCCCGGTCAGGGGCCACAGCGGTGACACCGTCGCGCTCGAGTGGGTAGAGGTATGCATCACTGCCTGCGGGTGCGAACAACGGCACGATCGCGATGGCCGAGCCGCCGGCGTCTCGTTCCAGCCTGGTCGCGGCTGCTTGCGCTGCAGGCCAGCCTCCATCCGGCGAGGTCAGCGGCGGCCAGTGTCCGACGTTCCAGGTCAGCACCAGGCCCAGCGCGGCAAGGGCGACGATGCGACGCGAGATGGTCATCCAGCGCTGCCGACCCTGCTTCCAAAGGCCGCCGACGACCAGCCCGGCCGCCACCAGTACCAGGGGATCGACGATGGCGTGGTACTGCTCGGTAGGAAGAGACTGGATCTCCGAAACGGAGCGGAGGCCGAGGCCCAGGGCGAGAATCAGGATCAACAGCCATCCGACGATCACTCGAACGCCGAAGCCCTCCCCGCCCCATGGCAAGGCCGGCTCCGCAGCGCCGGCGGACCGGGCAGTCAAGGAGGTCGCTGCCGATCCGGACGCAGGATCCGGGCCCTCTGGTTCCCGGGCCTGGGAAGTGGCCCCCAGGCGCCACGCCAGGCCGATGAGAATCGACGAGGCGACCATGAATGCCACTGGGACCGCAGCGATGCGATCCACGAGAGGCCAGCGGGTCAGCGGCCAGGCGATGATCCGAACCGTGGCGAGAATCAACCGCTGCACCGGACCGGCCGTGGACACCGAGCTCGTATCGGTGAAATAGGCGAGTATGCCGCGCGTTTCGGCGAAGTTGTGGCCGAGCTCGTAGGCGATGAGCGGCAGGTACGACACTACGAGAACACCGACGCCGATCAGGCCCCAGGCAACGATGCGGATGCGCCTGGCCGGGGGCCCGAGTCGTAGATCCAGCAGGAATGCCAGAGTAAGCGGCAGAGCGATCATCGCCGCAGCGACGTGGGCCTGCATCGCCACCGTTGCGCCGACCGCCGATAGCACCCACCAGCCCGCGCGGCGGGTCCGCAGCGCCTGCCATGCGCCAAGGAAGGCGACTGCCGCGCCCGGTTCGACGAGAGTCGGATTCCAGATGAACGTCGCGTAGCCGATCAGGCTGGCGGAGACCGCCGCCAGAAGAGCTGCCGTAAGCCCTGCCGCCGGCCCTCCAATCGACCTGGCGATCCACCACACGATGGGAACTACGAGGAGACTCAGCAAGGCGATCTCGGCGACGACCCAGGTGGGGTCGCCGCTGCCAAGCCACGCCGCGGGCAAGAGCAGGTCGTAGTACAGGGCTCCGTGATGGAAGGTAAGCAGACTGGACAGCGGGCCGAACGTTGGAAGCTGGCCCGTCGAGATAGCCCGGTGCAGGTCCAGCATCGAAGTGCCCTGGTCTGAGTCCCAGCCGCCGCGGGCCGGCAGGTTGACGAACCTCAGGGCGGCCGCGAGGGCCAGGATTGCGCCGAGGCAGGCCAGCTCGCGCCCCGACGCAGCTAAGCGCCCGGCGGGCCAGGAGGCGGCCCGCCTCGGGACCGCTCCGGCCGGCTTGTGGTCCGGCTCGAAGGCGCGCTCTTCATCGACCGGGTTCACTCCGCTCACGCCGGCGACCGACCCGATCGTTCCGGATTCCAACATGACATCGCTATCGTCTCGTGGCAATGGTGGGTTCGAGATGCTGGTCCGGCCGGCATCGCTGCGTCGCATCGGTTCGGGGCCCGGCCGCCGCGGTCGGTCCGGGCGTCAGCGGCCGGCCGGCCGCCAGATCGCCGAGACGGGCAACGTTGACGGCGTCGAAGCCCTCCTCCATCAGCGGCGTCTCGACGAAGAAGGCGACGTGGTCCAGGCCCGAATGGCACAACAGGTGGGCAAGTCCCTCACGGCCGATCAGGCCCTCGCCGAGATGCGCGTGTCGATCCTGGCGTGACCCCCTGGCCGAATGAGAATCGTTGAGGTGGACCATCACAAGCCGCGACAATCCGATCAGACGGTCGAATGTGCGGAGGAGGTCGTCGATCGCCGCGGGGCTCGAAATTTCGTAGCCGGCGCTCCATAGATGGGCCGTATCCAGGCAAATGGCGAGCCGCCCGTCGAGGCCCCTGGCGCCTGCCACGTCGAGAGTCATGGCGAGTTCCTCGATCGTGGAGCCGATCGTAGAGCCGCCGCCCGTCGAGCTCTCGAGCACGAGAAGCGGCGCTGGAGCACCGGGTCCGCCGGAGAGCGAAACGTCCAGGGCCCTTTCCTGGCCGTCGGCGATCCGCCGCATGCCGGCGGCTCGGCCCGTCCCGCGATGCGAGCCGACGTGGACGTTCACGAAGCGAGCTCCGAAGTCGGGGGCGCCTGCGAGCTCGCGGCGAATCATCTCGACGGATCGGTCGAACAGCTCCTCGTCGGGCCCGGCCAGGTTGACCAGATAGGGGGCGTGGATTGCGACGGGGGCGATGTCGAGTTCTGCGAGCCGCCGCCGAAACGTCTCCGCGTTGGGTGGCGGTCCCGCCCGGCGCCGCCACGACATCGGGTTGTCGCTGAAGATCTGCAGCGCGGACGCGCCGATCGTCGACGCCCGCTCCGCGACACGGACCAGGCCCACCTTCCTGGACAGATGCGCACCAGCCCGCCGACCGCCGGGCAGCTGGACTCGCGTGGAGAGGACCGCCCGTCCGGCAACGATCAGTTCGGCCGGATCCATCGCTCGATCTGGCGTCACGCGGCCATCACCCCCGGCGGTCGGGGTCTGCTTTCGATCGCGATCAGCCGGCCCGATGGCTCGTGCGGCCGGGCGTGTACCCGCCTCCGATCACCGGTTCGATCAGCCCGTAGTCGCCGCTGGCCATCTTGTACAGGACGCCAAGCTTCTCCGTTTCGGCGTCGACGAAGATGAAGAACTGGTGGCCGAGCTCCTCCATCCGTTCGAGAGCGTCCTCCTCGAACATCGGCTCGATCGCAAACCGCTTGGTCTTGACGATGCGCGACCTGGGCATCTCGGGCTCGCCCATGGACTCCGTGTCATCGCCGGCGAGCCGTCGAGCCATGGTTTCCTCGGGCCGGACCCGGCTGCGAGGCTTCTCGCGCGCATCGACCGCCTGGCGCTCGATCCGATCGATGACCGTGTCCAGGCTGGCCTGGTGGGTGGGCCCACTAGCATGGCTGCGCAGGGTCTGCCCGTCGACGGTCAGGGTCAGCTCGACAATCTGGGAATCGGCAGAGCTGCGATGCTGCTCGCTCGAGAGTTCGACCACCGCGTCGCTTCTCTCGTCCAGCAGCCGTTCCAGCCGGCGCATCTTGCGCTCGGCGTACTGCCGGACTGGCTCCGGGACGTCGATGTTCTTGCCCTTGACGATCGTCCTCATGGCTGACCTCCGCAACGCAAATCGCGCACGCCGGGTTGGCGGGCGGCCAACCGGAGCGGACGCAAACCAGGCTGAGCCGATGCCACAGGGCCAGTATAGAAGTCGGCCGGAAGGGCCGGCCCTGCGCTTGTGGTACGCGGCTCGCGCCAGAACCGCTTTGCGCCGGCGTTTCGGCGCGCCTGCCCCTCACTGTTCGCGGGCTACGGTCACCGCGGACACCGCGATAGCTCCCCCGCCGTACAGCGCCTCGGCGCAGGCTACCAGTGTCGAGCCGGTGGTCACGACGTCGTCCACCAGGACTATCCACCTGCCGCCGATGGCCGCAACCTGCGACGGTCCACGGAGTGCAAAAGCGCCGGCTACGTTCGCGCGGCGGGCCCGTCGTCCCAGGCTGAATTGCGGTGATGTGTCGCGCGTCCGCTCCAAAGCTGTCAGCCAGGGCACCTGCAACCGACGAGAGACTTCGGTCGCGAGCAGGACGGCCTGGTCGTAGCCACGCCGCCTGGCCCGCTCGGTGTGGATGGGCACCGGCACGAGGAGCTCCCCGCCCGCTCCGGAAGCCCGCCAGCGAGCTGCCATCGACGCCGCAAGCGGCCCCGCCAGTCGGCGCTCGCCCGAGTACTTCAGCTGGTGCACCGCGGCTCTCACGGCGCCGGAGAACTGCGCGCACCATTCCAGCTGCACCAGGGGGATTGGCGTCGCGGAGGGCAGCCCGAGCGGGACGCCGGCGGGCAGGTCCAACCGAACGTCCAGGGCCTGCCGGCACCTCTGGCAAAAGGCCTCTCCCTCCTCCGAACAGCCCGCACAGGCAGCCGGCAGCGCCGCGTCCAGCAAGGACGACGCCACGGCTGAAAGCGCTCGAGAAGCCATCCTCTGACACTACCGCAGCGGAATCACCCGCCACGTAACGTGCGCTTATGCGGCATCTCGCAGGAGCGGGTCCAGCGCGTGGGCAAGGCCGGCCGGAGGTCGCGGCGCTATGCGGGCTCGATGGCGATCTGGTCGCCGACGACCGTGCGGGTCGCCTCGATCGTGCCAGCCGGCAACTCGAGCACGCCCTTTGCTCCCGCGACTCGCCACACGACGCCGCGCCAGGGTAGCACGCCCCGGCGGGCGGAAAGAACTCGGCGCCCCCCGGCAGGGCCATCCCCCGGCGGTGATACGAAGACGATGTCAAGGGGAAACCTCATGAACAGCATGTGGATGCCGTCTTCTCCCGGCAACCACAGCCCTTGGCCTGGTTGCAGAGATGCACGACCCATGAGGCCCATGAACCTGGCCCAGAACGAAGCCCCGTCTTCGAGTTGATCGGCGAGCGTGGTGTCGCGGCTGAGGTTGCGCGCAACGAGCCGCCGCCGGCTCACGGTACGACGCCCGATCCAAGCGTCTTGGCAATCGAGATTATGGCCGGGCCCAGGATCACAATGAAGAGGGACGGAAAGATGCAACCGACCAGCGGGAACAGCATCTTGATCGGGGCTCGAGCCGCCATCTCCTCGGCTCGCTGTCGGCGCTCGATGCGAAGCTGCTCGGATTGGACCTGCAGCACCTTCGAAATCGACACACCCAGCAGTTCGGCTTGGACTATCGCGCCGATGAAGTTGGACAGCGGGCCCACATTGGTGCGGGGGATGATGTCTCGGAGCGCATCTCGCCGAGCCTTCCCGACCCGGACCTCGGCCAGCGCCCTGCGGAACTCGTCACTGAGGGGACCTGGCAGTTTCTCGACCACCTTCGCCAGGGCCGCGTCGAAGCCGAGGCCGGCGCGCACGGAAATGGTCAACAGGTCGAGTGCGTCCGGGATCATCTTCAGGATGAGCTTCTGGCGGGCTTTGATGCGGCGGCCAAGCCAGAATTCTGGGAGGACGTAGCCGATCCCTAGGCCGACGAGCCCGAGGAAGATGCCGGGTACGATCCCGGCCCCAAGCAGGCCGGATATTGCGAACAGGAGCACACCGGTGGCGATGCCGACCAGGATCTTGACGCCCATCCAGTCGGTCAGCTTGAGGTCGGCGGGGTTGCCGGCCATTGCCAGCCGCCTCTCCGCCGTCTCGGTCGACGAGGCGCTGCTGAGTCGACTGCCCAATCGCGAGAGACGGCTCACCAGGGGCCGAAGGGTGCGCTCTGCGAAAGGCTGCTGGAGTTCGAGCTCCTCGAGGTTCCTGGCCTGGACTGGGCCGAGCTGAGTAAGTCGCGCCTGGACTGGATCGACCGACCTGCCGGCGGCGAGGCCGAGGAACAGAACGAGGATTCCGCCGCCGACGAGGGTGCCAACGACGATAGTCAGCATCTCTCAGACCTCGATGGCGACGATGCGCCTGATGAGGATGAACCCCGTGAACATCGAGAGGCCACCGATGGCCAGGAGGATCACGCCGGCAGGCAGGCCGATGATGCCGGGTGGGTTGTCGAACATCGGCTGCATGAATCCCGGGGCAATCACGGTCAGGAGAGCTGCCAGGCCGATCGGCATCCCAGCCACGACAAAGCCGGACAGTCGCTGCTGGGCGGTCAGGATCCGAATCTCGCTCTTGATCCGAACGCGCTCTCGAATAGTAAAGGCGATCGAGTCGAGGATCTCAGCGAGGTTGCCGCCGACCTGGTGCTGGATGTTTATCGCAGTCGCCATCAGTTCGAGGTCGTCCGATCGGACGCGGCGGACCATGTTGTCGAGGGCCATCTCGAAGGCGAGGCCGAGATTGACCTCGCGGACAACCCGCCCGAATTCGACGGTCACCGGCGGAGTCGACTCACGGACCACCATCTCGATCGCCTGCATGAACGACGACCCTGCTCGCAATGCGTTGGCGATAAGCGTGATGGTGTCGGGGAGCTGCTTGTTGAACGCGTTCAGACGCGAGGACCTGCGGCGTCCCAACCACATTCGGGGGAGGAAGAAACCGATGACGGCGCCAATCAAGAGTGCGATCGGCGTGCCGAGCGGTGACAGGACGAGGCCGAGTACCGCGAACACAAGGGGCACAGCCAGAATGGTGGCGAGCCAGATGACCAGAAACTCGCTCGTCCGGAGCTTCAGGTCCGCGCGAGCGATGTCGCGGGCGAGGTTGGTGCCGAAGTCCCTGCGCTCCACCAGCCGGTTCAGGCGCGCGAGGGTCACGCTCCCGGCCAGCACGCCGCCGAGTCCGGCGGACTCCTTCGTCGGGGTCGCCACCGCCGTCGGCTCCACCTTGCTGCTGGCGTACCGCTCGAGTCGAGCGTTGATGCCGCCGCCCCGGCTCGCGCTGGCGACACCCAGGAATAGCAGCAGTATCCCGCTGAAGACGAGAGTCCCGACGACGATCCCCAACATGACGCTACTCCAGCCCCGGCCTAAGCGAAGCCAAACAGGCCGGCGGGCAGGTGGATGCCCATGACCTCGAACTTCTCGACGAACTTGGGCCGAATCCCCGTTGCCCGCAGGCGGCCCTGGATCTTGCCTTCGATCACGCCGGTCTGCTCGAACAGGAAGACGTCCTGCATCACGATGATGTCGCCCTCCATTCCCTGGACTTCGGTGATGTACTGGATCCGCCGCGAGCCGTCCTTGAGTCGGGACTGATGCACGATGAGGTCGACGGCAGCCGAGACTTGCTCGCGGATGGCCCGTAGCGGCAGGTCGACGCCGGCCATGAGGACCATCGTCTCGAGGCGGGACAACATGTCGCGCGGGCTGTTGGCGTGGCCGGTGGACATCGAGCCGTCATGGCCGGTGTTCATTGCCTGGAGCATGTCCAGGGCTTCGCCTCCCCGGCACTCGCCGACAATGATCCGGTCAGGACGCATTCGCAGGCAGTTGCGTACCAGTTCGCGGATCGGGACGGCTCCGTGACCTTCGATGTTCGGCTGCCGCGACTCGAGCGTGACCACATGCTCCTGGCGGAGCTGGAGTTCGGCGGCATCCTCGACGGTGATGATGCGTTCGTCATTCGGGATGAACGACGAGAGGACGTTGAGGGTCGTGGTCTTGCCCGACCCCGTGCCTCCCGACACGAAGATGTTCAGACGAGCTTCAACGCAAGCCCGCAGAAAGTCGAACATCTCGGGCGTGGCCGTGCCGAAGCGAATCAGGTCGTCAACCGTGAACGGCGACGCCGAAAACTTCCGGACCGTGACGACCGGCCCGACCAAGGACAAGGGCGGGATGATCGCGTTGACGCGTGAACCGTCCGTCAGGCGGGCGTCGACCATCGGGCTCGACTCATCGATGCGCCGGCCGATCGGGGCGATGATCCGATCGATGATGCGCATCACGTGGTCGTCGTTCTGGAAGACGACGTTGGTCAGCTCGAGGCGGCCGTTGCGCTCGATGTACACCTGGCGTGGGCCGTTGACCATGATTTCGGTCACGGTGTCGTCGCGGAGAAGGGGCTCGAGGGGGCCGAGGCCGATGATCTCGTCGGTGATCTGCTCGAGCATCCGGAGTCGCTCGGCACGCGTGAGTGCCAGGCTCTCCTCGTCCACCACTCGCGAGAAGATCTCTTCGATCTGGCGCCGGACCTCGATCTGGTTGGCCAGATCGAGCTTGGGGTCCAGGTCCTGGATGACGCGCGACTGAACCCGGAACTTGACCTCACGCAGGGATTCGCGCACGGGAATCTGGCCCAGGATGCGCTGCTCGGCGGGGCCGGGGATCCCGCCAGGAACGCCCGGGGCCACGCCCGGTCGGGCGCTTTCGATCCGCTTCATAAGGGACATCGCCTACACCCCTTGCTGGCCCTGCAGGAGGGTCATCTCCACGCGAAGAGCGACTTGCTCTTCTGGGGCGCCTTACGGCCGTTCTCTTCGCGCACTTTTGGTCCTCCGATGATGGACTTGGCCAGACGAAGAACGTCCTGAGATACCTGGCTCTCTCGGTTGCTGAGCACGAATGGGACGCCGCGGTTCAGCGCATACACGACGGTCCGTCCGTCGCTCACGATTGCGTGGTCGACCTTGCGGCCAATCGAGTGCTCGACATCGGCCACCCTGATCCCCAGGGCCGTGTCGGCGCGGTTCAGGACCAAACGGACCTTGTGTGAATAGCCGAGCTGCTCGGCGACTGCCAGAAACAGCCGTGTGCTCTTGATGCTCGTGATCTCCAGGGTGAGCACGGTCAGTAGTACGTCGGCCCGGTCCAGGATGCCAAGGAGTGTGTCGTTGAACCAAGCCGCGCAATCGACCACCACGAGCTCGCTGCGCTGGCGGAGGATCTCGACAACGTTCTTCACGCCGGCGGGGGTGATGAGTTCGGCCATCTCCGGCGAAGGCGGGGAGAGCAGGACTCTCGTGCCCGACGAATGGATGAGGGTGGCCGCCTCGACCGCCTCTGGATCAAGTCCCTGCTCGAGCTCGGGGAGCAGGTTAGCTATGGATTTGTCACTTGGGTTCAGGTTCACGAGGACGGCCACGTCACCGAACTGGAGCGACGCGTCGATGAGGGTTACTTTCTTGCCCAGCTCGGAGGCGGCCACGGCCAGGTTGACGGCAATGGTGGTTCTGCCGACCCCGCCCTTCGGGCTAAAGACGGCCACGACCTGGCCATCCCGAGTCGTGTCCTGGGTTCGCGCGGCCTCCGCGATGACCGCCCGCCGGCCTTTCTCCTTCTCGCGCGCATAGACCTGACGAATCGAGGCCGTCAATTCATCGCTGCTGAAGGGCTTGACGAGGAACTCGCGGGCCCCGGCAAGCATCGAGCGGCGCAGGTAGTCGGCTTCGCCCTGGACCGACATCATCACCACGGCTGCGGTCGGGACCTGGGCGGACAGACGCTCGGTTGCCGCGATTCCATCCATGTCGGGCATGTTGATGTCCATGAGGATGACATCCGGCAGAAGCGTGGTCGCCTTCTCGATCGCGTTCGCGCCCGATGAGGCCGTCCCGATCACCTGGATATCGGACTCGAACCCGAGCAGTCTCGTGAGGTGGTCCCGCGTCTCCGGGATGTCATCGACGATCAGAACCTGGATCCGGTCAGTCATCGGAAATCAAACTTCCAGAGGGCTTCGCAGGCCGCGCGAAACGGTCCCTCCCGGGTGGCCCTGGCAGCTCAGAGCGGAGCTGTCTACCACTGGATTCCCTGGGCCAGGTCTGCGGGCAGGATGCCTCGCGGATCCGGCGGAAGCACGCCGTACTTGTCGACCAGCATCTTGAAGGTGATGCCCGGGGTGACCACCGGCGGCGCCGAGTTGTCCTTGGTCGAGCGCAGGGCAAAGGCGAGGTCGATGTAGTTTTGCGTACCCTCCGTCTCCGCGCGTTGGGCCCACCGGATGATCTCGGCTTCGTCGGGGGTGACCTCCACGATCGCGATCATGGTGCGTTCTGTGAACTGCACGATCGCCGAGGTTGGGGCGGGGGCCGCGGCGGTCGCGTTGGCGACCGGCGCGGCCGTGGGGACTGCAGCGGACGGCTGCAGAAGCGTCGCGAGGATCCTGCGATTCTGGATCACAATCTTGCTGGTGACCTGCTGCCCGCCGGTGAGGGGGATAATGTTGCCGGAGGCATTTTTGCCCGAGATGGCGATCTGATCCGTGTAAACGCTGAGGATTATGTCGACGTGATCACCCGGCACGATGAGCGTGCCTACGCCGTTCGTCTGGTCGACTTCCACGGACACGGCGACCATGCCAGGCGAGATCGCGCCGGATATGTCCGTGCCATCGGTCATGGACCCCGGACTGAGAATGTCCCGACTGGGCATCAGGACCTGCCCGGACGTGATCTGCCCACCGGCGATCTTGCCGATGACTTGGTCGACGCTCGAGAAGGTGTCTTGACCCAGTGCGTCGCGCTGGGAGACCGTCATGGTCTGAACGCCGACCATGCTCGTTGTGATCGTATCGCCCAGGTTGATGTCAACTTTGGCGACGACGACCGTGACCGTCGGCTCAGGCGTGGCTGTCGGCGAGGGCGCCGGGATGCCGCCGTTGCTACCGGCTCCGTTTGCCAGCACGATCGCGGCGACGCCGCCGGCGATGGCCAGGACGACCCCGAGCAGGACTATCAATCGACTGGACCGTTTCACGACGACACTCCAAACGCGTTTGACAGGCATCATCAAGGTAACCTTGTTGTCGACCTTACGAGGACTATACGAATGGGCTACTCGTACTAGGAAGGATTCTCGGGTCTGGTGGTGAAACTGGTCGGACTCGGTTCCCGGGGCACAAAAAGCGGGCCGCGCACCGAGCGCGGCCCGCTTTTTGTTCAGCTGGTCGGTTAAATCGAGGTGCCGACTGTGCTGAGGATCGTCGAGACTTTGCCGCCAAGGAAGATGAGCGCCGCAATAGCGACGACAGCAATGAGGGCAAGGATCAGGGCATACTCAGCCAGACCCTGGCCCTTCTCGGACCGCGAGAGCAACGGCAACCGAGCGAGCATCAACGCGAGCATCAATGGCCTCCAGATAAGGGCGTCCTCTAATGGGAGGGGTAGCGTTTATTCTGGTTGCCGCCCCCCAGGGGGCCAATAGCCCGTTAGTAATGGCAGGACCCGGAAGTATGCCCCCCACACTTCGCCAGATCCGACAGTTCGGCGTTCATCTGAGTGTCACCCGTGCGTCGGTGTGGTCGTGGCCATCGAGCCCCGGCCCGCGGGGGCCTCAGACCGCCGAGGCGATCAGGCTGAGCAGCGATGACAGTTGATCCCCAAAGAACACCAGCGAGACGAAGCAAACCACGGACATGAGAAGCAGGATGAGGCCGTATTCGATGAGGCCCTGACCGATCTCGCCGGGAGCTTGCAGGGATCCACGAACGGCGCCCGGTCTGCCCGCGTGCACGCCGGTCCGACGCGATGGCGCCTGCCCCCGGGTCAACTCGCTGGCAGGACCAGGATCACTTCCCGGCCTTCATCAGCCATCTCGGCCGTTGCGCCAATTGTGGCGGCCCGTTGCTGGATGTCGCGCCACGTGTTGGGCGGCAGGGCCAGCAGTTGATTGGCCCCTTCCGCTCGCGCGATCGCAGCCGCGTCCGTGTCTTTGATCATGGCTTTGAGCGCCTCAGGCATGTCGCCTTCGACGGCCGTGCCCCGCGTGAAGGCAGGCACGGCGTTTTCGCCCTCCGGCTCCTTCAGATCCTCGGCTTGCCTGCGCCTGGCCGCGATGCAGGCCTCCGTCCTGTCCGAGGCCCATTCAACGCGGATCGAGATCCGATCCGGATGGCATGACAGGAAGCCGGTGACCGTCGCGTCGATCAGCCGGAAGAGAGCGCTTTCGATGTCGAGCGGCAGGCGCCGATCCGGCCCGTAGGACTCGAACTCGATCGGGATATGGGATCGCCGCCCGCGGTCCCGTGCAACTCGCCTCAGCGTGGGAACCAGCCCCAGGTCGTCCAGGACCATCGGCCTGACATCGAAGATGAAGGTCTTGGTAGCTTCCAGGGTGTGCTGAACCATTTCCACGAGCTGCCCGATCTCGGCCCTGGCCGCAGCCGGGTCGCGGTCCAGCAGCCGCTCCACGATTTGCGCCTCGAGGACGATGTTGGTCAGGTTCTGGGCTGGGCCATCGTGCATGGCCCGGGCGATCTCGCGACGCAAGTCCTCCTGGGCTGCCAGCACGAGCCGCGAGACGGCCGGCGGGAGGAGCGGCGCGCTCATGTCGAGCCTGTCCGGCACGGCCTCCGGAACAACGCCTCCCATTGAAGCGTGATCGAGCTCGCTGCTGTAGCGGCGCAGGCTCTCTCGAAACCGGGTCAGGACCTTGAGCTTGCCTTCGAGGATGTCGACCTGCGCCGCCATGATGACCGAACTCTTTGTCAGGGCGACGAGCTGATCGCCCCGCTCGCCTCCGGGCACCTTGCCCGCGGTCGCCTGCTCCTGCTCCGCCTGGGCGCGCTTCCGCTCGTGATGGTCGGCCTCAGTCCGGGCCTGGCTCACGAGCACCTCGAGGTCGTCGATCTCCCTTGTCAGCAGATCGATTTCGCGCCTTGCGCGCTCCGCGATTTCGAGCAACGGCAGCGGTCCCGGTTCGATGGCCACGGGCGGCTCAATCCTCGGGCATGCGAATCCAGCCCTGGCGCATCGCGTAGACGACGGCCTGCGTCCGATCGTTGACGCTCAGTTTGCGAAGGATGCTGGACATATGATTCTTGACGGTCTGCTCGCTGATGGAGAGGGCGTAAGCCACCTGCTTGTTGGTCATGCCCTGGGCGATATTGTCCAGGATCTCGACCTCGCGAGGCGACAGCGGAGCAAAGATGGGAGTCGCTTCCTGGCCGTAGATCGCCAGCTCGCGAAACTCCTTGAGGACGCGGCTCGCCACCGCCGGCTTCGCAAAGACCTTGTCGTTGATCAGGTATTCACCTGCCGCCACGCGGCGGATGATCGCGACCAGGTCGTCCGGCGCCACGTCCTTGAGAATGAACGCCGCCGCTCCGGCCTTGATGGCATCGAACAGGGCGTCCTCGTCCTCGTCGACGGCAAGAACGATGATCCCAGCCGACGGCAGTTCTCGCTTGATCCGCTGGGTTGCGTCGATGCCGCCGGGAGCTGGCAGTGACAGATCCATCAATATGATGTCGGGTGAGAACTGGACGGAGAGGTCGAAAGCGCCGCGCGTGTCTTCGGCCTCACCGACGATCTCGAAGGCGGGCTCCCGCTCGAGGATGTCGCGCATCCCGAGACGAAACAGGGCGTGGTCGTCGACCAGCAGGATCGTGGTTTTCTCCGCTGCCCGGCCGCCCGTACCTGGTCGGCGCCGCTCCGGCCCGGTGTACTCCATCGAACTCATGCGCTCTCCTCTCCGAATGGAATCGATAGCCTGACGACCGTACCCCCGCCAGGTCTGGACCGAACGTCGAACTGGGCACCGATGAACTCGGCTCGCTCCCGCATGAACTGGAGACCGAAGTTGCGTCGACCGCGAGCGGCGATCGCATTGACGTCGAAGCCGCGTCCGTCGTCCGCCACTTCGACAACGTAGTTCGCGGACTCGAGTCGTGTCGACACGACGGCCCGACTGGAGCCTGCGTGTTTTCGGACGTTCTGCAACGCTTCCTGGACGATCCGCAGCACCGCGGTCTGTTGCGCGGGCACCAATCCGTCTCCCGGAGCCTTGAGATCCGCCTCGACCGTGGCGCCCGTAAGGCCGGCCATGCTCTCCACGGCGTCCATGATCGAGCCATCGAGGCCCAGCTCGTCGATCAACGGCGGACGGAGCTGGCTGATGAAGGTCCGGACCTCGCCCAGCTCCCGGCGAAGGAGCTCGCGCAGGAACCGAAGTTCGCTGGCCGCCGTTCGCACGTCCTCGTTGAGCATCCGCTCGACGTAGTCGACCTGGAAGATGGCGTTCGACAACGCCTGGGCCGGCCCGTCGTGGACTTCCTGGGCCAGGCGCAGGCGTTCGGCCTCCTGGGCCTCGACGATGCGCATCTGCATGTCGGTGGCGAGCTCGACCCCGCCGCCCCCGGCGAGCAGACTGGCATCGCCGCGCTCGAGGAACAGCCAGGCGTTCTCCATGCTCCGAACCGCGAGCTCGAGCTTCGAGAGCTCCTGCTGCTGGCGACCAACGTCCGCAGCGAGCCGCTCGACTTCAGACCGGAGAGCCCGCTGGCGGGCATCTTCTGCACCGGCCTCAGCGGCGGCGGCCGCATCGGTCCCGTCGACCATCGAGAGAGTGGGGCGGTCGGCCGCCAGGAGCTCGTCGCGCAGGCGATGCCACCGGCCCAGCGTGTCGTGGTAGGCCTCGCGATAGCGCTCGGTGATGGAGCGGAGATTGTTGGCTCCGTAGACCAGCGTGGCTTTAGCTTCGGCGTACAACTCGTCGAAGTGCGAGTCGCGGAATTCTCCGGCGCCGCGGGTAGCGTCCATACCGATTGGAGTATACGAGCCGTCTCTCATGGGCAAACGATCCGGAAGACTGTGATTCCTGCCAGATCCGAGCCGGGGCCCGGCATCGCCCCCGACGCGTCGGTGAGCGGGACATCCTGGAAACACCTCGCTGCCGTTCCGCCCCCGTTCAGGATATCGGGCCAGACGCCGCCGACGTCGGGGTCGACGTAGACGACGACCAGCTTCGCGCCGAAGCGCCGGGCGAGATCGAGAACGGCGGCGGGCGACTCCTGCGGCAGCGCCAGCGTCGGAATCCGGGCCGACTCCGCCAGCCAGATCGGGTAGTCGGCGATGACCGGGGCCTTACCGTCGAGAGGCACGCCTGCCCTGGCCATGGCGGCTGGCAAAGCCTCATAACGGGCGTCGACGCCCCCCGCGAAGCCGGCGATGGCCGTGATAGTCACAACGCACAACGGTCCGACCGCAACGACTGCGAACGCTGGCCCGAGCCAGGCCACCGGCTGAGTCCAGCCGCGGAGCCTGCCGACCCGGTCGATGAACGAGTCGAGGGCTGCCATGCAGCACACCGTCAACAGCACGACGGCCGATCCTGCCGCGTGGATGTAGGTGCCTGAAAGGGTGGACACCGGGAAGAGGAGGCTGGTTACCACGAATGTGCAGATGGAAACGAGCACCAGCGGTCGAAGGGTCCGGCGACGACCGACCCAGGGCAGGACCAGCAGCCCCAGCGGGCCCACCGGGAAGGCCGGTATCAGCAGAACGGTGAAGAGGTCGTGCGCAAGTCCGACCAGGCGTGCGCCGACGAGAGCCACCGGACCCTGGGCCAGGTAGCGGGCCAGGCTGGGCACGTCCTGGTAGGCGAAGATGTCGTAGCTGTGGACGGACAGGGCGTTGGCCAGCGTCTGGCCGGGCAGCGGCGACCCGAAGACCAGCCAATCGCGAATGGCCCACGGAGCGAAGACCAGCCCGGCCACGACTGCGGGCACTGCGATCAGGCCGAGGCGGCGTCGGCGACTGCCGGGTGTCCAGAACCAGGCCAGGACTGCCCAGGCGAGTGCCAGCCAGATCGCCTCGCTTCGGGTCAGCGCGGCAAGACCAAGCAACGCTCCAAGGACGACGAGCCGGCTATCGATTTGAGCGGAAACGGCGGCGGCCAGCCCGACGGTTGAGGCCCCGTTTCCGGTGGCATCGGGGTCCCTGGCGGCCGCGCGGGCTGCGATTCGGGTCATCAGCAGGCACGCGGCCAGCGACAGCACAGTGAACAAGGCCGTGGAATCGGGGAGGGTTCCGTACAGCACGAGGGGCCCGAAGACCGCCGCGACCAGACCGGTGCCGAGGCCCATGGTTCGTGCACGCCCGACCGGCAGTTGCATCTCGGCAGCCAGGTCGGCGCCCAGGCGCCAGGCCAGGACTGCCACGCAGGAGCTTGCCAGCACGGACATGACCTGCGCAGCGCGGAACCAGTTCCCGACCCCTACGGCGGCCATCGGTATCGCAGCCAGCAGCGACGGCAACGGCAGCCAGACTTCGAACGCGGCTCGTGGCACGACCAGCGGCTGTGTCTGGTAGCTCCACAGCGCGTCGCTGATCAGGCCACGGCCCTCGAGGAGGTTGCGAGCTACGCTGTCGTAGTAAGCCGTGTCCTCGGGTACCGGGAAGGTGACTGCGGCTGCGGCCACGGCTCTGACCGCGAGCGCCAGCACGAATATGGCGCCCGCGCTGAGCCACGTCTCGCGCCGGCTCATGGCGCTGCCCCAGCGCTGCTCGCGGCCGGCCCGCAGCGCGTGTCCCCTGCCGTGATGCAGATCGGGTAGATCGCCAGGGCGGGGGCGCCGTCGACGGTCGGGTTCCCGGTCTTAGGCCCCTCGTAGGGCACGTTGAAGATCGGCAGGCCGATCCATGCCGGCCGTTCCGTCAACTCGAGCACGGGGATCATGGATTCGACCACGTGTGCCCTCTCCAGTATCAGCCAGCGAATGTGGTAGTCGACGGCGACCTGGTGGATAACCTCGAGCGAGTCGGTCGGCGTGACGACGCCTCCATGGCCGGTAAAGTACTCAAACCCGCCCGGGTCGGCGCTCATGAGCAGGTCGGTGTTGGGTGCACCCGCTGCGTTCAGAGCCCCGCCGGCGGCCAATCGATCGTCGCGCTCCGCGTTCCAGGCCGGCATGGCGACGGCCGCGTAGACGGCGGCGTTGACCAGGACGGCAGCCACGGCCAGTGCGAGGAAGAGGCGCGTGGCGCCCTCCTCGGTCCAGGTCCGGCGGTGACGAGCGGCCCAGCTAGAAGCCTGGACCACTCCCTCCAGGGTCAGGATGAATGTGAACGGCACCAGGGCCACGGCCGAATGCAGGAAGGTGCCGTACGGAACGTGCACCGCGAAGATGAGGGCGGAGGCGGCGAAGAGGACTGCCGCGTAGGCAAAGAAGGGCCCGAAATCGACCGATCGCCGGCGCGCCCAGCCGCCAATCAGGACGAACGGCGCAAGCACGATCGGGCTCGCGATCACAAAGTAGATCTGCAGCGCCGAAACCAGACCAAGCACGCGGCTCTGGAGCAGCGGCCCGATCCCCTGGCCAAGGAAACTCGCAAGCGTCGTCTGGGCGGTGACGCTGTCCATCTGTTCGATCGTGCGGATGAACAGGATCCGGCCGGAGGTGGTCGACGGCGAGATGCTGCCGAAGACGATCAGCTGGCGCGCGTACCAGGGCGCAACCACGAGCAGGAAAAGGCCGAAGCAGCCAAACGCGTAACGCCATGGAATCGCCGGCTTTCGACCGGCATTGGATCGCCAGGCGCGCCATCGATCCCACACAAGAGCGAGTCCGACGACGGCGCCGAGCAGCACCCCATCGTTTCGAGCCAGCGTGGCCAGACCGACCATCAGACCGGCCAGCGCATAGGACCAGCGGTGGCCTTTCAAACCGCGCGCGGTCAGCCAGAGCGCAGCCATGCCCAGCGGCTGGTAGAGCGCAAGGTTGTCGGGCTGGGCCATGTAGATGGTCGCGGCTGCTGGCACGGCCACCGTGATGCCGGCCAGCAGGGCCACGCGAGGCGAACAGCCCATTTCGCGGGCAAGAAGCCAGGTCATGGGCGCCGACAGGGAACCGACGATGGCAAACGGGATCACAGAAGCAACTGGCGTGGGTCCCAGGAGCCACATCGTCGGCAGCTGCACGATCGAGGCCAGCGGCATCCAGTGGGCGTTGCTCGGGATCGGTAGAGTCGGGAGGGCAGGGATTCGACCGCCTACGTCCACGAACGACCAGATGAAATCGATGTTGAAGCCCTGCCCGGCGTGGAGAGCCCGGGCTACTTCGACGTAGTAGTACGCATCGGGATAGGCCGCGTCGGGATGCAGGCCAAATACGACCGCTCGAACGGCGAGGGCAAGCGCATACAGAGCGATGCAGGTCCGCACGGCATCGCAGCGTAGCATCGGCCGGGTCCCACTCCACTGGTACGAACGGCCTATCCTCGACAGCTCTCGACATAGGACCCGGGCCTGCTCAATGCTGGCCTGCGCGCAGCGCCGGTGCGGCGGGCCGGCGCTGACCGTACACTCCCGGTCATGATTTCCAGCCTGGGAATCGTTCTGCCCGCCTACAACGAGGAGGCTCGCCTGGGGCCCGCGCTGGACGAGCTGTTCGCCCACCTGTGCTCGGCGCCAGAGGGGGTTCTCCCCGCGACGGTGAATGTGCTCGTGGTCGACGACGGCAGCACCGATGGAACCGCCGCTCTGGTGAAGGCGAGGCCGGAGTTCGCGGTCGACGGCACGGATTCAGCGAGGCGCGGCTGTCCATCGCTCGGGCTGTTGTCGGTGAGTCATGGCGGCAAGGGCTCGGCCGTGCGGGCCGGAATGCTCGTTGCCGAGGGCGACGTGCTCGTCTTCGCCGATGCCGACATGGCCACCCCGCCGGACCAGATACCACTGCTGGTCGCCGCGCTCGAGTCCGCGGATGTCGCTCTCGGCAGCCGCATCCAGCCGGACGGGTCGGACATGCGGGCCAGCCAGCCGCCGTTCCGGAGATTCGTCGGGCGGCTCTTCCGCCTCGCAGCCCAGGCATGGGTCACGGGGCCGGTGAGGGATACGCAGTGCGGTTTCAAGGGCTTTCGCGCCTCGGTGGCGCGTGATCTGTTCGGCCGGCTCCGTATCAGGAGCATCGTGTTCGACGTCGACCTGATCTACCTGGCTCGGCGGCGCGGCTATCGCATCGCCATCGTCCCGGTGGCCTGGGCCGACCGGCGTGGGTCGCGTATGCATGCTCGTCCAAAGCTGGCGTTGCAGGTCGTCTGGGACCTGGTTCGGATTCGATTCGTCCATCGGGGCGTGCGAAAGGCGGCTGACGAGGCGCCTGCAACCGACTCGGCCGCTTCGGATCCGGCGGCCGGGCGATCGACCGCCGAGCGGCTCGCATCCGACGGCGCGTCCGAGGAAACGCCCGGGTCATGACCGCCGCCGCTTCACCGGCGAGACCCCGCGCGCGGCCGGCCGACGCAATCGTGCCAATCGGCTCGCTGTTGCTGCTCGCCGTCATGCTTGCTCTGGTCCTGGGTTCTGCCGGCAACACCCTGGGCTACGACTTCGAGGCTTACGTTGGAGCGGCCCGCCGCCTCATCAACGGCGGGCAGCTGTATGACCCGTCCGTTTCGGCCGCCGGCGGATTCGCGATCTACCTGTACCCGCCGCCCTTCGCCCTGGCTGTGGCGCCGCTGACGCTACTGCCTGACGCCGTGGCCCGCGGCGTGTGGGTCATAGGGATGGCCCTGTGTCTCCCGCTGGGCGCTGCATTGTTGCCGGTACGACGCGACGTTCGCTGGCTTGTCGTGGTGCTCGGTGCCCTGAACTGGCCGTTCCTGTATTCGGTCAAGCTTGGCCAGGTCGGGCCCCTGCTCTTCGTGTTGTTCGCGGTGGCCTGGCGATGGCGCGATCGGCCGATCTCGCTCGGCGCCTCCACTGCCCTGGGAGCGCTGGTGAAGGTCCAGCCGGCGCTCCTCGTTGCTTGGGCTGGGGTCACGGGCCGGTGGCGCGCCGTCGGCATCGCCCTTGGGGTCGTCGCGGCGGCGGCCGCGGTCGCGACCGTCTTCACGGGCATCGGTGCGTGGTCTGATTACGTGACGCTCCTTGCGCGGATCTCGTCGGCGGCGGCGACGCCGCACAATTGCTCGCCTGGTGCCGTCCTGTATCAGGCCGGTCTGCCGGAGGTGGCAGCGGAGGCCGGGCAGCTGGTCTCGACCGCAGCGGTGGCCGTGGTCGTCCTCCTGATCTGGCGCTTCGGAGGGGCAGAAGTCGGATTGATGGGCACCATCGTGGCGAGCCAGCTGGTGACGCCGCTGTTGTGGGACCACTACGCGATGCTGCTGCTTCTTCCGACGGCCTGGTTCCTGGAGACGGGCCGGAAATGGGCGGCCGTCTTTCCGATACTCGGCTGGATTTCGCTCTTCGACTCGGGCGGCGCCTGGCCGGCGTCGGCGAGCGTCCCGCTGGTATTCGTCGCCGTCCTGGCGATGCTGCTGGTTGAGGCTCTTCGCGAGGACCGCGTAACACGCGCGCTGAGGCCGAATCCAGGTCTGCCGGTCGGGGGATTGGGGGCGGCATAGCCGCTGGGGTTCTGGCCGGGCATAGGCGCGTCCGATAGAGCGACCGCTCGACCGCAGGCTGGTTCCGAGCGTGGTGCTATGCTCGGTCCGTGAGAGCTCCCTCTGCGCCAGATGGTGAGCCTGCCCGTCTCAAGACTCCAGTGGCCTACAGTCAGAACGGACGGTCGCCGTCCGCACCGGCGGGTTTCCCATGAGCACCGCGACCGGCTCGCGCCTTACGGCGAGCCGCCGACCATTCGATTCCATACCGAACGAAACGTGGAACTCGCTCGCCGATCGGACACCGTGGGCGACACCGTTCTCGCGCCACTGCGTCCAGAGGGCGTGGTGGGAGGCGTATGGAGCGACCGCCCACGACCAGACGCTGATCGTGGTGAACGGGGCCGGCCCCGACAACATCGTCGGTATCGCGCCGCTCATGCACCGCCACGAGCTCGAGCCGGGGGACCTGGCGGCCAGGACGACCATCCGACACCAGTCCGGTTCGACTCTCCGGCCCGTGCCCGATTCGGCGACCGCAGTGTTCTTCGGGGCGTCGTACCACGCCGACTACGCCACTATTCTGGCCGCCCCCGAGGACCTCCGCGGCGTGTGCGAGGCTGTCGTCGAGGCGCTGGCGGCCCAGGATCCGGGCCGCTGGGATGTTCTGGACCTGCGACGTCTCCGCCACGGCGACCGCGCCACAGATGAACTCGCAGGGGCCCTGGAACGGGCGGCGCCGAAGGCCGGCTGGGCCGTCACTCGGGAGCAGGAAGATGTCTGCCCGGTGGTGACGCTTGCGCCTGGGCTCGACTTCGACGGCTTCCTCGCCACCCTGGGCAAGAAGGAGCGCCATGAGATCCGGCGCAAGGTTCGTCGAGCTGAGGCGGCGGGCGCGGTCGGCCTCGAAAGCTCGAAGAGCCCGATCGACGATCTGGACGCCTTCGTGGATCTGCACCAGAAACGCTGGGGCGCGGAGGGGCTGTTCCCGCCGACCGACGGCGGAGCCGCCAGCCGGCGGTTCTTCGGCGGGCTCTTCGAGAGCTGCGCGGCCGCCGGCCTGGTCGATCTCAGCTTCCTGACCGTCGGTGGCCGTCGCATCGCGGCCGGAGTCACGTTCGACGACGGCGACGCCCTCTACTACTACAACGCGGGCACCGAGCCGGAGGCTCGAGAGCTATCGCCCGGAGTGCTCCTGGCCGCCTGCTACGTCAAGCGGGCGATCGAGCTCGGGCGGGCCCGCGTCGATTTCCTGCGCGGCGACGAGCCGTACAAGTACGAGTGGGGCGCCGTCGATTCGCCGATCGAGCGCCTCCTCGTCCAGCGAATCGGCCCCGTGCTGGGGGGTTCCGGCGATGGGCGCTGACCTCGGCGACGCCGATCCTTGCGTCGAGCTGATCGACCGCGAGCCGATCGAGGGTGGCCGAATCAGGGTCGTCGAGATCATGGCCACCGGAACCAACGGTGGCGCGCAGGAACACGTGTACTCCCTCGTAACCCGTCTCGACCGCGATCGCTACGACGTCCGGGTGATCTCACTCTCGCATGGCAGCAGCGTTCGCCGCCTCCAGAGGGCCGGCGTCGATGTTTCGGTGGTCGACGAGCCCGATGATCGCGAAAGCGTCCGAGCGCTGGCCGAACTGCTCTCCCCGTTCCGGCCGGAGGTCGTTCACAACCACATGTATCGGGCCGAGATTGTCGGCACGAAAGCCGCCCTGGTGCTCGGAGAAGAGGGCTTGAGACGGCCGGCCATCATCTCCACCGTCCATTCGAGCCGTGTTCGATGCGTCGACGATCGGAGGAACCTGAACCAGCTGACGCCTCTCATGGACCGCTTGATCGTTGTTTCAAAGGCGATCGAGCAGAAGATCCGCGAAGAAGGCCGTCGGGGCGTACCGGTCAGCCTGATCTACAACGGAGTGGACCTGGAGCGCTACAACCACCAGCAGCCCTGCTGCACCCTGCACGAGGACTACTCCATTCCCGAGGATGCCCAGATCGTCGGCGTCGTGGCCCGACTGGAGCCGGAGAAAGGCCATCGCACCCTCCTGGAGGCGTGGCCGCTCGTCCTGGCGGCGCAGCCGCGGGCATGGCTGCTCATCGTCGGGGAGGGCTCGGAACGAAACTCTCTGGAAGCCCAGGCGGCGTCGCTGGGCATCTCGGATCGGGTCGTGTTCACGGGCCGCCGCGAGGACGTCCCTGCGGTCACGGCCGCCCTCGACGTGTCCGTGCTGCCGTCTTACCGCGAGGCCCAGGGCCTCAGCGTTCTGGAAGCGATGGCGCTGGGCCGGCCGGTGGTCGCGTCCCGGGTTGGCGGCATCCCCGAGATGATCGAGGACGAAGTCAGCGGGTTGCTCGTGGCGCCGGACGACCGCGAGGCGCTGGCGGGCGCCATCGAACGGTTGCTGGCCGACCATCCATTTGCCGACATGATCGCCAAACGCGGCCACGACATGGTCCACGACCGCTTCTGCGTCGAGTTGATGGTGAACTCGATCGAGACCATCTACGACGAGGTGGTCCTCAGGATGCGCTCATCCGAGGGCGTCGCTCGATAGGATCACGGGCGTCTATTCGAACAAGCGACCCGGCCAGCGATAGCGCCGCTCGGCATCCTCGCTGAAGCCGGCCGCGCCGACGAGCGGCACGAACACGCAGGCGCCGCACTCCCGTCGTTCGAACGTGTTGCCGTGGCGGATTACCAGCGTCAGTTCCTGGCCCTGGGGCGGCCCGACCGGGACCACCAGACGGCCCCCCTCGCCGAGCTGGCCGGGCAGCGCTTCCGGGATTCGGGGAGCCGCGGCCGTGACCACGATGGCGCCGAACGGAGCCTCCCCCGGGCGGCCGACGCTCCCGTCGCCGACGACGATATCAACCCGGCCGGCGAGGCCCAGACCCTCGAGACGGGCTCGTGCCGCCTCGGCGAGGTCGGCGTGACGCTCCACCGATACGACCAGGCACCCGAGCTGAGCCAGCACCGCAGCCTGGTAGCCGGAGCCGGTGCCGACCTCGAGGACGCGCATGCCGGGTTGAGGCTCGAGCAGTTCGGTCATTCGGGCGACCATGTACGGCTGACTGATCGACTGTCCCGACGCTATCGGCAGGGCATCGTCGCTGTAGGTCCGCGACACCAGGTCCGGCGGAACGAACCGCTCGCGAGGCACGGTCGCGAGAGCAGCTAGCACCGCCTCGTTGAGGATGCCGCGGCCGCGAAGCTGGCGCTCGACCATCTCCGCCCGAAGTCGAACCGATTGCCCGGGATCCACGCGTCGACGATACGCCCAATCGAGTGGCTGGGCGAGGGTCCCCTGGCTCCGCCTCTCAGCGAGGCGCCTCCCTGCAGCGAAGGGCGAACGCTCCTAGCTCGGCGAAGCGCCCGGCGAAGCGCTCGGTGCCGGGCTGGGGCTAAGGGTCGGGCTCGCGCTGGCGGTCACGGTCGCCGAGGCGGCGGCGCTCTCGCCCGGGCTTGCCGTGGGCTGACCGGTTGGCACGACGAGCGGGGTCAGCGTCGGTCCGGCCGCCTTGGGCAGCACTCCCCCGAGCCACGAGAATGCGAGGACTCCGAGCAGCGCAGCAGCGCAAATGAGGGCGTAAAGAGCCGACGGGCGGTCGTCGATGTGGACGCGCTCGTGCGTACCGCGGACGGATCCGATCTGGCGCGTGTCGACCTCATCGTCGGACCGGTCGCCGCGGCGAAAGCCGAATCGGCGGCGCCCGCCGGAAGGAACGGGTTCCTCCGGGCCTTCGATCTCGCCCTCGCCGGCTTCACCCTCGGCCTCGAACGTCTGTTCGGGCTCCTCCTCGAACTCCTCGTCACCCGCCGGGAATTCGTCCGTAGTCGGTGCCTCGTCCCGGTCCTTGTCGCGGTCGGTCATAGCCCTCGTGCCACTCCTGTGCTGGCGGCCGCTGGTTTCGGCTCACCTGGTTCAGGCACTGCTGGTGCCGTGGTTCAGTCTCTGCTCCGTGCGAGCCGCCCGCCAACACACAAGATGTCGAGCGCCCTGCTGCCCGGCAGTTTAGCCGACGTGTCTCTTCGTCGCGTCGCGAAGGAACGCGAGGCATGCGGTCCCGGCGGGATCGAGGGCCTTCGGTCCGGCCGCGCGCCTTGCCGCGGCGGTGATCTGAGGCCTCAGGCGCGGCGGATGGGTCGAACGGCCAGGCCGGCAAGGCCTACGGCCGCAGTCAGCAACCCGCAGGCGGCCAGCACGGGCCGCAGTCCGAGCGCCTGGGCCAGGGCGCCCGATGTGACCATCGACAGGGCCAGGACGCCGTTGACGATGGCGAGCCGGATGGCGATCACTCGTCCGAGCGCTTCACCGGGGGCGCGCTGCTGGAACAGCGTCTGGCTCGGCACCACGAAGGTCACGTTGGCAAGCCCGACGACCGCCGCAAGCCCCAGGGCCACGGGCAGGTTGCGGGTCCCGGCCAGGGCGACGAGCGCGATCCCAAACGCCGCGAAACCAGCGATGATCGCAGGCCCCTTGGGCAGACGCGCGGACATCCCGCCGAGTACGACGCCGCCTCCGACCAGGCCCACGCCCATCGCCATCTCGAAGAATCCGTAGGCCGCGGGGGCGTCGGTGCCGCCGAGCGGCAGCGAAGCGATCAGAAGCGGGGAGAGGGCAGTGAGCGCGCCGAGTCCGTATTCGGCGATGGCCGCCTGCGCGGTCGTGGCCATCAGGACGCTCTCGTCCCGAAGGAGCCGCCAGCCTTCGGCCATCTCGGCCAGGATGGAGGTTGAGGCCGGGGCCAGGCCTGCTTCCACCGTGCCGACCCCCCCGCTGTCGACGGCCGCGTGCCGGGCGACCGGTGGGATCACCACCGCGGCCACGAGCACCGCGGAGGCCACGTAGCTTGCCCCGTCGATCCAGAACGCGAGCGCCAGGGACGAGCCCAGGAACGCCACGAACAGCCCACCAAGGCTGTATCCGGCAAGGTCGGACACGGTGTCGGAGACCCACATCGCGGAGTTGGCGGCCAGAAGATCCTCTTCCGGGACCACCTGTGGCAACGCGGCGGCCCGGGCCGGGCGGAAGAACGACGACACAGCCGCCAGCAGGAACACGAGCCCGAAAACGAGACCCACGTTCAGCCCGGACGTCACCGGGATGAGGCCGACGATACCGGCCCGGACGAGGTCCGAGCCGACCATGACCCGCTTTCTGTCCCACCGATCGACGAGGGCCCCGGCCAGCGGCCCGACCAGGAAGCTCGGGACCGTCATCGCCGCAAACACCAGGCCCAGCGCCAGCGGGGAGTTATCCGTGGCTCGCGCAACCAGGAACACGAGCGCGACCTGGTGGACGCGGTCGCCGAGGGAACTGACGACCTGGCCGAGCCACATCGCTGAGAAGGCGCTGTTGGTCGCAAGTCGAACGTAGGAGTTGCCGAGCGCGCCCTGAGGCGGGACGGTGATCGCGGTTCCAGCGACCGAGCGATCGGCCGAGATCGAGACCGAGACCAGCACCGGCGCTCGGACAACCGCCGCGAAGAGGAAGAAGGCGAGCCCGGCGCCGAGGAGCAAGTCGCCAACAGATGCGACCGACTGGACGATCGGTATCGGGATCGGAATGATGTCGACCAGCGGCCCGCCGTGGGCGAAGAAGCCGGGGTCGACGGGCCCAACCAGGAGCCTGTGGAAGTTCGAGTGGAGGACGTTCGGATCGAAGCCGGCCGCAGCCAGGCTTGGCTGCCACACGGGCATCCAGCCGCCGTTGGCGACGATTGCGACTCCGTTGGCTGCAGTCCCGAGCGCGGCCGCGGTCATCCCGGGTAGCCTTCGGTTGGCCAGCAGCATGACCGTGAGCAGGACGTAGGCGAGGAGCACGAGCCAGAGCCGCAAGCCGTCCGGGACGGCGCCGGCCGCCAGCGCAGCATCGAGCCCAAAGCGGGCTGCAGTGGCTACGAGCAACAGCGGCAGCCAGCGCAGGCGGACATAAAGGAGGTTCCAGAGGTCGCCGCCGGCGAGCAGGCCGAGGGTCAGCCCCAGGAAGACGCCGAGCGCGGGCACCGATCAGATGGCGGCGGGGCGTCGGCGAGGCGAACCGGGCCTCTCAGGGTCATTGCCTGGAGCTGCCGAGATGGCGTCGCCTGACCCTGCCGCGCCGCTGGAATCCCCGTTTGCACGGCCGACCGCTGCGATCAACCCTGCCGCCTGGCCGATCAGCGGCACCTCCATGGCCTCGGGTCGGGCAGGCCCCTGCATCTCACGCGCCCATCTTGTCTTCATGAAGGCATCCACGACATCGGGGTCGAACTGAATCCCGCGGAACTTGTGTAGCTCGGCCAGCGCCTCGTCGAGCGTGAGTGGGGTCATGCGGTACGGTCGAGCGGCGGTCATCGCCTCGAACGAATCGGCGACGTGCAGGATGCGTGCCAGCTTGGGAATGTCGTTGCCCACCAGACGATCGGGGTAGCCCGACCCGTTGAACCACTCATGGTGGTGGCGGATGATCGGCAGTTCCGGGGCGAGCTTTCGGACGGGGGCGATGATCTCAGCGCCGAGCACCGGGTGGGAGTTCATGATGATGCGCTCGTCACGGGTCAACCGCCCCGGCTTGAGCAGCACCGCGTCCCTGATGCCAATCTTGCCGATGTCGTGCAGGAGGCCCCCCCATTCGAGCGCCTCGAGATCGGCGTCACTGACCTTCATCGCCCGCCCGAGGTCCATGGCGATGGTCTGGACCTGGCGGCTGTGATTGCCGGTGAAGGGGTCGCGCCTGTCTACCGCCCCCGCGAGACTGCGGATCGTTTCCGTGAACATCTCGCGGACTTCCACGAACTGCTGGTAGGCCAGCCGGGTCGTGTAGACGGGCACGATGAAAAGCAGGACCGCCCACGGGGCGACGTCGAACATCTGCGCCATCAGCCATGCCACCGGGGCGAGGGCAAGCATGCTGGCATAGGCCCCCGCGTCGACCCGCACCAGTCTCGAAAGCGACTCGCCTTCCCTGGCCGACACGAACGCGGCTGTCAGCAGGCTGTTGAGGGAGAAGAACAAGCACGCGGCGCCAAACGTGGCCGCGAAGTCGACCAGGGGATTCGATCGAGACGGGACCAGGGTGAGGGCGAAGGCGCTGGCGACGGCGGGGCCGGTGATGGTGGCATGGTTGGCCACGACCCCGTACCAGGGGGCTTGTCGGCGCAGTTCTCGTGGTTGGGTCACGCCCACCAGTGCGACCCAACCGGCTAATGCCGGTCCGCCGAGGCTCATTGCCGCGACGATTGGGGCGAAGCTCACGTCAACGACGCTGCCGTCTGGCATGCGGACCGCGAGAGAGGACCCAACGATGGCGAGGGCGATCCAGAAGACGACCTCAGGCCAATGGCTGCTGGGAATCGGGTACGCGAAGATGGCGCCGACAAAGAGCGCTCCGCTCGTCAGCGCCACTATCGCGATCAGGGCTCCCAGCCGGCGGCTCATCACCACTCCTCGCTCAGCCGCGGCAATCTAGCCGCGTTGAGGCTTGCGCGGCTATGGGAGAGAGGTACTCAGAACGGCCTGTAGCTCGCGCCTGCTCCCAATGCTACAAGCAGCGCGGAGCCCACCACGACCATCAGCCTCTGAATGCGACGCAACACGGCGATCACCAGGGTCTGCTGCAGGACTCGGCAAACACAGGATCATCTCCTGTAGACCAACGCGCGGTGGGCTGCACTGTCGGCTCGGTCCCGGCCCAAGTGCCCGCATTCGGCGCAGAACCTCGAAGCATCCGCTCGTCTGGGTCCGGCGAGGCTGTGACGGCTTGCACCAGACCTTTGGCCACGGTAGGAAGCCAAAAGTACCGGGTCAATACGGTACTTTGCCTACCCAGCCGCGATTCTTCGGATCAGATAGCTTCGAGAGGGAGCGGGTCCACTCCTAACTGGTCGCGCATTACGCCGGCGTAGTGGGCGTATTGCTCGGCCGCTGCGGCGTTCGCGCCAGTTCGCCGGTATACGCGCAGTAGGCAGAGTTCGATCTGCTCCGCGTCAGGGTCGGCCTGCAGAGCCAGTTGAGCGACAAGCAGGGCGCGGTCGAAAGCGCCGGCCTCGGTGTCGCGGGTTACCGCCCGCTCGATTCGATCGAGGAAGCTCGCATGGAGGGTGTCCCTGAAGGACGAGGCCCAGTCGTCGTAGATGAAGTCGACCCCGAAACGGCCCTTGTAGGACTCGGCCAGCCTGGTGACGAGCTCCGGAGACTGGTCGCGCCGGATCGCGGCGATCAGCTTGAGGCAGTCGGCACTTCGGCTTTGCACGAGATCCTGGTCGAGCCAGATCAGATCCGCCCGGCTTCGGAGGTAGCCCGCGGTGTTGTCGTCCTCGCAGCCGGGCTCGAAGACCCGGCGCAGGAAGTACACCGACTGGTTCAGGGAATTCGCCCCTGCCTCGGGATCCATCTCGGGCCACAGCGCTTCGAGGACCTGTTCTCGGGTGGCCGTGAACTGGGGTCTGGTTAGCAGGAAGCAGAGCAAGGACAGGACCTTCTTGCGTATGTCCGTGCCGGGGACGGTGCGGTCGCCGATGCGGATGATCACGCGCCCCAGGTCTTCGACGTAGACACGAGGCGCCAGCCGCCGGCTGAGGGCGCGCCCGGCATCTGGGAAGCGAAGTGCCTTCGTCTGCCGGAGCGCTGCAAGGAGGGGAACATCCTGGCTTTCCCCGACGAGCTCGAGGAGCTCGACCGCTCGTCTGACGCTCAGGGCGGGGGGCCCGGTTCCTGAGATGAATCTCCGCAGGGCCCAACGCCAGCGCTCCGGCCGGAGCGAAGCCTCAGTTCGAACCGCCTCGAAGGCCGGCTCATCCAGGTCGGCAAGACGGCGAAGGACGAGCTCTGCCTGGATCGACAGGAATGCCGCGTCGCCGGGCTCGAGCGATCTGAAATGATCCGCGAGCGCGTCGCTCGGAGAGATCAACGCCTCCGTCAGCCGGATGTTCTTCCACCATAACCATGCCTGCTGTCCTTGGGCTGATCGCAGTGCCGCCTCGAATGCAGCAGGGAGGTCCGGATCGGACGGGTCATCGATCGACCTGATCTGGAGGTCGAGTGAGAGGCGAGAGCTTCGAAAGCCTGGAACCAAAGCCTCGCCCTCGATCTGTCGAAGGAGTTCACCGGCCCGGCGTGGTCGGTCGTGTTCAAGCGCAATTCGAGCGGCGACGTAACGGCAGAACGGATCATCCCGTCTCCGCTCCGATTCCGCGAACACTCGGCCGAGGATAAGCAAACCTCGGGCTGGATCGCCGTACATGGCCTCGAGCTCGGCAGCTTCCGATACCACTTCGGGTTCCGCGATTCGATCTGTTTCGTCGATCGCGTCTTTGATGTGAGCCTGGGCTTCATGCCAGCGACCGATGTGAGCAAGCCCTTTCGCCACGTTCAGATGTGCGGACGAGAGATCCCACGAATTGTCGGCAGACCCGAGGATCCGAATCGCCTCTGTGCCGGCCGCGATGACGGCCTCCGGGTTGCCCAGGGGCCACTGGGCGTTCGCGAGGTTCAACAACGAGATCCCCTCGTACCTGGAGTGGCCCCGCTCTCGGTTCAGGTGGAGAGTCTCCAACAGCAAGTCGCGCAGAGCGTCGAGCGATCCTTCCTCGGCCGCCTGGTACAGGGCCTCGGTCGCCCGCGCGATGGACGCCAATTCGCGATCGTCACACCTCCTGAGCACGTCGGCGGCAGCCGTCCGCATGTCCCCGTCGTCCAGCTCCGTCCCCAGGTTGAGCAGCGTCAGGGCGACGGCCAGGGCCAGCGAACTGTCGACCGGGGCCGCCATCTCGGCTGTGTCTCGAAGTCGTCGGGCTTCCGCCAGGGCGTCCCGGTCATGCCCAAGAGCGAAGAGGCGCCTCGCCCGGATGATGCCAAACCACGGGTTGGGGTTCGGATCGGGAAAGCGCGTGACGAAGTCGTCGGCGGCGGCAAGGTCGCCGGTGCCGATGATCGTCGGAGTTGCCGCACAGACAACGCGGCGAACCTCATCCGGGTCTCCGGCGGCAGCCCAGTGGCGTGCCGCCAGGCGCCACGAGCGGGGCTCCATGATGACCGCCAGTCGCCGATGCATCTCCGCGAGGCCGCCCGGTCCCAGTTCCGCCTCGAGGTGGGCGAGCAGGAACTCCCGGACGAGCGGGTGGGGTCGCCAGGCGCTTCCACGGTCGACGCCCCTGGACATGAGGCCGAGTCGCTGGGCGCCGGACAACAGGCGGCGGGCCTCGGCAGGCGCCACCCCTGCCGCCACGGCCGCGGTCGCCGGCTCGACATCTTCGAGAACGGCCGTCCGCATTAGGAAGTCGCGCATGTCGGGCTCGAGGTCCCCCACCACCTCCTCGGCCAGGTAGTCGTAGAGATCCCCTTCCGCGCCGGACAGCGAGTGCACGAATGCCCGCACCTGCCGCGGAGACCGACCGTCGACGGCCGTCCTCACCAGCTGGAGAGACGCCGCCCATCCGTCGGTTCGCGCCTGGAGATTGTGCAGGACGTCCGGCTCCAGCGGGTGGTTGTACGAGTCGCGGAAGAGGCGTTCGGTCTCACCTTCGTCGAATCTGAGCTCCTCCCGGCCCAGTTCGGCCAACTCGCCGCGAGCGCGAAGGGCTGCGACCGACAGGGTCGGAATTCGCCGGCTGACGACGATCAGCTTCAGCGTCGCAGGAGCGCGGGCCATCAACCGCTCCAGCAGGGACCCAATCGAGGGCACGGACTCCACGAGGTGGAAGTCGTCCAGGACCAGCGCCGATGGGATCTCGCCCAGGTCGCCGACCTCGGCGAGGAGAGCGTCGACGACCGCCTGCTCGCGTGGAGGTTCGAGCGAGGAGTCGGCCAGAAGGGCCGCTGTCTGTCGCAGGAGCCTCGGGTCGACCGCCTGGCAGGCCGCGACCAGGTACCGAATGAAGACGAGGCTGTCGGTGTCGTCCTCGTCGAGCCGGTACCAGAAGGTTCGGAGTTGCGACCGACGAAGGAAATCCGCGATGAGAGTGGTCTTGCCGAAGCCGGCTTCCGAGATGACCAATATGACCCGGCGGCTGGACCGACCGTTCAGCCAGTCGAAGAGGCGATCGCGTCGAAGCGTTTCCTCCGGCAGACACGGGCGCTGGACCTTGCCGGGACGGAGCGGGAAACATGACCGTACCCGGGCCATCTCCTCGACGAGGCGGTCGTCGGTCTCGGGCTCCAGCGACACCCGCAGCTCCTCCATCCCCAGCCGCTGCTCGCCGAACGGCGGCGCGTACGATAGAAACCGACCCGTTGCGTGTCAATCGGACGGGGAGCGGATGTCTGCATTGGCGGATACTGGTTGCCCGCGATCAACAGCTGCTTATCTCATCCCCGTCGCTTGCTGGCCCTCCTGGCGATCAGCCGGGCAGCCCCGCCGCCGCACGTCGCCGGGATCCAGGAGTGTCCGTCGGAGCCGCAGATTCGCCTCGAGACGGTCCCCGTTGGGCTTGCCCCTCGGCCCGGCTACTCCTCGTATTCGAAGCCGAGCTTTATGTGGACCCGGTACTCGACGATCTCGCCGCCCTCGACGCGGGCGGTCGACTGGACAACTTCAACGGTGCGTATGTTCCGGACGGTCTTGCTGGCCAGGGCCACGGCCTGTCGGGCCGCGTCGCTCCACGAGTGGGAACTGGTGCCGACCATCTCCCTGACGATGATCACGCCCATCGAGCTCCTCCCTTGGCGGGCGGGCCGCGCCGCCTCGTGCACGGCAGTGTAGGACCGGCGAGCGTTTCGGAACGGCCCATCCGGCTCCAGGGCTATATCGCGATCGTCAGACGGCCTCGGCGTAGCGTTCGCCGGCGTAGCTCATGAAGCGGGTCTGGCTCTTGCGGAACCACAGCTTGACTTCGCCGGTGGGGCCGTTGCGGTGCTTGGCGAGTCGCAGGTTGACCACCTCGCCGTCGGCCTCGCCCTCGTCGCCGGGCTTGTCCCTCTCGCGCCAGAGGAAGAGAACCAGGTCGGCGTCCTGCTCGATGGCGCCGGACTCCCGCAGGTCTGAGAGTCGAGGCTCGCGGGACTCGCGCATTTCCGGCTGGCGCGACAGCTGGGAGAGGGCCATGACCGGGACCTTCAACTCGCGCGCGAGCGACTTGAGACCGCGGCTGATCTCCGAGACCTCTTGAACGCGGTTGGAGTCCCGGCTGCTGGTCGCGGCCTGCATCAGCTGAAGGTAATCGACCACCAGCAGGTCGAGGCCGTGCTCAGCCTGGAGGCGCCGGGCCCGGGTCCGCAGCTCCATCGTGCTGATGTTCGGCGTGTCGTCGATGTATACCGGCGCGTCCGAGAGGGCCTGCAATGCCGGTGCGATGCGGGCGAAGTCGAGCTCCTCGAGAAAGCCCGAGCGGAGACGCTGCGAGTCGATCGAGGCGACGCTCGAGAGAAGGCGGAGGACGAGCTGCTCCTTGCTCATCTCCAGGCTGAAGACGCCGACCGTCTTACCCTCCCGAACCGCGGCATATTCGGTCACGTTGAGCGCGAGGCTCGTCTTTCCGACGCTCGGCCGCGCTGCCACCACGACCAGGTCGCTCGGCTGAAAGCCGGTGGTCAGCTGGTCCAGGTCCGCGAAGCCTGACGGGATGCCGACGATCTCGCCGCGGTGGGCATGCAGGTAGTCCAGTCGGTCGTACGCGTCATGGAGGAGCGTTCGGAGGGGACTGAAGCCGTCGTTCGATCGCCGCTGGCTGACCGAGAAGAGCTCGCTCTCCGCCCGATCGATCGACTCCTGGATGTCCGAACCGTCCTCGTAGCCGATGGCCGCGATCTTGCCGGCCGCCGAGATCAACCGCCGCAGGACGGCCTTGCGCTCCACGATTCGGGCGTATTGGGCCACGTGAACCGCGGTGGGCGTGTCGTTTCCCAGGGTCGAAAGGTAGCTGGCGCCGCCCACCGCCTCCAGCGCGTCCTCTCGCTCCAGGGCTTCTGCAACGGTGACGACATCGATCGGCTCGCGATGTTCGAACAGCTCCAGCATGGCCGCGTAGATGCGCCCGTGGGCCTGCCGGTAGAAGTCGTCCGCGTGCAGGAAGTCGGCGACCTCGATGATTGCATCCCGATCGATCAGGATCGAGCCCAGCACGGCCTGCTCGGAGTCGAGGTTCTGGGGCGGCAGTCGGTCGATCACGTGTGGCGCCTTCCTCGCGGTCTGGCTGGTGACGGCGATCCAATGGTGGCCCGGTGGACCCGCCGCGGCGTCAACGAACCGTCCGGCGGGCGGCCGAGCTATCCCCGAACTCACCGCCGCTGTGGGCGGACTGTGGACAGCGCGTGTGGACGAGCCCCGCCTCAATCCAACCGGCGAATGACCCCGATGAGCTTCCCCTGGATCCGGACGTCGTTGTAGAACATGGCCGGGTAGTCCGGGTTGGCCGGCTGCAGGCGAATACGTCCGCCCTCCTTGAAGAACTGCTTGAGGGTGACGGAGTTCTCCTCGACCTGGGCGACCACTATGTCCCCGTCATGGGCCGTCTGCTGCGGGCGGATCAGGACGAAATCGCCGTCCTGGATGTGGGCGTTGATCATGGAATCGCCGCGGACGCGAAGCACGTATGCATCGCCCGACGGGGCCAGCAGGTCCGGAACCGCCAGGCTCTCCGACGCGTCCTGGTAGGCCTCGATCGGGCCGCCCGCGGCGATCTCGCCGACGATGGGCAACACGTGAGCCTCGGAGGCGGCCGCCTGCGGCATCAGCTCGCCCGAGAGCCCGAGCCGCAGCGCGGCCACAGGCGTGAGGCGAATGGCGCGCGATTGGGCCGCGCCGCGCTCCAGGTAACCCTCGCGCTCCAGTGTCTGGAGGTGGTGATGGACGGCCGACGTCGAGGCCAGGTCCACGGCGACGGCAATTTCGCGGACGGACGGCGGGTAGCCGCGGGACCTCAGCGTCGCCGCGATGAAGTCGATGATCTTGCGTTTGCGTTCGGCGTCGTGCTTGGTCACAGGCGCCTCCTTTCCCTGCAAACGAGGTTACAGAACGCCCGTTCGATTGTCAAGCGAACCCCGATCGGACGGCGCGGTCCCGGGTCTGGACTTGAGAGGCGAACGGCCCGACCGTACGGGCCTGGGTGGTCTGATCCCGGCCCTGTCGGACGGGGAGACCGGATGACGTCAATCGATCTGCCCGGCTTGTGGCTCGGCCGTGGGGCAGCAGTCAGTGGCCGAAACGCCGATGCCGTCTCATCGTTGCCGGTCCTGCCTGCTAGACTCTCCACTCCCGGAGCGGATGATTGGATTCGACTGACGGGCGAAGGGCCGAGCACGGCCCAACTGAGGATGGCGCGCACGAGTCTGGTGGTCTCCAACGGTGGGCGGCGTCGCAAGGGAAGCGTCTTGCGGGCGCTCCGCTGGCTTGCCCTTCTTCCGGTCGCCAGCCGCGTGCCCGCCTATGCGCGCCTCATCTGGGCGCTCGTCGCGGACGCACGAGTCCCGGCGGCCCGAAAAGCGGTTCTCGCCTGTGCGGCCGGCTACGTTCTCGTCGGTCGCGACCTCATTCCGGACGAGATCCCCTTCCTCGGTGGCATCGATGACCTGGCCGTCCTTGTCCTTGCCGTGGAGGTCTTCTTCGATGGAATCCCGGACGAGATCCTCGAGGAGAAGATCGACGAACTCGAGATAGACCGGAAGGCCTTTCGGCGCGACATGGACCAGGTGCGCCGCCTTACTCCCGCTCCCGTCCGGAGGCTCATTCGTTGGCTGCCCGAGGCGCTCGGCGCCGGGGGCCGGCTCGTCAACCAGACCAGGATCGGGCCGCGAGTTCGATCGTGGATCAGCAAGGAGGAATCTTTCGCGTGAAGGTCATCCTGACCGCCGACGTCGATAAGCTCGGCAAGAGCGGCGAGATGAAGGAAGTCGCCGAAGGCTATGCCCGCAACTTCCTTATCCCTCGAAAAGTGGCCGTCCCCGCGGCAGGCGGCGCCTATCGCGCCTGGCAGCACGACATCGCCAGCCGTGAGGAGAAACGCAAGCGGGAGCGCGAGGATGCCGAGATTGCGGCCACTCGCATCGGCAGCACGACGCTGACCATGGGCGTCAAGGTGGGCGAGGGCGGCAAGCTCTACGGTTCCATCACGGCCAAGGAGATAGCCGAAGCCCTGGGCCGGCGCGGCATCACCGTCGACCGCCACAAGATCGAGCTGCCCGAGCCGCTCAAGTCCCTGGGCACGTACAAGGTGGCGGTCAAGGTCTACCCGGGTATGACGTCCGAGGTGACGGTCGTCGTTGAGCCCAAGGGCTGACGGAAGAGCAGGGGCGTCGTCTCGCCTACCGACTCGGCCGGCTCCGCGTCGCCGGCCCGCCTCGGATGCCCTCGCCACGCGCCCCGGGCCGCGCCATCATTTGGCGATGATCCGCAGCCGACTCACCATCATCCACGTCGATCTCGACGCGTTCTTCGCGGCAGTGGAGCAGCGCGACCGGCCCGAGCTGCGCGGCAAACCCGTGATCGTCGGCGGCGATCCGCGCTCGCGTGGCGTCGTCAGCACCTGCAGCTACGAGGCCCGCAAGTTCGGCGTCCATTCGGCGATGCCGCTGAGGACGGCACTTTCCCTGTGCCCGAACGGCATCTTCCTGCCCGTAGACGGAGGCAAGTACCAGCGCGTCAGCCGCGAGGTGATGGCCGTTCTGCGTCGCTTCACGCCCGCGGTCGAGCAGGTGTCTATCGACGAAGCCTTCCTCGACGTCGCCGGCTCGGAGGCGCTCTTCGGACCCGCCCCGGAGATCGCCCGCCGGATCAAGATGGAAGTCGTCGCGGCTACGGGCCTCACAGTTTCGGTCGGTGTCGCGACCACAAAGCTCGTCGCCAAGGTCGCCAGCGACCTGCGCAAGCCCGACGGACTGGTCGTGGTGGCGCCCGGCGAAGAAGCCGCCTTCCTCGCCCCGCTCGAGATCCGCCGGCTGTGGGGCATCGGGCCGAAGACGGCCGAACGACTGCACGGCCTGGGTATTCGAACCATCGGCGAGCTGGCGGCCCTGCCCGTGGAAACGCTCACGCGCGTCCTCGGCGACCACGGCGCGACACTCCACGACCGGGCTCTCGGCGTCGATCCAGACCCGGTGATCGGCGGCGGAGAGACGGCGAAGTCGGTCAGCCACGAGACGACGTTTGCGGTCGACGTGACGGACCCGGCCGAGATCGAGCGGACGCTGCTGGCCCTGACCGAGGGCGTGTCCGCCAGGTTGCGGGCCGCCGGAATCCGCACCGGAACGGTCGCGGTCAAGATTCGTGATTCAAGGTTCCGGACGATCACGCGCCAGAAGACACTTCCCGAGCCGACCGACCTGACCGACACGATCTGGCGGGCGGCGCTGGAGCTGACCCGGCCGGAGGTCCGCGGCAAGAGGATCCGGCTCCTCGGCGTGGCCGCGACACAACTCGGGCAGCCGGAACAGATCGGCATGTTCGAGGTCGTGGACGAGAAGCAGCGGCGAGTGGTCGACGCCACCGACGCGGTCCGGCGCCGATTCGGCGATCGTGCCGTCACCCGGGCCAGCCTGCTCCACCGTGGATTGCCCGCCCCGTTCGAGCGCGACCCGGCATCGGCGGTCGAGGGCAGAATCGGTGTCCCGAAGTCCGACGAGGAGGACCTGCGCTAACTTGCCGCGCGGGTTCGTGGCATCAGCTCGCGACGACCTTCCTCGGAGCGACAAGCGCCCCGCTGATCGTGACGACCCCGGCGATGACGAAGAAGAGCAGGAACACGTCCGTGTGCAGGCCTGCCAGCGCGCCTGTTCCGCCGACGACCAGGGCGGCGCCCAGGATGACCGAGAACCAGCGAAGGGGAACGGAGATCAAGATTCGAATCCCGTTCAGCCCCAGCATTGCCGCGCCTATGGCCGCCGCCGAAGCATATTCGGCCGTCCCGTTCGGAAGCGCCAGGATGCCGACGAGCAGGAAGAGGAGCCCCCAGCCGACCTTGTCAAACCTGTCCTGCAACTCGCGTTTGTGAGAATCCTTCGTTTCGTCCATTGGATCCCCTTCGCCACTCAGTAATCCGTACGCCAGCTCGAAAGCTCGAGCTCGTATTCCCGGCCCCTGGAGCTCCAGCAAGGGCTCCAGACGCCGGATGGAACTGGCCGGACTCCTGGCCGCACCCTGCAGCCATTGTCGAAATATCGAAGTACCCGCCCGAAGAAACCCGGGTGGTGGACCTCACCTCCGAAGAAACTGATCGGCGACCCCCAGGACTTCCGGGTCGACCGAGCAGAAGATGTGCTGGCCCCGTCGTTCGCACCGGATGAGCCCCGCGGTTCGAAGCTCTTTGATGTGGTGAGAGACGGTCGAGAGCGAGAGGTCAAACTGCCGGGCGATCTCGGAGACGGTGCTGCGGAGGTCGGCCGTCGAAAGGGCCGAATCCCCGACGCAGCAATCGCGCACGAGCTCGAAAATGGCCAGGCGATTTGGGTCTCCCAGCGCCCGGAAGATCCTGCTCAGGTCCTGAGTGCGCTCGGACGTCGTCGGTCCAACCTCGATACTTCGATACTTATGAGAGTATCTCAGCGTTGTCAAGGCTGACCGGTGGCGCCCGCCTCCGCCTCTGCGTCGAGGAGCTGCCGCTTGCGGGCCAGGCCGTATGCGTAGCCGTGGAGCGACCCGTCGGAGCCGATAACACGGTGGCACGGCACCAGGACTGCCACGGGGTTGGCGGCGCAGGCGGAACCGACCGCACGAGCCGCGCCGGGCGCGCCGACCGCAGCCGCGACCTGGGCGTAGGAGCGAGTCTCGCCCGCCGGAATACGGCGCAGCGCCTCCCAAACGCGGCGCCTGAAGGCTGTGGCATGAACGTCAAGCGGCAGAGCATCCGCATCAGGCCGCTTGTGGCCCACGGCCAGGTCCGATACGACCGATGCCACGCTGGCCAGGGCCGTGTCATCGCGGACCAGGTCTGCGCCCGGAAACTCGGTCCGCAACTCCGATGCCAGAGCGTCCGCATCGTCGCCGAGCCGGACGGCGCACAACCCCCGGGCTGTAGCGGCGACCAGGGCCAACCCATCCGGAATCGCGGCCACGGTCCAGCGAATCGTCTCTCCGGCCGCGCCGGCTCGATACCGTCCCGGAGCCATTCCGAGCTCTCCTCTCGCGGCCTCGTACGCAGCGCTGGACGAGCTGTAGCCGGCGTCGTAGAGCGCCGCCGTCACGTCACTGCCGTTCGCAAGGCGCGAGCGGAGTAGCTCAGCTCGCCGCGCTGCGAGCCATGCCCTGGGCGTGACGCCCACCGATTGTCGGAATAGCTCGCGCAGCTTGCGCTCAGGGAGACCGAGCCGGGAGGCAAGCTGCCGATCGCTCGGGACGTCGTCTCCGCCGTCAAGGGCTGCCGACATTCGAGCGATCGCCAACTGAACAACATCGCCCGAAGGCTGCTCATTCACACCGGCCAACCGGCCCGGGCGGCAGCGAAGGCAAGCTCGAGCTCCGGCCTCGAGCGCCTGGTCGAGACCGGACACGACTCGGACCTTGCCGCGTCCCGGCGTTCGCGCCGCGCAGCCGGGTGTGCAGACGATGCCGGTGCTCGTGACGACGAAGAAGAATGCCGCCGCCCCTCCCCGCCGTTTGGCAATCGCTGTCCATTCGGCGTCGGTGGCCGGCCGGCCGACCGCCTCGAAACGCTTCGATTCACCCATGACTCCGAGAATAGCCGGACCTCCGCGCGGTGGCTTCCGGGCTTCGACTTTGGTGCAAAAGAAACCACGCCCGACCCGACTTCGGGTCGGTTGCCCAGAGCGCGATGTGACACGCGAGGTGTCACCAACACCCGTGAGCCTCACGGCTCGACAGGGCCGGCGTCGTGAGCACCGGCGTCGCATCGACCTTGACATAGAACGTCTGTTCGAGTAGTCTTTCCTCGAGCAATAGAACGTCCGTTCCGTCGCTTGGTGCCCTAGCGAACGACGGCCAAGTCATAGCGAAGAGGAGCGCCTGCGATGGCCATCGTCCGCATGGACCCTGTGAACGTGCGCGTCAGAGCCGACTGGTTCGACGGCACTCCACGCGAGGTCACCTGGGGCGGAACCTGGCTGCCCGTAACTCGACTGTCTGCCGTTCGCAGCGAGGCGTCGGCATATCGAGCCGAGATCGGCCCCCGCACGGTCTTCGAGGTCGAAACACCGGGCGCCAGGCTCGCTCTCAGCTTCCAGCATCGGTCGCGCCGCTGGACCGTGGACGGCGTGGACGACCAGGCCGGGCCTGGATAGCGCCCCACTCGGGGGGCGCCAATGGTGCCTCGGGGCCCGGACGCCGAATGTTGAACGGGAACGGCGGATTGGTGCCTACAATCGCCTGAGTGTCACGCTCAGATCGTCCGGCGGGTTGGCTCATACAATGCGTGCCCTCCTCGCGAGTGGCGACCATGCGTAATGCCGCCCTCCGGACACGTCGGACCGGCCGACGTG
>JBEKVD010000002.1:0-92505 GCA_049514315.1 Candidatus Limnocylindrales bacterium | reverse complement strand
ATGCTCCTTCTCCTGATGGCTGCGGTGCTCTCGGCGAACCTGGCCCTGGTGAACATCCTGCCCATCCCGGTCCTGGACGGCGGCAAAATGGTCATCATGGTCGTCAAACGCATCTTCGGCGCCAGGGGAGTCAGTGCCGTTGAGGCCTTCGCGTACGTCGCCAGCTTCGCGCTGCTGCTTGGTTTCATCGGCTGGATAACGTACTTCGACATCGTTCGCGGCGGCGCACCCTAGGCATGGACGGGCCTGCCTTTCGGTCTCGACGGCGCTCCGTCGCCGTCCACGTCGGCGGCATCGTGGTGGGCGGCGATCACCCGATCGTCGTTCAGTCGATGACGAACACGGACACCGCCGACCCCGACGCGACGGCGATCCAGGTTGCCCGGCTGGCGCATGCCGGCTCGGAGCTTGTCCGGATCACCGTCAACACGGAGGCGGCCGCGGCCGCCGTCCCGGAGATCATCCGGAAGGTGCGCGGCCTCGGGCTGGCCGTTCCCGTGGTCGGCGACTTCCACTACAACGGCCACAAGCTCCTGACGGACTTCCCGGAAGCGGCAAAGGCGCTCGCCAAGTACCGGATCAATCCGGGCAACGTGGGCCCGGGCCGACACCACGACGATCACTTCGCGACCATCGTTCGGATTGCCATCGAGAACGACAAGCCGGTCCGAATCGGCGTCAACTGGGGCTCGCTCGATCAGGCGATCCTGGCCGAGCTGATGGACGCCAACGCCCGGCTGGCAGAACCCCTGGATTCTCGTGAAGTCATGATCGATGCCATGGTCGAGAGCGCCATCCGGTCGGCCGAGCTGGCGGAGATGACCGGCCTGGCCCACGACCGGATCATCCTGTCAGCCAAGGTCTCGGGCGTGCGCGACCTGGTGGAGGTGTATCGGAGGTTGGCGGCCCGTGTCGATTACCCGCTCCACCTGGGCCTGACCGAGGCGGGCATGGGCATGAAGGGGGTCGTGGCCTCGACCGCTGGCCTGTCGCTGCTGCTCGCGGAAGGAATAGGCGACACTATCCGCGTCTCGATCACGCCCGAGCCGGGCGGCGACCGGACGGAAGAGGTCGCGGTCGCGCAGCAGGTCCTGCAGTCGCTCGGGCTGCGATCGTTCCTGCCCCAGGTTTCTTCGTGCCCGGGCTGCGGGCGGACCACGAGCACCTACTTCCAGGAACTGGCCCGCGACGTCCAGTCATACCTGCGAGACCGGATGCCGGCGTGGCGGGACAGGCATCCCGGAGTGGAGGATCTGCGCGTGGCCGTCATGGGCTGCGTCGTCAACGGCCCGGGTGAGTCCAAGCACGCCGACATCGGCATCAGCCTGCCGGGAACGTTCGAGGACCCGGTCGCGCCCGTCTTCATCGACGGGGTGCTCGACCGGACTCTGCGGGGGGATCAGATCGTCGACGAGTTCGAGGCGATCCTCGAATCCTATGTAGAGCGACGGTTTCCCGGACCCGAGGCGCTCACCGGGTAGCGGGCTCTGTCAGCGGCGAAGTCGACGGATCTCACTCCCCGGGGCGGCTGAAGAGGGCATCCGGAAGGAGAGGCGTCGGCCGAGGCGGTACGATTGTGCGAAATCGTCGCATCCCGGTAGGAGAGTAGAGCCGTGCCCAAAGAGGGTTTCGTCACCAGCATCACGCACCAGTCCGACAACTTCCCGGAGTGGTACAACGACGTGGTCCTGAAGGCGGAGCTCGCGGATTACTCGCCGGTTCGCGGGTGCATGATCATCCGTCCCTACGGGTACGCGATCTGGGAATCGATGCAGGGGGAGCTCGACCGCCACATCAAGGCGACCGGCCACAGCAACGTCTACTTCCCACTGTTCGTGCCCCGCTCGCTGCTGGAGAAAGAAGCCGAGCATGTGAAGGGCTTCAACCCGCAGGTAGCCTGGGTGACTCATGCCGGCGGGAAGGCCCTCGATGAGTGGCTGGCCATCCGGCCGACGAGCGAGGCGATCATCGCCGATAGCGTCAAGGACTGGATCCAGTCCTACCGCGACCTGCCGCTGCTGATGAACATCTGGAACAACGTCGTCCGCTGGGAGCTGAGGACGCGCCTGTTCCTCCGGACGACCGAGTTCCTGTGGCAGGAGGCCCACACCTTCCACGCCACCGAAAAGGAGGCGGCCGACGAGGTCGCCACCGGACTCGAGTGCTACCGGATCGTGGCCGAGGACTGGCTCGCCATTCCCGTGATCAAGGGCCGGAAGACCGACAGCGAAAAGTTCCCCGGCGCCGATTGGACCTGGTGCGTGGAGGCCATGATGCGCGACAGGAAGGCGCTCCAGGCCGGCACGAGCCACATGCTCGGCCAGAACTTCGCCCGCGTCGCCGGGATCGAGTTCCTCGACAGCGACAACTTGCGCAAGAACCCGTACGGGACCTCGTGGGGCTTCTCGACGCGCATGGTCGGGGCCACGATCATGACCCACGGCGATGACTCCGGCCTGGTGCTGCCGCCAAACGTCGCACCCACCCAGGTAGTCGTCGTGCCGATCTTCCGAAACGACGAGGAGCGGGCCGCGGTGGCGGAGGCGATCGAACGTTTCCAGGCGGCCCTGGCGGAAACGCCCGAAGGGGCCGCCGTCCGGGTCAGGGTCGATTGGCGAGACGACTCGCCGGGTTTCAAGTACAACCACTGGGAGCTCCGCGGCGTCCCGTTCCGCCTCGAGATCGGGCCCCGCGACGTCGCGGCGGGCCAGGGAGTGCTCGTCAAGCGGGTGGACCGGTCGAAGGAGGCCGTCCCGCTCGGGCGGCTGGCAGCCGAGCTGCCGGCTCGGCTGCGCGACTACCAGGGTCAGCTGTTCCAGCGCGCGCTGGAATATCGCGAGGCGAACACTCACAGCGTGGACTCGTACGGGCAGCTCCGGGATGGGCTCGACGGCGAGGGCGGCTTCTTCATGGCGCCCTGGTGCGGCGACGCGAAATGTGAGCGTCAGGTCAACGAGGAGACCGGCGCCACGATCCGCTGCATTCCGTTCGACTCCCCGGACGAGGCCGGCAGGTGCATCGTCTGCGGCGGCCCGTCGGCGCGTCGAGTGCTCTTCGCCCGGGCCTACTGACGTCCGGCAAGGGCGGCGCCGTCTCGCGGCTGGAGCGATAGGCCCGGACGGCCGGGGACCGCCCAGGCTCCAGAAGGCTGTACGGCGGCCGCCAGGCGATGGGTTCGCCCGTCGTTGCCGCCTCCGTCCACCGCTCGGCTGTGGGCCATCCGATCGCGTGTTGAGACAGGCTCGGCTGCACAGCGGCCGCCAGGCGATGGGTTCGCCCGTCGTTGCCGCCTCCGTCCACCGCTCGGCTGTGGGCCATCCGATCGCGTGTTGAGACAGGCTCGGCTGCACCCCGGAGGCCGCGCTCCGCCGGGCCGGCCCCTTGGATGGTCCAGGGGAGCCGTGTATACTTCCCGTAATCTACCGGCCGCTCGTGACGTGGGTGACCCCCACGTCTTTTGTTGACCGGTTGACGGCGAGCCCCACGATCCGGGGCCAGGCACGAACGGGAGGCGCGAAGTGAGTCGGGATTTCGTCGGCGCCCTCCTGCAGCTGAACGCCGAGAAAGGCGTCTCACGGGAGCAGCTCATACGGACGGTCGAGGAGGCGATTCAGGCCGCCTACCGCCGCACGCCGGGCGACGAGGACATCCAGGTTAGGATCGATGCCGAGACCGGGAAGGTGCGCGTCTTCCGCGCCCGCCTGGTGGTCGAGGAGGTAGACGATCCATCGACCCAAACCACCGTCGCCGACGCCCAGGCCTACCAGCCGGGAGCACAGGTCGGCGACCTCGTCGAGACGGAACAGCTCGACCAGGAGGCTTTCGGGCGGATCCACGCCCAAACGGCCAAGCAGGTCGTGCTCCAGCGGCTCCATGAAGCCGAACGCAACGTCGTGTTCGACCAGTACGCCAGCCGCGAGGGCGAGCTGATAACCGGCACGGTCTCACGCATCGAGCCGAGGGCGATGATCCTCGATGTCGGCAAGGCCGAGGCCATTCTGGCCACGACGGAGCAGTCGCCTCTGGAGCACGCCCGCATCGGTCAGAACGTGAAAGCTTTCGTTCTGGAGGTTCGACGCAGCGTCAAGGGCCCGCAGATATACGTCAGCCGGACCCACAAGGGTTTCCTGCGCCGGCTGTTCGAGCTCGAAGTGCCCGAGATCCACGCCGGAACCGTCGAGATCAAGGCCATAGCGCGCGAGGCCGGGAGCCGCTCCAAGGTCGCCGTGGCTTCGCGTCAGCAGGGCCTGGACCCGGTAGGTGCGACCGTCGGCCAGCGCGGCGCTCGCGTTCAAGCGGTGGTGGCCGAGCTTGGCGGCGAGAAGATCGACGTGATCGAATGGTCCGAGGATGCGTCCACCTTCGTGGCCAAGGCATTGAGCCCGGCCCAGGTGATCGAGGTCAAGATCGACGAAGAGCATCGCATCGCCAACGTCGTGGTGCCCGAGAGGATGCTCTCGCTGGCGATCGGCCGCGAAGGGCAGAACGCCCGGCTGGCGGCCAAGCTCACCGGCTGGAGAATCGACATCCGGAGCGACGTCTCAGTCGCCGAAGCTGCCAGGGCCGAGGCGGGAGCCGCGCCCGTCGGGGGGGCCATCGCTGCCGACGCTCCAGATCCCGCGGCCGCGACCGCCCCTACGATGGGACTCGGCGGACCCGATCCGGAACCGATCGAAATCACGCCGGGTCCGGCTACCGACGAGGTGCCGGCCAGGCCGAAGCGGCGCAAGGCCGCCAAGTCGACGGAAGCCGGCAACGAAGGGGAGGTGGCCCCGTAGCCCGGGGAGCGCCTCCGCGGCGGTATCCGACCCGGTCGTGCGTCGTCTGCCGGACGGCGCGGCAGAAGCGCGAGCTGCTGCGGATCGTGCGGACGCCCGGCGGAAGAATATCGATTGACCCGACCGGCAAGATGCCGGGTCGGGGAGCATACGTCTGCGAAAAGCAGGAGTGCCGGTCCGCGGCGCTTGATAAAGGATCGCTTCAGCGCGCGTTGGAGGTGCCGATCCCGGCCGACCTCCGAAGCGTGCTGACAGGGGAGGCGAGCGGGATCGAAGGAGGAAGTCGTGGCCAAGAGTAGGAGCGGCACGCGGGGCCGTCGCGGGCCCCGCAAGCCGGTACGCCGCGACATCGCAAGCCAGGGAGGCGCGGCCGTCGTCGCCGACCCGCGCGAACGCGGCGCGATCGAGCTGCCGTCGAGCATCACCGTCAAGGACCTGGCAGATCTGCTCGGCGTGAACCCCGCCGACATCATTCGCGAGCTTATCAAGAGCGGCATCTTCGCCAACATCAACCAGGGCATCGACCGTGAGACGGCATCTCTCGTCGCCGAGGAGCTCGGCTACGAGGTCGCTGAAGCGGTTTCGGCTGGCGGGACGTCCGGCGGTGAGGCCACGCCGGGCGAGGCGGCTCCGGTAAGTGCCGCCACCAAGGAACAGCTCTATGAGGAGGACGATCCGGCCCTCCTCCAGCCGCGTGCCCCGATCGTGACCGTCATGGGCCACGTCGACCACGGCAAGACTTCGCTGCTCGACGCCATCCGAACCACCAAGGTCGCAGCCGGCGAGCGTGGCGGCATAACCCAGCACATCGGCGCGAGCGAGGTCGTCAAGGACGGGCGGCACATCGTCTTCCTGGACACGCCGGGCCACGAGGCGTTTACGGCGATGCGCGCCCGCGGAGCCAAGGTCACCGACATCGCGATCGTGGTCGTGGCCGCCGACGACGGCGTCATGCCGCAGACCCTCGAAGCGATCGACCACGCGCGGGCGGCCAGGGTGCCGATCATCATCGCCCTGAACAAGATAGACAAGCCGGACGCCAACGCGGAGCGCGTCAAGAACGGCCTGGCCGAGGCCGGGGTTGTCGTCGAGGAGTACGGGGGCGACGTCCCGATGGTGGCCGTTTCGGCGAAGGCTCGACTCGGCCTGGACGAGCTGCTCGAGATGATCAATCTCGTGGCCGATATGCAGGAGCTCAAGGCCAATCCCAAGCGCCCTGCCGTGGGCACAATCGTCGAGGCCCAACTGGACAAGGGCCGCGGCCCGGTCGCCACCGCGCTGGTCCAGACCGGGACGCTGCGCGTGGGCGACGTCATCGTCGTGGGCGAAACCTACGGCAAGGTCCGCGCGCTCGAGAACGCCCTCGGCAAGCGGATCACCAGGGCCGGCCCGTCGAGCCCGGCGGTGGTCCTGGGCCTTGCAGATGTGCCGCAGGCGGGCGACATCTTGCGCGTCGTTGCCGACGAGAGGATCGCCCGGACGATCGTCGAGGAGCGCAAGACCGCCACGGCGGCACGGTCGGAGGGCAGTGGCCGCGCCACTCTGGAGGACCTGTACGCGCAGATCCAGGCCGGCCAGACCAAGGAGCTGCGCATCATTCTCAAGACCGACGTGTCGGGTTCGCTCGGGGCGATCACCCATGCCCTCGATCAGCTCTCGACCGACGAAGTCCGGATCAACGTGCTCCACGAAGGCGCGGGCGACGTCACGGACAACGACATCATGCTGGCCGCCGCATCCGAGGCGATCGTGGTCGCCTTCAACACGAAGATCACCGACACGGCACGCCGGGCGGCCGAGCTCGAGAAGGTCGACGTTCGCAAGTACGACATCATCTACAAGCTGACCGACGACATCTCGGCGGCCCTGCGCGGCATGCTTGAACCGGAGCAGGTCGAGACGGTCGAAGGCCGGGCGGAGGTCCGCCAGATCTTCAGGGTCGGGAAGGTGGCTGTCATCGCCGGGTGCTACGTGACGGACGGGCGCATCGTCCGTGCCGGCGGCGCTCGGGTCTGGCGCGGTGGCAAGGTCGTCGTGACCGACCGGATCGAGTCACTCCGCCGCTTCCGCGATGACGTCCGCGAAGTCGCCGCCAACTTCGAGTGCGGCATCGGTCTGGCCGGTTCGAACGACCTGGCCGAGGGCGACATCATCGAGTGCTTCACTCAGCAGATGGTGAGCCGGGCGGCCGGTTGAGCCGGAGTGGTGGGACTCGATGACGAGGCGAACCGAGAGGATCGACGAGCTCCTGCGCCAGGAGATCGGCGGCGCGCTTGAGCGCGAGGTGACCGACCCACGCATCGGGTTCGTCACCGTCACGGACGTGGAGACCAGTCCCGACCTGGCACACGCGCGCGTCTGGATCAGCGTGATCGGCACCGCCGAACGGCGCAAGGAAGCCCTGGCCGGGCTGCGGCGCGCAATGCCGTTTATCCGCCACGGCCTGGGGTCGAAGATCAAGCTGCGACGCATCCCTGAGTTGGAGGTTCGTCTCGACGATTCCGTCGAGCGAGGCACTCGGGTGCTGCAGATAATCAACGATCTTGAAGCTGGCCGGACTCCCGACGGTTCACGCCAGCCGGGTGAGTCTCTGCCGACCCCCGTGCCGCGCCTGCCCAACGCGGCGGACGCCACCGACGATCCGCCCCGTGAAGCCCCGTCCGGAGACGGAGATGAGACTGCCGGAGCGGTGGGATCCAGGAGGCGAGAATACCGGGACGGGCCCGCGAAAGGAGCCAGGCCGACGAAGCCTCGCGTTCGCAGGGGGGCTCGATGAACGACCGCGGACCGGGCGTGGACCTGACCGAGTATGCCGCGGCGGTTCCCGACGAGGTCGTCGACAGGCTGCGCGCGTCCCGGCGGGTCCTGGCTGTCTGCCATGAGAACCCGGAGGGGGACGCCCTGGGTTCTGCCCTGGCGGTCAGCCTCCTGGTCGAGTCGTTCGGAGGAATCGCCACGCCCGTCTGCGCGGATCCCGTGCCGTCGATGTACGGCTTCCTGCCCGGCATGGACCGCTTCCGACGCGAGCCGGACCCGTCGATCGACTACGACCTGCTGGTGGTCGCGGACTGCGGCGAGCTTGAACGGGTCGGCCCGGTCCTGCAGTCGCACCCCGACCTGTTCGAGCGCGTGCCGATCCTCGATATAGACCACCACGTTTCCAACCCGCGCTTCGGCGCGGTCGATTGGGTCGATGCCACGAGCTCAGCCACATGCGAGATGGTCACGTTGCTTGCCTGGCGGCTGGGGGAGCCGCTGACGAGCGTCGAGGGGATGCTGGCCTGCGCCCTGGCGGCGGGGGTGGTGATGGACACGGGCAACTTCCAGCATCCCAACGTCACGCCGCGGACGCTGATCGTCGCGGCCGCGCTCAGGGAAGCCGGCGCTCCGTTGGGCGAGATCGGGCGCCGGCTGTACCGCTCAAAGCCGAATGCGCAGCTGTGGCTCTTCGGACTGGTCCTGGCCCGCATGGGAGCCGACCTCGACGGCAGACTCGTCTGGTCGACGCTCGAGCTCGGCGACCTGGTCGCAACCGGCGCGGGTTCGGCCGAATCCGAGGGCTTGATCGATCTGCTCGCACAGTCTGAGACCTCGGAGGCCGCGATCCTGTTCAAGGAGGGCGGCGACTCAACCCGCATCAGCATCCGGACGCGCGACGGCGGCGTAGACGCGACCGTGCTCGCCGGCGCGTTCGGGGGCGGCGGCCACGCCCGTGCGGCAGGAGCCACGCTGACGCTGCCGCTCGATGAGGCCCGCGCGGCAGTCCTGGACCGTGCGGCCGCGCTCGTGGCTGCGGTCAAGCGCTGAAGATGCCTGAGTCGGGGCGGGGAATGGACGGGATCCTCGTCGTTGCCAAGGACCCCGGCTTCACCTCACAGGACGTCGTGGCGGTCATCAGGCGACTGACGGGAACGCGCCGGGTCGGCCACGGCGGAACACTCGACCCGTTCGCATCCGGCGTCCTGCCGGTCTTCCTTGGGCTCGCCACTCGGCTGGTCGAGTACCACATGGGCGACGACAAGGCGTACCGGGCGACGGTCTGCTTCGGTGCGAGATCGGAGACCGACGACCGGGAGGGCGAGATCGTGCCCGCACCCGGTCCCGCCCCCACCCGCGAGGCCGTCGAGGCAAGCCTGGCCGGCTTCCGCGGCCGCATCCAGCAGCGACCGCCCGCATACAGCGCGCTGAAGGTTGGGGGACGCCGAGCGTACCAGCTCGCCCGGCAGGGGACTCCGGCGGAGTTGCCGCCCCGGCCGGTGACGATCGGCCGTCTCCAGCTGGTCGAGTGGGACGCATCCGAGCCGGAGCGTCCCACCGCCGTTCTCGAGGTCGAGTGCGGAGCTGGCACCTACATCAGATCTCTGGCCCGCGATCTCGGGGAGCGGCTTGGCTCCGGTGCTTATCTCGGGGCCCTGGTCCGAACCGCGAGCGGCCCGTTCGTCCTGGCGGCCGCTCATTCGCTCGACGATATCCGCCAGGCAGCCGCCGGCGGTCGCGAGGCGCTGGCTCGGCTGCTGTTGCCGGTCGACGCGGGACTGGACGGAATGCCCGAGGCGGTGCTGATCGGCCCGGAGGTGACGGCTGCGGCGCGCGGTCAGCAGGTCAAGCCGTCGCAACGGCCTGAGCTCGAGCAAGGGACGCGCGTCCGCCTGGTGGCAGACGATCGCTCGCTGGTGGGCGTCGGGTCGTGGAAGGGCGGCCGCCTGATACCCGAGAAGATCTTCGTGGCCGCCCCGCTGCCGGCCGGCACTGGGGCTGCGGCAGCTCCGGCGATCGAAGCCGGGACGGGTGCCCGTCCTTCGGCAGAGCCGCGGCTGCGAGTGGTCGACACGCGGAACCGCATGGCGGTCGTGTCCGGAATCGGTGGCCTGCGGCCCCAATTCGGTCGTCTCTATGTGGCGGTCGGCGTCTTCGACGGCCTCCACCGCGGCCACCTGTATCTTCTCCGCGAGCTGCGCCGGGCTGCCCGGGACGCCGGCGCCCGACCCGCGGTGATCACGTTCGATGCCCATCCCGAGGAGTTGATCGAGGGCCTGGCGCCGCCGCTCCTGTGCGATCCGGACGAGCGCCTCGTACGCCTCCAGGCTGCCGGCGTCGAGGTCACGGTCATGCAGCACTTCGACCACGCCATCCGTGTGACCTCGTACGGAGCGTTCGTCGAGGCCATCCGCGATCGTGTGGACCTGGGCGGCTTCGTCATGACCCCGGACGCCGCCTTCGGCTTCCAGCGCGCCGGAACCCCGGAGACGCTGGCCGCCCTGGGGGAGCGGGAGGGCTTCTCCGTCACGGTCGTATCGTCGTTTCTCTCCGGCGGGGAGCAGGTCCGCAGTTCGGAGATCCGTCGCCGCATCGCCACCGGCGACTTGCCCGGAGCCACGCAGCTCCTGGGCAGATCGCCCGGATTGAGCGGCCGGCTCCTTCCGGGCGACCGTCCGGGGAACCATCTTCTCAGCTTCGAGCTGCCGGTCTCGCTCCCTCCGGGGGGCGGTTACGAGGTCCTGGTGGGACCATCCTGGCGCCTGGGCCGGCCCGCCGAGCCGGCCTCGACAGCCGCGTCGGCAACGGTCCTGGAGGGGCAGGTCCGGCTCGAGATGGCCTCTGCTCCGCCCGCCGACGAGGTCCGAGTGATCCTGCTCGGGCCCGCCCGGGGCGGTTCGCCTTTCGAGTGAGAGATGCGAACGCCCGAGCCCGACACGCCCGGATCCGATGCGGCGGCCCGGTCCGTGTGGCGCGAGCGGTCGATCCCTGATACCATCCGCCAGGCATTTAGAGAGTAGGCAATACCCACAGTCACAGAGCTATTCGGAGGATCGTGTGCCGCTGGCGCGGGAGACGAAGGAACAGGTGATCTCGGAGTACGCCGTCAAAGATGGCGACACGGGTTCAGCGGAGGTGCAGATAGCGCTCCTGACCGAGAGGATCAAGGAGTTGACGGAGCACCTGCGAAGCTTCCCCAAGGACAACCAATCCCGCCGTGGCCTCCTCAAGCTCGTCGGAGAGCGACGCCGCCTTCTCAGGTACCTGATCAAGAAGGACAACGCTCGCTATCGCGCCGTCATCGCACGGCTCGGACTTCGCCGCTAGCGCAACGGCCGTCTCGCGAGGCGGTGACCTCGCGAAGCCGACGCCCGCGCCCGGCTCGTCCAGGCGAGAACAAGGACACGTCTTTCCTCCTAGGCTCAGGAGGAACATAAGCCCGTGTCTCAGACATTCGAGACGCAATTCGCCGGCCGCACCCTCACCATCGAGACCGGCAAGCTGGCGCTGCTCGCCGGTGGCGCCGTAACCGTTCGCTTCGGCGACACCATGGTCCTCGCGACGGCCAACCGGGCCGATCCGCGGCCGGGACTCGACTTCTTCCCGCTGACGGTCGAGTTCGAAGAGCGAATGTACGCCGCCGGCAAGATTCCGGGCGGTTTCATCAAGCGCGAGTCGCGCCCGTCCGAGCAGGCCATCCTGGCCTGCCGGCTGACCGACCGGCCCATCAGGCCGCTCTTTCCCGAGGGTTACAAGGACGACATCCAGATCGTGATAACGGTCCTGTCCACGGACCAGGAGAACCAGTCGGACGTGCTCGGCACGTTCGCGGCCTCGTGCGCGCTGACGATCAGCGCCATCCCGTTTCTCGGCCCGATCGGGGCCGTGCGCATCGGCCGCATCGACGGCGAGTTCGTCGTCGACCCGACGGTCAGCGACCTCGAGCGCTCGGACATCGACCTGATCGTGGCGGGCACCCGCGACGCCATCATGATGGTCGAGGCAGGTGCTTCGATCGTCCCCGAAGACGTGATGGCCGACGCCATCCTGTTCGGGCATCGTGCGCTGCAGCCGCTAATCGACATCCAGGAAGACGTGCGCGCGGCCGTCGGGAAGCCCAAGTCTGTTGGGTACCTCGAGCCCGGCACCGGCTCGGTCCTCGAGTTCGCGAAGGCTGCCGGCGATCCCGGCTTCGAGGCCGTGGTCCTGGACGTCGAGACGACCGGCCGCGACCCTAACGTCGCCGACCTGATCGAGATCGGCGCCGTCCGAATCAACCGCAGCCAGATCGTCGATCGCTTCTCCACGTTCGTAAACCCGGGTCGCGAGATCTTCGGCGCCCAGATGCACGGCATCACCACCTCGGACGTTGCGGGCGCTCCGACCGCCCGCGAGGCCGTCGAGAAGCTGCTCGCCTTCGTCGGCGGCTCTCCGGTCGTCGGCCACAACATCGGCTTCGACCTCGGCTTCCTGGATGCGGCCCTCGGCGAGACCGGGAAGTTCATCGCTGGCGGCTGCTTCGACACGCTGGCAATCGCCCGGGAGGCCTACCCGGACCTCGAGTCGTACAAGCTCGGTGACATCGCTCGCTTCCTGGGTATCGAAGTGCCGACCGCGCATCGCGGTCTCGCCGACGCCGAAACCACGGCCGCCATCGTCGCGCGCTTCGCCGATGACCTGTCGGCCCGCATCGCCAACCTGGAGGACGCGATCGCGATCTCCATCCGCGCCAACCGCAAGGAGGGTGAGGATCCGGCCGGCCTCCTCGAAGCGGCTCGCCGCCAGGCGCGAGTCGGCAAGAGCCTCTTCCAGCTCGTTCAGAAGAAGACCGTTCGACAGATGGTCCTGGACGAGGGAATCCGAATGGATGGCCGGGGCGTCGACGAGCTCCGACCGATCTCCGTGGAAGTCGGTGTCCTGCCGCGCGCCCACGGCTCCGGACTCTTCACCCGTGGCCAGACCCAGGCCCTGACAGTAGCAACGCTGGGCCCGTCCTCGGACGTGCAGAGAATCGACACGATCAGCCCGGAGACGGAGAAGCGGTACCTCCACCACTACAACATGCCGCCCTACAGCACCGGTGAAAACAAGCCGATGCGCGGTCCTGGTCGGCGGGAGATTGGCCACGGCCACCTTGCAGAGCGGGCGCTACTGCCCGTCCTGCCCTCCGAAGACGAGTTCCCGTACGTCATTCGCCTGGTCAGCGAGTGCGTTACGTCGAACGGCTCAACCTCGATGGCCTCCACGTGCGGGTCGAGCCTGGCTCTCATGGACGCCGGTGTCCCGATCAAAGCCGCCGTCGGCGGTGCCGCGATGGGCCTGATCAGCGAGCCCGATGGCCGCTTCGTGGTCCTGACCGACATCCTCGGCAAAGAAGACGCCTTCGGCGACATGGACTTCAAGGTGACCGGCACCCGAGAGGGTGTCACGGCGCTGCAGATGGACATCAAGGTCAAGGGCATCAGCGAGGCGATAATTCGCCAGGGCCTCCAGAAAGCCCACGCCGCTCGGATGGCCATCCTCGACAAGATGGACGCGGTCATTCCTTCCAGCCGTACGGAGATGAGCAGCTTCGCGCCGCGCATCATCACCATCAAGATCAACCCCGAGAAGATCCGCGACATAATCGGCAAGGGCGGCTCTGTGATCCGCAAGATCCAGGAGGAGACCGGGACCGAGATCAACGTCGAAGACGACGGCACCGTCCAGATCGCCGCCGTGTCGGGCGACAGCTCGCGCAAGGCGGTCCAGTGGATCGAGTCGCTCACTCGCGACGTGGAGGTCGGCGGACTTTACCTGGGCAAGGTCACCCGGATCATGGGGTTCGGCTGCTTCGTCGAGATCCTGCCGGGCAAGGAAGGGCTGATTCGCATCGGCGAGCTGGCCGACTACCACGTGCCGACGGTCGAGGACGTTGTCTCGGTGGGAGACGAAGTGATGGTCGTGGTAGTCGAGATCGACCGCCAGGGCCGGATCAACCTCTCACGCAAAGCGGCCATGCAGCGACACCTCGCCCGCACAGACGCGTAGCTTGGAACGGGGTGGGGGCCGGCCTGTCAGGCGGCGGCCCACTCCCAGGTGCATAACGAGCCTGCATAGTCCACCACTTATGCACGTCGGCGGGGAGCGCCCGATCCTCGCTGGTATACTCGGCGGGTGCCCGTCAACTCGACCAGTCTGAGTGAAGCCATGGCCGGAGATCCTTCCCAGCTGACCGTTGCGGTCGTCGGCGCCACGGGCGTCGTCGGTCGAACGATGGTCCAGGTGCTCGCAGAACGGAGCTTTCCGTTCGGAGAACTCCGTCTGCTGGCCTCCGGTCGCTCCGCAGGGTCCACCGTCAGCGCCGGTGGGCGGACTCTCACGGTAGGGGAGGCAGCAGCGGACGCCTTCGAGGGGGTCGATATCGCCCTCTTCTCGGCGGGCACCGAGGTCTCGAGCCAGCTCGCTCCCGAGGCGGCTGCGCGAGGGGCCACGGTTATCGACAACTCGAACGCGTGGCGGATGGAGACGGGTGTGCCGCTGATCGTCAGCCAGGTCAACCCCGGCGACGCCGAGTGGCACGAAGGGATCATCGCCAACCCGAATTGCTCGACGATGCAGCTCATGCCCGTGTTGATGGCCATCCGCGACACGGTGGGGATCGAGCGTGTCGTGGTGGATACGTATCAGTCGGTCTCAGGCACCGGGGCGGAGGCGCTGGCCGAGCTCGAGACCCAGATCCGGGCCCATATCGCGGCGGAGCCGAAGGTGGCGAACGTGTACCCGTACCCGATCGCTTTCAACGCCCTGCCAGAGATCGACACCTTCCTCGACAACGGCTACACGCGTGAGGAGTGGAAGGTCGTCACTGAGAGCCGTAAGATCTTGCACCTGCCGGGACTGCGAATCTCGTGCACCGCCGTACGGGTCCCGGTCTTTGTCAGCCACTCGGAAGCCGTCCACGTCGAGACCGCAAACCCAATGACGCCCGACCAGGCCAGACGCGCATTCGCGGCGGTGCCCGGCGTTGTCGTCATGGACGATCCGGCCGCGCACGTCTATCCGATCGCGACTCAGGCAGCCGGGAAAGACGAGATATACGTCGGCCGGGTAAGGCAGGACCCATCGGTGGCCAACGGCCTGGCCTTTTGGGTGGTCAGCGATAACCTCCGCAAGGGTGCTGCCACGAACGCAATCCAGATCGCCGAAGTTCTCCTCGAGCGTGGCTGGGTGAAGGCCCAGTCACGGCGCGAAGCGCCGAGCGGGGCGGCTTCGTGAGCGAGGACGAGCGCCGGGCAGCGCTCCAAGCCATCGGAGCGGAGGTGGCGGTCTGCACCAACTGCCCGCTCCATCGAACAAGAACCAGGGCCGTTCCCGGAGAAGGAACCTCGGGCACGGAAGTCATGCTGGTGGGCGAGGGCCCCGGATTCAACGAGGATCGCCAGGGGCGGCCCTTCGTGGGCCAGGCTGGCGCACTCCTGGACGAGCTGCTCCAATCGGTCGGCTGGTCTCGCGATGAGGTCTTCATCACCAACGTCGTCAAGTGCCGCCCGCCGGAGAACCGCGACCCAGAGCCGGCCGAGATCGCCGCCTGCGCGCCCTTCCTGACCCGGCAGCTCGTGGCTCTCGACCCTGCCCTTGTGGTCACACTGGGCCGGTTCTCGATGGCGCGTTTCAATCCCGGGGCGCGCATAGGCCAGGTCCACGGCACCTTTCGCGAGGCGGGTTCCGAGTGCGGCGCTCCCAGGGCTCTGACCTACGCGATGTACCACCCTGCCGCGGCCCTGCACCAGGTATCTCTCAAGGCCACGCTCTTCCACGACATGAAGGGAGTACCGGCCGCGCTTCTCGAAGCTCGCGCTCGCCGCGCCGCCGGTTCTGAGGCCGCGGTGGGCGCCGCGCCGCCCCAGGAACCGGAGGGGGCGACGCGGGCCGGGCGTGGCTCGGACCCGGTCGATCGACCTGAGCCGCGGGGCGAGGCCCTTGCGAATCCTCGCAGTTCGGGCGGGCCTGCTGCAGAACCCCATCCCACGGACCAGCTCACCCTCTTCTAGGATGAACACAACCGGACGGTACCGTCACACGAGCATCGATGCCTGACAATTCAACTCCACTCCGAATCATCCCCCTCGGCGGCGTCGGGGAGATCGGCAAGAACATGTACGTCTTCGAGTACGGCGAGGACATCGTCGTCGTCGACTGCGGGCTCATGTTCCCCGACGAGGAGATGTTCGGGATCGACCTGGTCATCCCCGACGTCACGTACCTGCGCGAGAACCGGGACAAGGTCCGAGCTTTCCTGATAACCCACGCCCACGAGGATCACGTGGGCGGTCTGGCGTACGTGCTGCCCTACCTTCCGGGCGTGCCGGTCTACGCTTCGACGCTGGCTCGCGGCCTTCTCGGCATCAAGATCAAGGAACACAAGCTCCACGACAACCCGCTTCTACCTCTCGACCCTGGCGACACCCTGGAGATTCGGCCGTTCCGTGTGGAGCCGTTCCGGGTGAGCCACTCGATCCCGGACGCAATGGGGTTGGCCCTCCACACGCCGGTCGGGACCGTCGTCACGACCGGTGACTTCAAGTTCGATCACACGCCGGTCGACGGTCGCCGATCCGACTTCGCCGTCCTGTCCCGACTGGGCGAGGATGGGGTGATCTGCCTCCTGTCCGACTCCACGCGCGCCGAGAACCCTGGTTACACGCTCTCGGAGCGAACGGTGGGCGAGACGTTTCGAGAGATCATCGAGCCACTGGACGGGCGGGTAATCGTGGCCACGTTCGCCAGCAACATCGCCCGAATCCAGCAGGTGTTAGACGCCGCGGCCGCGTTCGATCGCAGGGTTGCGGTCGTCGGCAGATCCATGGAGCAGAACTTCCGGATCGCCACCGACCTCGGCTACCTGACCTATGCGCCCGGCCAGGTCCTGCCGAAGGACCAGATCGGGTCGATGCCGGCCAACAGGATCGTGATCGCCACGACCGGCGCCCAGGGTGAGCCCATGGCCGGGCTTGCGCGCATGGCCAACCGCGATCACCGCTTCGTCGAGATCCAGCCCGGCGACACGGTCATCGTCAGTGCCAGCCCGATTCCCGGCAACGAGGAGTACGTGGCCCGAACGATCGACAACCTGTTCAAAGCCGGGGCCAACGTCTACTACCACACCGTCAAGCACGCCCATGTCTCCGGTCACGCCAGCCAGGAGGAGCTCAAGCTGATGCTCGGCCTGACCCGGCCGAGGTACTTCATCCCAATCCACGGCGAGTTCCGGATGCTCGTCCAGCATGGCCGTCTCGCGGTCGAGACCGGCGTCGCGGCGGAGAACGTGTTCATCATCGAGAACGGCCAGGCGATCGAGTTCTTCGCCGACGGAAGCGCCCGGCGTGGCGCGCCGGTGACGTCGGGCTACGTGCTCGTCGATGGGCTGTCGGTCGGGGGAGTGGGGGAGGTCGTGCTCCGCGACCGTCGCGCGCTCGCCAGTGACGGCATGTTCATCATCGTCGTCACCGTCGACAAGCAGACCGGCAAGGTCGTGACACGACCCGAGATTGTCACCCGTGGCTTTGTCCACGGCAACGAACGCGACCCTCTAATCGACGGAGCGGTTGAACACGTGATGAGCGCGGTCCAGAGCCCGGGCGACCGCACCAGCGAAGTCGGATTGCTGAAGAGCCAGATCAAGGACGAGATCTCGCGCTACCTGTACGAGCAGACGCGCCGGCGGCCGCTCGTCTTCCCGGTAGTGGTGGAGGTCTAGATGCCCGCGCGAGCTTCGGCCGCCTCGAGCCGTTCCGGCTCCGCCGGGGGCGGCCGCGCAACGTCCCCGGGGCGGCGCAGACGATCGAGCCGGCGCTGGATGGTATCGTCCGAGATCGCGCGAGTGCTGATCGGTCTGGTGATGATGACCGTCGGCGTCTCGCTGCTGATCGGCCTCACGGTTCAAGGCGGCCGGCTGACCGACTGGGAGCGCAACACGGTTGCGCCATGGTTCGGCAGCGCTCGCTGGCTTCTGCCGGTGATTCTGATCCTGCTCGGTTACTACCTGGAGCGCGCGGCCGGCACCCACTGGGACTGGGAGCTGACGCTGTTCGGGAGTGCCGTGGCCTATGGGTCGCTGTTGGGCCTCTCGTCCCTCGTGGCAGGCAAGTATGGGGGGACCATCGGGCGTGCGTTGGACGCCTTCCTGTCACCACTCCTGACCGCTCCCGGTGCTGGCGTCATCCTGACCATCCTGATGATCTCCGGTCTGCTCCTGGCGCTCGACATGTCTTTCCCTGCGGCAGTGGCTCCGCTGGCACGGCTGGTGTCAAGGGCGACGGCCGCCCTCTTCAAGGCCGCGCCGGCTGCAACGGCCGGCGGCGGTGCGTCCGCCTCGGCCAGGGCCGACCGGCCGGACAGAGGCCTCAAGGACCTTTCTCAGGTCGAGGCACGCCGGGGCGGCGACGAGCGCGCGCCGGCGATCCCGGTCGCCATTCCCAATCCCGGGCCGACGTCCCTGACCTTCGCACCGCCCTTCGCGGCGGGGTCGGCGGGCCGCGTCGACGGCTCAATGCGCGATGGCGCGTTTCCGCAGGCGGCGCAGCCGGGCGGGGCGCCCGGGCGCGAAGGTGGGTCCATCCGCGACGGTGCCCCCATTCGCGGCGTCCACCCCGACGTTCCCCCGCAGTCCAAGCTGATCGAGACCACGCCAGCGGCCGACAAGCCCAGGCCGGAGTACAACCTGCCCCCGCTGGCCCTCCTCGAGGACGTGGCCGCCCGAGTCGGGGATAGCACCATGGATCACGAGCGGAACGCGGCGATCATCGAGGCCAAGCTCTCCAGCTTCAACATTCCCGCCCGCGTCGTCACCTGGAACGCGGGGCCGGTGGTGACCCAGTACGAGGTCGAGCCGGCGCCGGAGATCAAGGTCAGCCGGATCGAAGCCCTCTCGGACGACCTGGCCATGGCCCTGGCCGCCCGTACCATCAGGATCGAGGCGCCGATCCCCGGCAAGAGCGTCGTGGGCATCGAGATCCCCAACAAGGACTTCAACATAGTCGCCCTGCGGCGGATCCTCGAGGAGGTCGACTTCCGGGCGGCTTCCAAGCTGACGTTCGCCCTCGGTCGCGACGTAGCCGGCCACGCCCGAGCGGCTGATCTGGCCAAGATGCCGCACCTGCTGATCGCCGGGGCCACCGGCTCGGGCAAGAGCGTCATGGTCAACGCCCTGATCTCGAGCCTGCTGTGCAATGCCACACCGGATGAGGTGCGGCTCGTCCTCGTGGACCTCAAACGCGTGGAGCTGTCCGCCTACAACGGCCTGCCGCATCTCATGGTGCCCGTCATTACCGAGACCGAGCGGGCCAAGGCCTCGCTCAAATGGGCGGTGGCGGAGATGGAGAACAGGTACCGGCGTTTCGCCGGCGCGAACGCCCGCAACGTGACCGGCTTCAACGAGAGCCGGTCCGATCCGGCCGACCGTCTGCCCTATATCGTGATCATCGTCGATGAGCTCGCCGACTTGATGATGCGCGAAGGCAAGAACGTGGAGGAGCCGGTCGTGCGTCTGGCTCAGAAGGCCCGCGCCACCGGTATCCACCTGGTCCTGGCGACCCAGCGGCCGTCGGTCAACGTCGTGACGGGCCTGATCAAGGCCAACTTCCCGAGCCGCATCGCCTTTGCCATGGCGTCTCAGATCGACTCGCGCACGATCCTCGACATGCCCGGCGCCGAGGATCTCATAGGCCGCGGGGACATGCTCTTCCAGCCGGCCGACCTGCCCCGGCCCATTCGTCTGCAGGGCGTCTTCGTCTCCGACAAGGAGATAGGCAACATCTGCGAGCACTGGCGGGCGGAGGCGGAGCCTCACTACGACATGGGGATCATCGAGACCGGCGATGAGCCGGACGTCACGGCTGAAATCCCGGACGAGGATGCGGACCGCCTGCTCTCAGATGCCATGAATGTCATCCAGGAGTACGACCGCGCGTCTGCGTCGCTACTGCAGCGACGACTCAAGATCGGTTACGCCCGGGCGGCGCGGATAATGGACCAGCTCGAGGAGCGCGGTTACATCGGGCCCTTCGATGGCTCCAACGCGCGCCAGGTGCTGCGTCGCGACGTTCCAGCCCCGAATCCGAGCGTCTACGGCGAGGACGACTCGTGACGAGCACCAGCCCGATGCGCCGGCCGTCGCGCCGGCGGGGAGGCTACGGTGGGGGACGAGACGGGCGGTCGCCGGTCGGGGAAATGCTGCGCGACGCCAGAGAGCGGAGGGGCCTCGACCTGTTTCGCGCCGAGCGAGATACGAAGATCCGAGCGAAGTACCTCGCCGCCATCGAAGAAGGCGAATTCGCGGAACTGCCCGGCGACGTGTATACGCGGGGGTTCCTGCGCAACTACGCGACCTACCTGGAGCTTGATCCCGACGAGATCGAAGAGCAGTGGCACGCCGAGGCTGGAGAGATCCGGCCGCCGATCCCGGCCATCGTCGGACCGCAGCCGCTGAGAATCCCCCGCCGGATCATGCTCCAGCGGAGCCATGCCGTCATCGGAATCGTGGCCCTCATCGTGGTCCTGGTGGGCGGATACTTCGGTTATCAGCTGACACGATACCTGTCGTATCCGACCCTTGGCATCGACTCTCCGACCACGAGCACCGTCACGGTCCCAATTGGGACGGCCAGCTACGTCCTGAGTGGCACCGCGACGCCCGGCAGCACGGTGCTCATCGCCTGGAACGGCCAGGAGCCGAAGGTTGCCATCGCCGACGACTCGGGGCACTGGACCTTCCCGGCTCCCCTTCAGGGCGGTAGTAACCAGTTCGACATCACTGCTGAGAACCTTGACACCAGCCATACCAGCGCAACCGTGAGGCGCATCGTGCTGGTCCCGATACCCACTCCGACGCCGCCCACACCCGAGGTGGTGTTCTCGACGCCGGCCGATGGGGCATCTGCGCCCGGCGGGGTGGTAACCGTGACCGGAACCTCCACAGAGGTCTCCTCGGTCACGATCACGCCGACCTACCTGGGCTTGCCGCTAGCTCCCGGAGCCACGCCGCCGCCCGCCACGCCGACGGCCCCGCCAGCAGCACCGAGTCCGGCCGCCTCGGTCGCGCCCGTAGCGTCGGCCGGGCCTTCCGCCACGCCGGCGCCGCAGCCCATGACGACCGCCACCGCCGCGGACGGCAGCTTCACGTTCAGCCTGCAACTGACGCCGGGCCGATGGCAGCTGGCCATCGTGGGCACCACGGCCAAGGGAATCCAGACGGCGGTCGCGACAAGAACGATCAGCGTGCCCTACACGGGCGTGAACGTGGTGATCGTGGTCCAGGGGGGCAGTGCCTGGGTGGCATACTTCCACGACGGCGTGACCGTCAACAGCGGCACCGTCCAACCGGACGGGTGGACGGCCACCGTGGTCGGCACCAAGTACGTCTGCGTCAACACGACCCGGCCGACCCTGGTATCGATCACCGTGAACGGCAACGCGTATGGAGCGATCAGTACGTTGGGTGGCCGGCGGGCCTACATCGACGCGAACGGGCCCAAGAACGTCGCTTCCTGCTGAGATGCCATGAACAGCGAATCGCTGGCTCAACTGGTCGGGCGTCTTCAGGCGCTTTGCCTGGAGCGCGGGGTGACCGTCGCTACGGCCGAATCGTGCACGGGCGGCCTGGTGGCGAAGCTCATCACCGACGTCGCCGGATCGAGCGACTACTTCCGTGGCGGCGTCGTTTCGTATGCCGACGAGACGAAGTCGCGTCTGCTCGGCGTATCCCAGGATAAGCTCAACGCTCACGGCGCCGTGAGCGCCCAGGTGGCTCGCTCCATGGCCGTCGGCGCACTCAACCAAACCGGGGCCGACGTCGCGGTCGCCGTCACCGGTATCGCCGGGCCCGGTGGCGGCAGCCCGGCCAAGCCCGTCGGCTTGACCTACGTGGCGGTGGCCGATACTGCCGGCGTCGATGTTCGGCGGTTCGTCTGGGCCGGCGACCGCGCAGCCAATCGGGACGCGAGTGCCCGCGCAGCCGTTGAGCTGCTGCTGGAGCGCATCTCGACGAGCGTTTGGTCCGGCCCGAACCCTTGAGCTCCGTACGAGGTGCGGCAGCGATCGGCAGCGGCCTGTCGCCTGCCAGGGACGCGCGCCGGATTCGCCCGGGGGAGCGAATCCACGTCGTCGGAGCCGGCGGCGCCGGTGCGAGTGCGGCCGCACTCCTGGCGCTCGGTTGCGGGGCCGCCGTCAGCGGCTGCGATTCGGGCGGTCCCTCCCAGTACACGCCACCCCTCGAGGCCGCCACGATCCGGCTCGATTGGAGCCACGACCCGAGCCACCTGACCCGCGGGCCTGCGCCGGAGCGCCTGGCGGTCACCAAGGCTCTGACGGCCGTTGACCCCGACAACCCGGAACTCGCCGCTGCCAGGGCCCTCTCGATCACGCTCGAGCCATGGCAGCAGGTCATCGCCGACGCAGCCGTGGGGAGGCTCCTGATAGGTGTGGCCGGTACCCACGGCAAGAGCACGACGGCCGGATGGCTCGTCCACGTGCTCGTTCGGGCGGGGCTCGACCCGTCGGCCTTCGTCGGCGCCCTGCTGGCGGGTTCGATTACCGGAGGCCTGCCCTCGACCGCGCGCACCGGCCTCGGGATGCCGTTCGTGGTGGAGGCGGACGAGTACGCCGGCAACTTCGACGCCTACCGGCCGAGCGTGGCGGTCCTGACGTCGGCCGAATGGGATCACCCGGACGTGTTCGCCGACAGGGAGGCCGTCGTCGCGGCTTTCGCCGGCTGGCTGCGAAAGGCGCGAAGCGTCCCGGGCGAACCCATCCTGGTGGCCAACGTAGCCGATCCGGGTGTCGCGGCTGTGCTCGATCTCCTGCGAGACTGGCCCGGCGTCGTCTACGCCGTGTCGCTGGTAGCGGACGACCGGGCGTTGCTCGATGCCGTTCGGCGAGAGGCGCTCAGTGCCCGATTCCGCACGGCCGGGGGGCCGGCCCGGGTCCTGCTCGGCCGGATTGCAGATTCGGGCCCCGACGGGACGCTTCTCGAGTTCGCGGGAGTCGGTACGGACGACGAGGTCCTTGCCACCCGCGTTCGGCTGGCTGGCCGACACAACGCGGCCAACGCCCTCGGCGTGGCAGGCGCCGCGATCGCGCTGTCGGTCCGGCCGGATCAGCTGGTTGCGGGACTCGGCAGCTTCATGGGCGTGGGGCGCCGCCTCGAGCGAAAAGGGGAGGCGAGGGGAGTCGTCGTGTACGACGACTACGGCCATCACCCGACTGCCATCCGAGAAACCCTGGCGGCGCTCCGCCAGCTGGAGCCGGGCCGACGCATCTGGGCCGTCTACGAGCCCCTGACATACCATCGCACAGCGGCGATGCTCCACCAGTTCGCCGAGGTCCTGGCCACCGCCGATGCGGTGGCCGTTGCCGACATCTGGGCGAGCCGCGATCCGGACACGAGCATCACTTCGGCCGCGGTCCTGGCCGAGGCCACTGCCCGGCTCAGGCCGGGTTTGACCGCGGTTGCACCCGGATCGGTGGAACGGACGGCGGCGTGGCTCGCAAAGGAGGTCCGATCCGGCGACGCCGTCCTCGTTATGGGCGGGGGAAGGAGCTACAGGATCGCAGAGCTGCTGCTGGCGACGCTGGCCGGCTGACATTCGAGGCTGCCGACGCCGGCCGATCTTCCTTTCCCAAACTCGGCCGCGGTGCTGCACAATCTCCGCACCTGGCAGATGCCGTTTCGGACCGCCCGTGTGACCAGGGCGATTCGAGGGGCAGCGGCGAGCCGGGCGGTCCAAGCGGTTGCCAGATCACGGGAGGGCCAATGGCAGGCGAGTCCTCATTCGACGTTGTGAGCGACTTCGACGATCAGGAGATGCGCAACGCGCTGGACCAGGTCCGGCGCGAGGTAGGACAGCGCTACGACTTCAAGGGTGCTACGTTCGATCTCTCGCAGACGAAGGCCGAGCTCGTCCTGTTGACCGATGACGAGTTTCGGGCGAAAGCCATTCGCGATCTGATCGAGTCGAAGGCGGTCAGGCGGGGCCTGTCGCTGAAGATCTTCGACTGGGGCAAGATCGAACCTGCGGGCGGAAACAAGGTCCGCCAGCACATACTGCTCCGGCGCGGACTTGACGAGGATCTGGCCCGCAAGCTGAGCAAGCTCGTCCGCGACGAGTTCCCAAAGGTCAAGCCGCAGGTCCAGGGAGACGCCCTGCGGGTCTTCGGCAAGAGCAAGGACGACCTTCAGCGCGTGATCACCCGGCTGAAGGAACTCGATGAACCGGTCGCGTTGCAGTTCACGAACTACCGGTGAGACCCGCCCGCTGACCCGGCGCGGTAATCCGAAGGAGAACGGTCATGTCGATCGCTGAGAACCAGGGCGCCACCGCCACGGTCGGCGCAGTCCTGGCCGAAAGTCTGGCTCGTGCCGGCGTGAAGATCGCCTTCACCGTGCCGGGCGAGAGCGTACTGGGTTTGATAGAGGCGCTGGCCGCGAGTCGAATCCGGGTGGTCGCAACGCGCCACGAAGGATCCGCGGCCTTCATGGCTGCGGCAGTGGCCCAGCTCACGGGCCGCCCGTCGGCGTGCATCGGCACCCGCGGGCCGGGAGCTGCCAATCTCGCCATCGGTCTCCATGCCGCCCGCGCCGATTCCGCGGCCGTGATCGCCATCGTCGGCCAGGTAAGCCGGGAGGTCCAGGGGCGCGAGGCGTTCCAGGAGCTCGACGTCGTGCGCACCTTCGAGCCGATCGTCAAGTTGGCCGTCGAGTTGAAAGACGCCCTCGGGGCGGGCTCACTCATCGATCGAGCCGTGGCGACGGCAACGAGGGGCCGACCCGGGCCCGTCCTGATCTCCGTCCCGGCCGATCTCGTGGACGTGCTCGCGTTGTTCGGCGGCGGCGAAGACCACGCCGCGACCGGCCACGCCGCCGCCGGCCCGGCCGAGCACTACCCCGAGCCCGACCCGACGCTCGTCCGAAAGGTGCTCCACCTTCTCGCCGACGCGCATCGACCGCTGATCCTCGCCGGGGCCGGCGTGCTGCGAGCTCGCAGCACCGATGCGCTGGTCCGTTTCGCCGAGACGATGCGCGTCCCGGTGGTGTCGTCATGGCGGCGGGCCGACGTATTCCCAAATGACAACCCGCTGTACCTGGGCATGGCCGGTCTGGGAGCCCCGGCCAGCGTGCTTGCCCGTCTCGAAGCCGCGGACGCGCTGCTCGTCCTGGGCAGCAGGTTGGGTGAGATCACCACTTTCGGGTATCGAATCCCGGGCGGCGCAACGCGTTGGGCTGAGGTGGACGTAGAGCCACGAGGAGCGACGTCTTCCCGGCGACCCGACATAGTCATGGCCGCGGACGTCTCGGGCTTCCTGCGGGTGGCTCAGCGCGTCCTGGCGCGAGCCGTCTTCCAAGCCTCCACCCTGGACGAGCGCAGTGCGGCCAACGCAGTCGACCGGGAGGCCTACGAAGCCGGCTCGATCGTCGACGCGGAGCCCTGGGAGGGCCCCGGCGTGCATCCCGGCCGTGTCGTGGCAACGTTGGGTCGGGTCCTCCCTCACGAGACGATCCTGACGACAGATGCGGGCGATTTCGCGACCTGGGCGGCGCGCGGCTATCGCTTTCACCGGCCCGGTACGTTCCTCGGTTCGTCGGCAGGGCCGATGGGCTACGGCCTGCCGGCGGCCATCGGAGCCGTCCTGGCGCGCCCCGGCCGGCTGGCCGTGGCCCTCGCCGGCGACGGCGGCTTCGCCATGACGATGGCCGAGCTCGAGACTGCCGTTCGCGAACGGGCCCACGTCCTCGCCGTCGTGTTCGACAACGGCCGCTACGGAATGACGTGGCGTCAACAGCGGCTGCGGGGCGCCACCCCGGGCCTTGCCACGCAGCTGGGCCCGGTTGATTTCGCGGCCGTCGCCGAAGCATGCGGTGCGCTTGGACTGTCAGTTCGAAGCGACGAGGAGTTCGAACCGGCGCTTCGGCAGGCGCTGGAGGCCGGCCGGCCGGCGCTCCTGCATCTCACCCTCGACCCACGCTGGACCACCCCCGACGCATCGGCAGCCCCCGAGGCCGAGGGCCTCATTTCACTCCGCGGGCCGGAGGCAGGCGAGGCGGTCGAGCTGGAAACATTCTCCTCCGCGTCGGTCGCATTCGCGAGCGACGACGGATCCGTCGAAGACGCGGCCACGAAGGCCGAACTCGAGGCCACCCCGGCCGATTCCGCGGCCGAGATCGAGGCCGAACTGGCGATCGAGGAGGCAATCGCCGAAGTCGCCGAGACCGGGGCCGAACTGGCGATCGAGGAGGCCCCGACGGACACCGCCGCGGACGAGCCGCCCGGCGAGCCCCCGGCAACGGGCCTGGATCCCGATATCGGCGGCATCCCACGGGGATCCGAGTCGATGGAGTAGCGGGCGGTCGCTCGCCCACTCGCCGTTCGCGGAGCCGAATCGCCGGTCGCTCGCCCACTCGCCGTTCGCGGAGCCGTCAGCCCATCGGCTGCGCCAGACGCCTCTCCATGACGAGTTGAGTCCGGCGCTCGTGGAGGGCGCGCTCGAGCCCGACCGGATACGTGTGCGGGTTCAGGAGCCGCCGGATCGCCGGGTGGAGGCTGCCTAGCTGGGCGCGGGTTCGGGCCCTGATGTCGTCTAGGGAAGGTGCCGGCCCAACCCGCGCGCCGGATCGGAGCGCGGGCAGAACCAGCTCCTCGGGCTTCCAACCGGCCTCGATGGCACGCATGTGCAGCGCGTCGGCAGGGTCGACGATGACGTCGCGGTCGGGCGGCGCGGGCAGGTCCTCGTCGTAGATCATGTCGGCCCTGAAACGGCCCGACGGGTCGGCGAAGCGCCGCACTCCGAGAACGCCGGGGATCGAGATCTTGGCGCTGTGCTCCGAGAGCTTGACGGGGTACCGCCAGCCGCCGTCGGGGTTGCAGATGGCGGTGAGCTTGTAGATCGCCCCCAAAGCGGGCTGGTCGTAGCAGGTGTCCAGCCTGGTCCCGACGCCCCAGATGTCGATCCGAGCACCCTGTTCGCGAAGCGAGGCGATGGTGTACTCGTCCAGGTCGTTGGAGGCCACGATCTTCGTCTCGGCGAACCCGGCCGCATCGAGCATCCGTCGAGCCTCCACCGAGAGGTAGGCCAGGTCGCCCGAGTCGAGACGGATGCCGGCCAGCCTGCCGCCGTGCGCTTCGAGGCGACGCCCGGTCTCGATGGCATGCGCCACGCCCGCCAGAGAGTCGTAGGTGTCGACGAGGAGTGTCACGTTGTCCGGTTGTGCGTCGGCGTACACGTCGAAGGCCCGCTGCTCGTCGTCGAAGACCTGGACCCACGAATGAGCGTGAGTGCCGCGGACTGGAATGCCGTAGAGGCGTCCCGCCAGGACGTTGGACGTGGCGGCTACGCCTCCGATGTACGCGGCCCTGGCGGCCGAGAGCGCCCCATCCGGGCCCTGGGCGCGCCTGAGCCCGAACTCCAGGACGGCACCACCGCCAGCCGCTTCGACCACGCGCGCCGCCTTGGTGGCCACCAGCGTCTGGAAGCCGATGACGTTGAGCAGCATGCTTTCGACGAGCTGGGCCTGCAGGAGCGGCCCTCGAACGCGCAGTAGCGGCTCGTTGGCGAAGACGACGGTGCCCTCGGGTATCGCGTCGACGTCGCAGGTGAACTCGAGCGCCTCCAGGCGCTCCAGGAAGGCCGAACCGAAGAGCGGCCTGTCTCCGGCGCCGCGCAGGCCGCCCAGGTAGGCGATGTCGACCGCGTCGAAGTGAAGGTTCTCGAGAATAGCCAGGGCGTCGTCCAACCCGGCCGCGACGGCGTAACCGCCCCCGAACGGGAGGGTCCTGAAGTGGAGGCCAAAGACGGTCTCGCGGTCGGCCACGCCGGCAGTTTCGTACCCCGCGCCCATCGTCAGCTCGTAGAGATCGGTGAGTGTGGCCAGGCTCGGGCGATAGAGCTCGGGTACGCTGGACATCGGGCCCTCGTTGCGGTTCTTCAGACCTGCGTTTGCGAGACAACCTCGCTCGATCAGCATAGCGGGCCCCGGGCAAGAAGCGGCGCAAGTCCGCCGCCGGCCGGCGCTGGAGCCGCGCCTAGCGGCGCCGGAGCCGCATCCGGGGGAACCGCCGACGGTTTCGATGCGGCTGCCCTACGATGGAACGCACCACGACGTCCAGATGACGGACGTTCGGGCCGGCTAACTCCGCGATAGGGGACAGGATGATCAGCAAGCGACTGGGTGAGCTTCTCGTAGCGCAGGTGGCCACCGAGCTCGGAGCCCACCAGGCATACCTCGGGATCTCTCTCTATTTCGAACGCCAGAGCCTCGGCAAGTGGGCTAAGCTGTTCCGCGATCAGTCGGTCGAGGAGGCGGAGCACGCCTCGAAGATCATGGCCTTCCTCCTCGACAACGAGCTCGATTTCGACCTCCCCGGGCTTCCGACCGCCACGACCCACTACAAGTCGGCCACCGAGGCGGTCGAGACGGCGCTCGCGAGCGAGGTCAAGGTCACCGGCCAGTTCAACGCCATGGCCACCGCCGCGGTGGAGGCGGGCGACCACCGGGGCCTCCAGTTCCTACAGTGGTTCATCGACGAGCAGGTCGAGGAGGAGCGCACGATGCGGGCCCTGCTCGATCTCCTGGCCAGCGGCATCAACCTCTTCCAGGCCCAGGAACTGCTGGCCGAGGTCGTCGAGGACTAGATCTGGTCGCGGTACGCCGTCAGGGGCTTCGACGGGGCGGCGGGTCGGCGGAAGCCGACCCATCCGACCACTCGGGCATTCGAGCTGCGAGGCGAATAGCGGCCTGTGCCTGAGTCCGAGCGGTCGGGCGGTGAGCCGCGCGCCCGCCCGACGTGGTTCAGATTGAACCGCCCCGGGATCCCAGCGAGGGCGTTGGTCATCCGTGGCCTGATCTTCCGTGATTCGAAGCGCCCGGCTCGATTCGATCCGCCCGGTCCGATTCGATCAGTCCGGCGGTTTCCTGTCATCTGCTAATGGGGGTAGCACGGGCCGATTATCCGCGGCCGGCCGGCTGCGGACACGAGTCCCGGGGCGCCATCGCAAGCGTGGCTATAGCCATTCCCAGGCCGTTCTTCAATGTCCGCGACGTCCCCGGCACCTCGCTACTCACTCCCGTGCTACCGGGGTTAGCAAATGCCCAGTTCCTCGCGTGACGCCGCCGCCCGTGATGCCGCCGCCCACGGGTATCGGGAGAACTCAGAGGCCGCTCCGTCTAGGTCTCCCGGGCGTCCCCGTCCGCGAAACCGGCCGCAAACTCCACGAACCGGTGCACGTCGGCGAAGGTCGTGACCAGCCCGAGCGAGACCCTGACCGCTCCCGTGCTCTTGTCGTCGATGCAGCGCCGGAATTCGTCAAGGGCCAGCCGGTCGGGCGCGCGGACGAAGCACGACGACAGCTCCTCCGCGGATAGACCGAGGGCCACCTCGCCGCCGCCGGGGTTGCAGAAGCAGCCCGTTCGCAGAGATATGCCAGCGTCGTTGGCGCGTCGCTCCACGATGCGGTGGTCGATGAAATGGCCGCGGGCGTCGTACAGGTTCAGAGCCACCGTCCCGCCCCGATCGGTTGAGTCGAGGGGGCCGTAGATGTGCACGACCGGCTCACCGTTCCCATGTCGGAGCGAGGCCAGGGCCCGGAGCAGCCAATCGGTCAGGCAGCGCACGCGAGTGTGGATCAGGTCGAGGCCCACGCCGTCGATGTGGCGCAGCCCGATCTCGACCGCCGGCAGCGAGAGGTAGTCGAGCGTGCCATCCTCGAACGCTGCAGCGCCCTCCTGCATGTAGTAGCGATCGCCCCGGACCGAGGCGACGGTGATCGTGCCCCCGGCGAACCAGGGCCGATGCAGCTTCCCCAGGGCCGGCCTCCGGGCGATCAGGGCCCCGACACCCGTCGGGTAGCCGAACATCTTGTAGAACGAGATCGGCACGAAGTCGGGATGCCAGCGGCCCAGGTCGAGCCTATTGGTGGGCACGAAGGCGGCGGCATCGAGCAGGACATCCCAACCCCGGTCGTAGGCCCGCTCGATCCAGTCGAGCGAGTGCTGAACGCCCGAGAAGTTGGATTGGGCCGGGTAGGCGAGCAGGTTGCAGGAACTCGTCCCAGCGTCTTCCAGGCAGGCCGCCAGTCGGTCCTCGTCGATCCGCATGTCCGGCGGGATCACGGGCGCGTAGGTCACCCGAGCGCCCTTCGCCCGGGCGAACTCGCGAATGCCGTTGACGGAGTTGTGGTTGTCGAACGTGAGGACGTAACGGCCGTCGGGGCAGAAGGGGTACGCCTCGCCCACGAGCCTGAGCGCCCCGCTCGCGTTCTGGGTGAAGCAGACGACGTACTCGTCCGGGGACGCCCGGAAGAATTCCAGCACGCGGGCGCGGGCGCGCTCGACGAGCTCCGTCATGGCCAGCGAGGCCCGATTGGTCGAGTGCGGGTTGCCGAAGACACCACCCCTCAACAGGTCGGCATGCGCGCGAACCTGCGAGTCGGCGTAGACGCCGCCGGCCGTGTAGTCGAGGAAGACATCGCCACCGCGATCCAGGCGCGCATAGTCCGTCGCCCGCAATTCGTCGAGTGGCCGGGTCGCCTCGAACTCGGGATAGGCGCGGATGAACTCGGCCCGGGCTTCGGGCAGAGAGGGGAGGGGACGGGGCTGCATATTGCCGTGAGCTTGGCGTCCCCCGGCCCGGGCGTCAAACGCCCCGCAGTGGGGAGCGGAGCGCCGCCTCATAGGGACCACCGGATCCGTCCGTGGCATGACAATCAAGGACGACGACCGGCTACCGTCAGGGCTGACACGGCGTACCGCCGGCCGCCTCGATCGCATCCCGTTCCTGTTGCCGGCGCATTGCAGTTTGTTCGGGACAGGCGTCGCCGAAGAGCGCAAGATGGTTGTCCCATTCGGCGGAACTGCCGGTAGCCCAGACGAGGACCAAATGACGAAGCGGTCGAGACACGAACGCGAGCAGCGCGCGGCAGCGAACATTCGGGTCAAGCAGATCACGGCCGACTGGGAGCGCGCCGTTCCGCCTGAGCGCGCGGCAGCCTTCGCGCGCGAGGTAGAAGCGGCCCGCGCTCGTGGGCCGCGGCCCCCCCAGCCGGACATGGCTCCCGGGACGGCTCCGCATCCGCCGCGCCCCGGCTACGAGCCCCGCCCGCCCAAGAAGGAAGAGCCGCGCCGCTCGAAGTACTAGCCGGCTGGTCAAATGAGCGGCAGGCTGCCGATGAACGGCCGGCCTGCGCGCCATCGTTGGACCAGGATGGGACCGTCGGAGCAGGGGCGCCGGGACAACAGGGATCGCCTCGCTCGACACCCCTGGCCAGCTTCACCGGCCGTGCGGGACTGGGAGTGGTCGGCGTATGGCTTGTCGCTGGGGCTCACTCGGTTTCCTTCGGGTGCGCAAGTTCGACCCTGGTAACCCACACAACTCCGTCCGCCCGATCCGGGCAGTAGAAGACCCGACCGCCGCCGGTCAGTTCGTGTTGCCACTGCTGCAGCCTCTTTCCGCCGACGACCTTCTCTGCCAGCGGAGGCTTGAGTTGATGGGTGCGATTGGGGTTGTCGTATCGGTCGAGAGGGCGCGATCGGAGGCGCTCGCGGAGCCCTGACATCAGCTCGGGTTCGGCCGTTTTGGCATGCTCCCACTCCTGCTGCGCGCGAGCAGATACCGGCTTGAGAGTCCACGCTCCAACGGCGGCATGAGACGCTGTATGGCGACCGGGCAGCTCTGGCATCGCCCGGCCCCGCGTCCCTACAGCTCTGTGTCGTCGAGGGGCGCGGTCTCCTCCAGCATGAGCGCCTGGCGAGTATCCGGATCGGCCCAGGCCTCGGCCGTTGCGCGCCAGTCGCCCAGCAACAACTCGACCGGTCGGAGAGACGTGCCCGAGGACGCGACAAGCAACGCCTCGGTGATCTCGTCAAGGCACCGACGCTGGACCTCGTCAGGCAGCACGCTCAGCCAGGCCAGATCCCCGTACGGCCCGGCCGAACGCCGGCCGACCTCCCGATCGACCGCCTGCCTGGCGCGGATCAACTCAAGGGCCAGCTCGGCGATCTCATAGGTACGCTCGATTTCGGCAGCCGGCGCCAGGACAAGGGCCGTTCCGTCCTTGTCCCGCAGCAGGGCCTGCCCTGAACGGGCCGCATCGATGACCGCGCGGTGGTGGCGCGCGAGATCGGTCGCCTGATAGGCGACCTGCGGTCCTGCCTCGGCTATCCTTCGCATGCGTACGATCATACGTACGATGGTGCGCATGTCAACTGCCAGGGACGGCGGCCGCAAGGGTAGGGGGTCGGCTGAGGTGACGCCCCAGGCCGGCTTCGCCGCGTCTCGCCCGCGTAAGCGGGGCGTCAGGACCGACCGTCCCTTGCTGCGGCCCGCAGTCGGCCGGTGAGTAAGCGTGTGCGGTCCGCAATCTACGCCTTGCGTGATCTCGGCCGGGCTGAGTCAAGGGCGGGCGCTCAGGCGACATGCCACACTGCCTATGCCGCTTGCCTACCACAGCCTATCCTGGTAGGCTGTTAGCTAATGAGGCGCGGGCGGATGCTCCGGAGAATAGCCAGGGCCTCGCGCGAAACGGGAGTCGTCTGGGAACTCGAACGGCAAGGGGCCAATCACGAGATCTGGCGGCGCGGGTCCATCCGCGTGCAGGTGCCGCGGCATGTCGAGATAGATGATCGGCTGGCATCGACGATCTACGAGGAGCTCGAAGCCGAGCTTGGGAAGGAGTGGTGGAAACGGTGAAGCCAAGCTATCGAGCCACCGCCAGGCGCGAGGGACGGTGGTGGTTCGTTCAGGTTCCCGCTGAGCAAGGCCTCTACACGCAGGTCCGCCGGCTCGACCAGGCCGAGGCGATGATCCGCGAGGTGATCTCTCTCGTTCGACACGTCCCCGAAGACTCGTTCGACGTCGTCGTCGACCCGGACCTGGACTCGCTCGGGGGAGTCCGGGAGGCCGTCGAGGCGGCTCTCCGCGAGCGGGAGCGGGCCACGGCCGCCCAGGAGGCGGCCTCCATCGCGATGCGGCACGCCGTATCCGAGATCCGCGCCTCAGGCTACACGGCGCGCGACGCCGGGCTGCTCCTGGGCGTGAGCAACCAGCGTGTCAGCCAGATCGACCGGCAATCCTCCGACCATCCCGCCAAGCGGCGAGCGAAGCAGGCCTCAGGCTCCTAGTGGCTGGTCTTCCCGACGCCAATGTCCATTTCGTGGTGGAACGGACATAACCTCTCTTATCGGAAGTGGCACGGGAGGCAAACACCGAGGGCCCGACCAACTCGATGCACTCGCACGGTTGCCCGCCCTGCGCGTATGAGCCACATCCTGACGCCGCCGACAGCCGGCCAGGGAATTGGGATCCGCCAGGGATGCCCGAAAACGCGGCCAGTGAAAGGCGCCGGGTGCGGCGGGCGGCCGGTGGTGGGTCGGCGGCGCGGCGATGAACCGTGGTTGCTCAACGAGATGCCCGAAGGAACCGCGACTCCGCATCGTTCGGCCGATCCGAGAATCGGTCGGGTCGTTCGGTTTTCGTGGCCCCTCCGGGCAGGATCAAATGTAGGCGGGGTCCTGGCTTCCGGCAACCGGTCTTTCCACATGGTTGGGGTTTCGTTGCCGGAGTTTCCGTCAGTTGCAGCCCTGGCGCACAGTCGCGCTGCTGCCGTTTCAGTCCTCACGCGTGTAATGAGAACAGGCGTGCTATCGGGGAGTCGGGTCGGACGTCGCGGTCGGCTTTCCGTATGGCCAGGCGTCAGGCTGGCTGGTCGCCCAAACGGCGGCTGCGGCGCCGGAGATTCTTCACACGAAGCGCCAGGACGAGACGGAACGCCTCCAGGACGATGTCGAAGCTCATCTTCGATGTGCCGGCACGGCGCTCCTCGAACGTTATAGGCACCTCGATCACACGTGCACCGGCAAGTCGCGCTCGGAACGTGGTCTCGATCTGGAAGCCGTAGCCACCGGCGTGGAGACGATCGAGGTCGATGTTGCGCAGAACCGGCGTTCGCCACGCCTTGAAACCGCCCGTAAGGTCCCGATAGGGCATCATCAGAACGACGCACGCGAAGACGCTGCCGCCGCGGCTGATCAGGCGCCGGGGGACGCTCCAACGCGGGATATGGCCGCCCTTGACGTAGCGGGATCCCAGCACCAGGTCCGCCTTGCCGGCACGAAGCGGCTCCAGGAGTAACGGCAGGAACCGGACTGGATGGCTGAAGTCGGCGTCCATCTGGACGACGATGTCCGCTCCCCGGTCGATCACTTCGTTGAATGCCGCGACGTAGGCCCGGCCGAGGCCCTGCTTGGCCTCGCGATGCAGGACGGCGATGGCCGGGCGCATCTCTGCCATTCCGTCCGCCAGCTCCCCCGTGCCGTCGGGGGACCCGTCATCCACGATCAGGATATGAGCGTCGGGGACGACACCGAGGATCGCGTCGGCGATCGGGCCGATGTTCTCGCGCTCGTTATAGGTCGGGATGATGATCCAGATGCTGGGGCTGGCGGGCGGCATCGATGTCCTGGCTGCTGAACGCTGCTGAACGATATGCGGCCGAGGATAACGCCTCTGTCCCCTACCCCGCTGGTCGAACAGTCCTTCCTGGTTGCCGCCGGCCCCGGGCACGGATCGGGACACAGCAAAACGCCCGGAGGAACCTGTTCGATCGTGCTGCGGATCCGCGTGTGCTAGCCGCTTTGACCTCCGCGAGCAAGGCGTCCGAGGACTCCTCGCTCGAGCAGAAACCTGCGCTCCGGCCACTGCCGGACCTGCCACCGAGCCCTCTACGCTCCGCCTTCCGCGGCGTTCGTCCTACGTTCCAACCCACGCACCCTTGCGGGTCCGTGAACCTTCGCGTAGACCTGGCACCGTTTCCGTCGAAACCGCTGACTCGGTGTCGATCTCGCTTGCCCCTCCGGGCAAGACAGAATCTAGGGCCGGCGAGCCCTGCGAGGAAGTGGCTTATCCACCAGTTTTCGGTACCGGGGCTGCAGTTTTCGCACTTGTCCACTTCCTGCCAACAAACGACCTGACGGTCCGCCTCCCGCGGCGATTGTATTAGAACGGCCGTTCTGGGGATTCCCCTTCCGGGAGACGACTACGGCCTGCCTTCCCATCGGCCTGCCTTCCACCCGGTCATACGCGAGTCCGGTCGCGGCGTTGGGGCGGCGGCCTCAAGCCTCCGGCGACTCCGCGCTTCCGCCGCGCAGGGATTCAGCCCATTCCGCAGCCACTGCCTGGAGCTCGCCGGCCAGGGGCGGGCTCACCCGGCCCCTGACTCGGACATCGCTCGATCGGTACTCGAGTTCGACTGTCCCGCGTTCGCGGACGCGAGCCAGCAACTCGCCCGCACGATACGGGATCGCGGCGTCAACATCGACCCAGAGCGAGGCGAGCAGCGCCGACAGCTCAGCCTTGAGGGTCTCCATGCCGTAGCCCGTCACGGCGGAGATGAGTACCTGGCCGGATATCGCCGGTGCGGGCGTGTCGCCGTGGCGAGCGGCGGCCTCGATCAGGTCGGCCTTGTTGAAGGCGACGAGACGCGGCTTCTCCCCTGCTCCGAGATCTTCCAGGACGAGCTGCACGGTGGCGCGGTGCTCGGCGAAGTGGCGGTCGGACGCATCGACGATCTCGAGGAGGACGTCGGCCCGCGTGACTTCTTCGAGTGTGGCGCGGAAGGCGTCCACGAGCTGGTGCGGCAGCTTGTGGATGAAGCCCACCGTATCGGTCACGATCGCCGTCTGGCCGTCGCCGAGCTTGACCTGCCGGGATGTCGGGTCCAACGTGGCGAAGAGGCGGTCCTCCGCCTTTACGACCTCCTGGCCGACCAGGGCATTGAGCAGGGTCGACTTGCCGGCGTTGGTGTAGCCCACGATCGCCACGGTGGCCAGGAGGCGGCGGTCGCGCGCCCGGGTGGCCGTCCGTCGCTGCTCGGCGACCTGTTCGACCCGTTCCTTGAGTTTCTTGATGCGCTCGCGGACGATGCGCCGGTCGGTCTCGAGTTGCGCCTCGCCCGGGCCTCGGGTGCCGATCCCGCCGCCCGTCCGGGAAAGGTGGGTCCACAGCCGGGTCAGGCGGGGCAGCTGGTATTCGAGCTGCGCGAGCTCAACCTGGAGCCGGCCTTCGTGCGTCTGGGCGTGCTGGGCGAAGATGTCCAGGATGAGCCTCGAACGGTCGATCACCTTCGTCTTGACGGCCCCCTCCAGGGCGCGCTGCTGAGCCGGGGAGAGCTCGTCGTCCGTGATCAGGACGGTGAAGCCGGTCTCCGACCTGGCCGCCACGAGCTCGTCGACCTTGCCCTTGCCGACGTAGAGGTTGGGGTCGACGTGCCGGCGGTTCTGCCACTCGGCCCCGACGACTTCGGCACCGGCAGTGTCGGCCAGGCTGGCCAGCTCCCCGATCGACTCCTCGGCCGTCCAGCCGGGGTCGTCGCCGGTATCGACTGCCACGAGAAAGGCCCGCTCAACCGGCGCCGTCAGATCGACCATGTCTTTCGTCATACGAGGTTCAGGATAGCCGAAGGCGCGGCGGCGCCCGCGAGGTGTACTCGCGCCGCGGGCCTGCCCGGGCGGACGATGCCGTCGCCCCACTATGAACCCAGGTACTTCAGGACCAGGTCAAAGGCGTCCGATATCGGCAGGCCGTGCGTTGCGTCGAGCCAGGTGATGTCGGGCTCGCGGCGAAACCACGTGGCCTGACGACGCGCGAGAAGGACGTTGCGGCGGGCGTCCTCGGCGATGGCCTCCTCGTACGATATCCGTCCGTGGATGAGGGCAAGGGCCTCCGCGTAGCCGATTCCGGAGAAGGCTGGGCGGGATGAGTCGAAGCGCGCGGCGAGGGCGCGTGTCTCCTCGATCAGGCCGGCCTCGAACTGGGCGCGGGCGCGAACGCGGATGCGCTCGCGGAGGGCCGGCCGATCGACCGTCAGCCCGAGCCAGAGCACTGCCCGCCCGTATCCCCGCGGCCCGGGGAGTGGCGCGTCGCCGCGAAGTCGCGCGATCTCCAGTGCCCTGACCACGCGTCGAGGGTTCCTCAGATCCACGGCGGCGGCCCGCGTCGGCGCGATGCGCCGCAGCTCCTCGACCAGACCCGGCAGGCCATCCGCGACCAGCCGGGCCTCCAGGGTGGCGCGGACGCCTGCATCCCAGGGCAGCCGGTCGAACGCCAGTCCGCGCGCGACCGCTCGGATGTAGAAGCCGGTGCCGCCAACCAGGATCCCGACCGCGGCACGCTCGTCAATTCCCGCAAGGGCCTCCCCGGCACAGGCCGTGTAGTCGGAAACGCTGAACGGTTGGTCCGGATCTACCAGGTCGAGGCAATGGTGAGTGGCGCGAGAGCGCTCTTCGGCGGTCGCTTTGGCAGTGCCGATGTCCATGCCGCGGTAGACCTGTCGGGAGTCCGCGGAGATGATCTCGGCGGGGATGCCGCGGATCCTGAGCTGCTCCGCCAGTCCGAGCGAGAGCGCGGTCTTGCCGCTGGCCGTCACACCGGCCAGGACGACCAGCGGCGGCACCCCCCGGCCGGCCACTCAGGAGGCGCCGGACACGACCCGGCCGCGCAGGGCGAACGGGCCGGCGTGCTCGATCCGGACGGTCACGGCGCATCCGATCATCGCGGGATCGGCGGCGAGGTGGACGAGCTTGTTGTGGCGGGTTCGGCCGGCCAGAGGGACGCTCCCCTGCCCTGCCGTGCCGGCAATGTCGGGAATACCACCGTCGCCATCGTCCGGGTTTGAGTCGGCCGTCGGGTCGGCGTCGTCTCCGCCGACCGCCTTGCGGCGTGGCGGCACGACCCGCTCGACCAGGACCTCGACCTCGCGGTCCAGCCACTCCCGGTTGAGCTCCAGGCCGATCTTCTCCTGGCAGGCTAGCAGCTCATTCAACCGTCGTCGCTTGACGGCCGGCGGAACGTCGTCGGCCATGCGAAGCGCCGGCGTCCCCGGTCGAGGCGAATAGGCAGCGGCGAAGACGGTGTCGAACCTCATCTCGTCCAGGGCCGTGAGCGTCCCCCGAAACTGCTCCTCGGTCTCGCCACAGAAGCCAACGATCACGTCCGTGGAGACGGCGATGCCCGGCACGGCCGCCCGGATGCGGGCCAGCCGCTCCTTGTAGTGAGCAACCGTGTACTGGCGGCCCATCCGCCCGAGCATCCTGTCGTCGCCGGACTGTATCGGCAGGTGCAGGTGTTCGGCTACCGACTCGCACGCTGACATCGCGTCGATGAGTCGATCTGAGAGATCCCATGGATGGGACGTAATGAACCGAAGACGGGGAATCGTCGGCCTTCCATCGTTGCCCCGGATTGCGTCGATGGCTCTCAAGAGCTCGGCCAGGTCGGGCCTTGACTGGAGGTCCAGCCGGCGTCCGGCCGATCGTTCGGTGTCGATGTGCGCGAAACGATCTTCCGGCGGCAGGTCGTGGCCGTAGCTGTTGACGTTCTGGCCGAGGAGCGTCAGCTCCCTGTAGCCGGCCGCGGCGATCTGGCGGGCTTCCGACACGACGTCGTCGAAGGGCCGGCTGCGCTCCGGACCGCGGCTGAACGGGACGATGCAGTACGTGCACGTCTTGTCGCAGCCGTAGATGATCGGCAACCAGGCGGAGATCGTCGACGCCCTGGCGACCCGGTCTTCAGCCACGGCGCGGGCCCGAGAGGCAGCCAGGCGGTCGGCGGAGCTGACCGGTCGGCCGCTCAGCAAGGTCGTGGCAGCGGTCGCGAATTGCAGGCCGATCGGGGCTTGCGCGGAGACCAGGCCCAGGCGCAAGGCGAGCTCCGGCTCCTCGTCGGGCCGGAGGAACACGTCGACCGCCGGAAAGCGCCGGGAGAGGCCGTCACGCTCGGCCTCGCGGACGCCGCAGCCCGCCAGCACGACACACATGCCCGGCCGCGACCGCTTAAGATCGGCGAGCAGCCCCTGCCGTCCGATCACCCTCGCCTCCGCGTGTTCGCGTACGGCGCAGGTGTTGATCACCACGAGGTCGGCGTCCTCCATCGAACGTGCGGCGATGCAGCCGGCGGCGAGGAGCTGGCCGGCCATCTACTCCGAGTCGCTCTGGTTCATCTGACAGCCGAGAGTCCAGATGAAGAACGTCGGCAGGCTGTGGGTCACCGGCCCGAACTCGACCAGGTCCGGCACCGCGGAGGGCACGGCCATGCGGCTCCCCTCCGGTGGGGACGAGGTAAAGCCGGCGGCAAGCGTTGCCGGCGATGCCTTCGTCATGGCGCCGCCTTCGCTCCGGCGGCCGGCCGGCCGGGCCCGCGACCGAGGGCTCCGAAGATCGCGGCCGCGTCCTCGTCCGGGACGAACAGCGTGGCGTGGGCCTCGGCGTAGGTCTCGCCGTCGCCGTGGTAGTCGCTGCCCCCGGTCGGCGCCAGGCGAAGCGTCCGGGCCAGCGCCTCCATCTCCGCCACGGTCTCCGCGTCGAAGTGCCGATAGTGGACCTCGAGCCCGCCCAGGCCGGCTGCTATCAGGTCGGCCACCAGCTCGCGCCGCGCCGGACCGTCTGCAAAATGCGCCAGGGCGGGCAGGCCGTTCGCGGCCCGGATCGCCGCAATGGCCTCGCCGGGCCCGAGGCCCTGTCGTGGCACGTACGCGGCCTTCCCACGGGCCAGCAGCTCCCGCATCGCCGCGTCCACGGATGGAGCGTGCCCGGCCGCGACGAGGAGGCGGGCGACCTGGGGACGGCCGAGCGAGGAGCCGGGAGCCGTCCAGAGCGCCCCGACGCCCTCATCGATGGGCAGCCCGAGCTCGCGCAGACGGGCCACGATCCTGGCGAATCGAGACGAGCGCAGTCGCCGCTGGCATTCGAGCGTGGCCTCGAACTCCTCGTCGTCCGGATCGACTCCAAGACCAAGGATGTGCAACTCTCCCTCCCAGAGACCGGCGACTCCACGGGCCACGCTGTTGATCTCCACGGCCGGCACGAGGTCGAGCGGGAGCTCCGGCGACCCGACCGAGCCGAGCTCTCGGAAGCCGGCCAGGGTGTCGTGGTCGGCAAGTGCCAGCACCCGGACTCCCGCCGCGGCAGCGGCCTCCACGAGCGCGCGCGGCTCCATGATCCCGTCCGATCGGCGGCTGTGGGTGTGCAGATCGACCCGAGACGGGTACTCGGGGACTACTGCACGGCCGCTCATGGCCCGCTCGGAGCGGCTGCGGAACTGGAAAGAGCCGGTGTCGCCCCCGAGCCCATCAGGCCCGCCTTCGTCCGCGGCGGCTCGACCCCGCCCTCCGGGGCGATCGTCGGCGGCGAGTCCGGGGTGGCCCCGGCCACGTCCCGGGGCACGTCAGACCTCGAGGACGCGCTGGATGCGCTCGACCGCAACGGCCCGTCCGCTTGACCTGTTCACATCGATGAGAAGAGCGTTGAAGACGACCGGCCCGGTCCCGACCTCGAAGCGTGTCGGCAGGCCATTTATGAAGCGCGGCAGGACGGTGGCGGGATCGAAGCCGATGACGCTGTGAACGGGCCCAACCATGCCCACGTCCGACTGGTAGGCCGTGCCCCTGGGCATGATCCGCTCGTCGGCAGTGGGGACGTGAGTGTGCGTGCCGACGACTGCGCTCGCCCGGCCGTCGACGTATATGCCGAATGCGTTCTTCTCGCTTGTGAGCTCGCAGTGGAAGTCGACCAGGCGAACGAGCGGCAGTGGATCGGACGCCTGATCGACAAGCCGATCGAAGTCCGTGAATGGGTTCTCGATCGGGGTCATGTAGGTCCGGCCCTGGAAGTTGAGAACGGCCACCTCCGTGCCTTCATCGGCGTGAAAGACGCCCCAGCCTCGCCCCGGAACGCCGTCCGTGCCGTAGTTGGCCGGCCGCAGAATCCGCTCCTCACGCTCGAGAAGGTCGTACATCTCGCGCTTGTCCCAGATGTGGTTGCCGGAGGTGATGACGTCCACGCCCGCGCTGAACATGGCTTCGGCCGTCGACGCGGTCAACCCCATCCCGCCGGCGACGTTCTCGCCGTTGGCGGCGACGAAGGCGATGTCCCGCTCGTGTCGAAGTCCGGGCAGGATAGCCTCCAGCGCGAGGCGGCCGGGTTTGCCGATGAGATCGCCGATCATCAGGATCCGGCAAACTGTGCGTTCCGACGCGGCCGGTCGCGGCGCGTCTCCAATCGTGTCCACAGACGGCTACTTGGCGTACTCGACGGCCCGCGTTTCGCGGATGACCGTCACTTTGATCTGGCCCGGGTAGGTCAGGCTGGCTTCGATCTTCTTGACGACGTCCCGGGCCAGCCGCGTGGCGGTCACGTCGTCGATCTGATCGGGCCTGACGAGAATGCGGACCTCGCGGCCGGCCTGGACGGCGAAGCTCTTCTCGACCCCGTCGAAGCTCTCGGCAATAGCCTGGAGATCCTCGAGACGGCGGACGTAGGTCTCCATCGATTCGCCGCGTGCCCCCGGCCTCGAGGCGCTGATCGCGTCCGCGACCTGCACTATCGGGGCCTCTTGAGAAGCGTAGTCAACCTCCTGGTGGTGCGCCGCGATTGCGTTCACGACCTTCGGCGAGAGGTTGTGACGCTGCGCGATCTGGGCACCGATCTGGGCGTGGGGGCCTTCGGTCTCGTGGTCGACTGCCTTGCCGATGTCGTGGAGCAGGCCGCCGACCTTGGCCGCCTGGACGTCCACCCCAAGCTCGGCGGCGATGATCGCGGCCAGCCGGCTCGTCTCCACGGAATGGACGAGGACGTTCTGGCCGTAGCTGGTCCGGAACTTGAGACGACCGAGCAGCTTGACTATCTCCGACGGCAGCGCCGGAATGCCGGCGTCGTAGATGGCCTGCTCGCCGGCCTGACGCATCGCCAGGTCGACCTCCGCCTGGGCCTTGGTCACGACCTCCTCGATGCGACCCGGATGGATGCGCCCGTCTGCCATCAGCTTGGTCAGGGCCACGCGCGCAACCTCTCGGCGGACGGGGTCGAAAGCGCTGATCACGACCGTTTCCGGCGTGTCGTCGATGATCAGGTCCACGCCGGTGGCCTGCTCGAGGGCCCGGATGTTGCGACCCTCCCGGCCGATGATGCGGCCCTTCATCTCGTCGTTGGGGAGATGGACGGAGGAGACGGTGTGCTCGGCCGTGTGGTCGGCGGCGACGCGCTGCATCGTCGTGATGATGATCTCCCGGGCCCGTTCCTCGGCCTCTTCCCGCGCCTGCCGCTCGATGGACTTGGCCAGGCGGACGGCATCGTGATCGGCCTCGTCGCGGACCGCCTCCAGCAGCTGGGCCTTGGCCTCGGCGGCCGACATCCCGCTGACGCGCTCCAGGGCGGCCACCTGCTCCTGCTGGGCGCGGGCCAGCTCCTGGCGGCTGTTCTCGAATTCGCGCTCGCGATCGAGCAACTTTCGGTCGCGTTGCTCGAGCATGTCCGAGCGCATGTCCAGCTGCTCGTCCCGGGCCAGCAGCCGGCTCTCCAGGGTAGCCAGCTCGGCCCGCTTGGCACGGGCTTCGTTCTCGGCCTCGTGCTGCAGCTTCAGCTTCTCGTCCTTGGCTGCGAGGATCAGCTCTTTCTGCTGGGTTCGGGCCTCGGCAACGATACGGGCGGCCTTCTCCTGGGCACTCTGAAGGGCCTGGCTGGCGACGAGGCTACGGCCCAGAAAGCCAAGGCAGACGCCCGAGAAGGCGGCCACGAGCGCGGTGGCCACAAGGGCGATGTCCATATTTACTTGCCTCCCACCCGGGTCGGATTGCGCGGCCGGGCGTACCAAGAAACGGGGCGGGCAGCTCCGTCCCCGGCTCAGCTCGCTCCCGGAGCAAGCCGAGTGGAGCTGCGTTGTAAATGATCCGAGACCAGGCCGCCGGTCAATGACGAACCGGCGACGCGTCCTTCGTCTCGCCGCGTAGTCTACGGCGCGCGGCTGATTTCGGCCAAGCGCCCGCGACTCCCGAGCAAGATCGAGCAGAGGCTGAACCGGCAGCCGAGACTTCAGTCGTCGGGGTCGGTATCCACGGCCACGAATCGCGAGCTGATCTCGCGGCAGACCCCCGGATCGAAGCCGTTGCGCGCCAGCAACGCGTAGGCGCGGCCTCGCCGGACGCGGAGATCCGCGACGCGCAGGAGCATGGCACGGCTCTTGGACAGAAGCCGATCCGCGGCGAACTCGTCGGCGCTGGAGCCACCGTTCTCCTCGCCGGTCCAACCGGCCCTGGCTGCCTCGCCTCTCTCGGCCAGAACCTCCGCCACGATCTCGCGGTCGATGTCCTTGAGGCCCAGCTCGCGGCGAAGGGCGGCCGCTCCTCGAGGCCTGGCCCGGTCCCGTGAATCCACCCAAGCCCTCGCGAAGGCCCGGTCATCGAGCATGCCCAGGTCCGTCAGCCGGTCGATGGCGGCATCCACGAGAGGAGCCTTATACCCGGCGGCCGCCAGGTGGCGGCGCACCTCGCCGACCGAACGCGCCCGGGCCTCGAGGAAGCGCGCCGCCGCGTTGAGAACGACGGCCGGGTCCGTCTCGGCGGCGTGGCTCTCGAGTCGCGCCCGTCGCGCCTCGAGCCGTTCTGCGCCGGAAGGCCGCGGCATGGTCTGCTATTCGGCCTCTTCGATCCCTTCAACCGGCAGCGAGACCTCGGACATCCTGGCGCGAATCTGCTTCTCGACCTCGGCCGAGACGTCCGGGTTGGACTTGAGAAACTCCTTGGCCGCCTCGCGGCCCTGGCCGAGACGAGTCTCGCCGAAGGTGAACCAGGCGCCAGTCTTGGTGACGATGCTCATGGCCACGCCGACGTCGAGCAGGCCGCCTTCGCGGGAGATGCCCTCGCCGAACATGATGTCGAACTCAGCTACCCGGAACGGAGGCGCGACCTTGTTCTTGACGACCTTCACGCGAACGCGGTTGCCGACCGAGTCGGTGCCGACCTTGATGGTCTCGATGCGCCGTATGTCGAGCCGGACGCTGGCGTAGAACTTGAGGGCGCGGCCGCCCGGTGTGACCTCCGGGTTGCCGAACATGACGCCGATCTTCTCGCGCAGCTGGTTCGTGAAGACGAGAGCCGTGTTCGAGCGGTTGACGACGCCGGCCAGCTTGCGCAGAGCCTGGCTCATGAGTCGAGCCTGGATGCCGACGAACGAGTCGCCCATCTCGCCTTCGATCTCCGCCTTCGGAACCAGGGCGGCGACCGAGTCGAGGACGACACAATCCACTCCGCCGGAGCGGATGAGCGTCTCGGTGATCTGGAGTGCATCCTCGCCCGTGTCCGGTTGACTCACCAGGAGCTCGTCGACGTTGACGCCGCAAGACCGGGCGTAGCCCGGGTCGAGCGCATGCTCGACGTCGATGAATGCCACGACGCCGCCCCGACGCTGGGCCTCAGCCAGGATGTGCTGGGAGAGGGTGGTCTTGCCCGAGGACTCGGGACCGAAGATCTCCGTCATCCGGCCACGAGGGATCCCGCCGACGCCGAGGGCAAGGTCCAGCGCGATCGACCCGGTCGGAATGACGTCCACGGCCTGACGCTCGGACGAGCCCAGGCGCATGATCGAGCCACGCCCGAACTGCTTCTCGATGGCCAGAATGGCTGCGTCCACGGCCTTGGTTCGGTCGGTCCCGGCACCCGCAGAGCCGCGGGCCTCGGCCCCTCGCTCGATTATCGCCACCTTGCTCCTCGCTCCAGTCCTCTGGGGATCGGCGGAACGACTCGCCAGATGGCGTTCGCCCGCGATTCAGCTCTCGGATTCTTCGGTCCGCGGCTTCCGCTTGGGCTTCCAGACCTCGACATTGGTCGGCGGCTCCAGCAGGGGCTGGATCTTGGTCTTGGCGGACGCGTCCTTCGGCTTCTTCTTCTCCTCACGGTGGGGGCGGTCTCGACTGGCCATCTGATGCGCCTCCAGGTGCTGCAGCCTACGGTTGGGTTCTTCACTCTGACTGCACCGCCGATGCACGCGATCTTGATGAATTCGCGTGCGCCCGAAGCTCGGGTAGGCGCACAGCGAACGTGCCGGATCGCAGCGTGGAGCGGATTTCGGCCATGAAGTCTAGGGTGAAGGTCAGGTTGTGACAAGTCGCAAGGCGGTATGCCAGGAGCTCCTCGGCGCGGAACAGGTGGGCCAGATACGCCCGTGAGAAGTTCCGGCAGAGCGGGCAGCGGCAGCCTTCCTGGACGGGACGCGGGTCGTCGACGAACCGGGCGTTGCGCATGTTCAGCCGACCCCCCGGGATCCACAGCTGGCCGTTCCGGGCAACGCGGGCCGGCAGCACGGAGTCGAACATGTCGACGCCCCGGCGAACGGCTTCGAGCAGGTCGGCCGGCGACCCCAGGCCCATCAAGTAGCGCGGCCGGGGATCGGCTTCGAGCAGGCCGACGACCAGGTCGAGTGTCGACAGGCGCTGATCCGGGGTCTCGTCTCCGGCCAGGCCGCCGATGCAGATACCGTCGAACGGCAGGCCGGCTACAGCCCTGGTTGACTCGGCCCGGAGCCCGGGGTCCAGGCCGCCCTGGACGATGCCGAAGAGAGCCTGATCGGGTCGGGTGTGGGCGGCCAGCGAGCGAGCGGCCCAGCGGTTCGATCGAGCGGCAGCCTCGGCGACGGACGCAAGACTGGAGGATGCCGGCGGCACAGGCTGGTCGAAAGCCACCGCGACGTCGGCGCCGAGGGCTTCCTGGATGGCGATCGAGTGTTCGGGCGTGAAACGATGGTAGGACCCATCGAGGTGGCTCTGGAAAGTGACGCCGTCGTCGTCGATCCTGCGCAGCTCACCGAGCGAGACGACCTGGAATCCCCCGGAGTCGGTCAGGATCGGCCCGTCCCAGGCCATGAACTTGTGGAGGCCGCCGAGTGCGGCGATGCGCTCATGGCCAGGCCGCAGATACAGGTGGTAGGTGTTCGAGAGAATGATGGTCGCGCCGGCGGATCGGAGGTCGTCGGGATCCAGCGCTTTGACCGTGGCATTGGTGCCGACGGGCATGAACTGCGGAGTCTCGACTACGCCGTGAGGGAGCGTCAGCCGGCCCAGTCGGGCGCGCGTGGAGCCGTCCGCGGGCGGGGCGACGAGGACCTCGAAGCAAACGGGCGAGGGACGAGGATCCGCGGCTCCCTCGGACGCGCTCGACATCAGCCGGCTGTTATGTCCGGGCCGGCGGCACCGTCCCACAGGGCCGGCTGCTCGGCCTCGCCTCGACGCGCCGGGGGGATCTCGAAGCCCAGGCGGGCAAGGTGCTGGCGGGCGCCGTCGGTGGCAATACGGCCCTGCGGCGTCCGGTCCAGGAAGCCGAGCCTGAGCAGGAACGGCTCGTAGACGTCCTCCACTGTCTCCGGCTCCTCTGCGAGAACCGCGGCCAGGGCCTGGACCCCGACCGGTCCGCTCCCGAACTTCTGGACGATCGCAGCCAGGAGCTTTCGGTCGGTGCCGTCCAGTCCCGCGTCGTCGATCTCGAGGGCCGCGAGGGCCTTGTCTGCCGTGGCTGCATCGACCCGGCCGTCGCCGTGGATCTGGGCGTAGTCGCGCACGCGGCGCAAGAGGCGGTTGACGACTCGCGGCGTCCCCCGGCCGCGCCTGGCAATGGCCACGGCTCCGTCCGAGCTCAATTCGACGCCGAGCAGGCGGGCGGAGCGCTCGACGATGGCGGTCAGGTCCGCCAGATCGTAGAAGTCGAGACGGTAGGTGGCACCGAAGCGATCTCGCAGCGGGCTCGAGATCCGGCCGGCGCGCGTCGTGGCGCCGACGATCGTGAAGGGCTTGAGGCTGAGGCGCAGGCTTCGCGCCGACGGTCCCTTGCCGATCATCACGTCCAGGGCGAAGTCCTCCATGGCCGGATAGAGAATCTCCTCGACGGCTCGGTTGAGACGGTGGATCTCATCGATGAACAGGACGTCTCGTTCGTCGAGCGAAGTCAGGATCGCGGCCAGGTCCCCGGCCCGCTCGATTGCCGGCCCGCTCGCGTAGCGAATGTTGGCCCCGAGCTCGCGGGCGATGATCGTTGCCAGCGTCGTCTTGCCGAGGCCCGGCGGTCCATGCAGTAGGACGTGATCGGCGGCGTCTCCCCTCTGACGGGCTGCGCCGAGCAGGATCCACAGGTTGGCCTTGAGCTCACGCTGGCCGATGTATTCGTCGAGCGTGCGCGGCCGGAGGGTCCGGTCCACGACGATCTCCGCCTCGTCCTCCACGGCCGGGGCAAGTATTCGTGAGATGTCCGTCCGGGTTCCCTCGCTCATGGACGGATGATACCAGATCGAACGTGCGTTCTACGCGGCTGGCACGGCCGGGCCACTTCAATCCGGCCGATGACGGGGCGCCGCTAGCTCTTCAGCAGCGTCCGCAGCGCGGCCTTGACCCGATCCTCGAGGCCCCGGCCGACGGTGGGGTCCAGGAGTGCGTCTCGGGAGGCCTGGCGCGCTTCGCCCGCCGAATATCCCAGCGCCAGCAGCGCAGCCATCACCTCCGACTCGCCGACTCCGGCGCGCCCGTCGGCAGCAGCAGCCAGGCCGGCCGCGGCGACCTTCTCCTTGAGTTCCAGGCAGATTCGGGCCGCAAGCCGCTTGCCGACCCCTGGAACCGCCGTCAGCACGGCCTGATCGTCGGAAAGGATCGCCAGCTGCAGGTCGCCGACCGGCCGCGAGCCGACGATCGCCAGCGCCACCTTAGGGCCGACGCCCGTCACGGTCTGGAGCAGGCCGAAGAAACCCAGCTCCTCGGGGTTACGGAAGCCGTACAGGGCCTGGGCGTCGTCGCGAACCAGGTGATAAGTGAAGAGCCTGGCCCGCTCCCCCACTCTCGTTGAGGCCAGCACCGCCGGCGCCGCGAACACGCGGTACCCGACGCCGCTCACTTCCACGATCAATGAATCGACGAAGACCGCACCCACGACGCCGTCGAGCGAGGCGATCACGCGAAGGCGCCCTTACGAAGCGGTCTTCGATTTCGCGGCGCGCGACGCTCCCCCGTCGCGACCGACCGCAAGGCGCTCGAGGCGCAGAGCATCTCGGACCGCCGCATCGTAGGGCGTGATTCCCTCCGGCGCGGGCCGAAGGGCCGACCTGTCGAGAACGCCGGTTGGGACGCGGCTTACGGACCACTCCCGGTTGGCCACGCAGATGGCGATGGCCAGGGCATCGGCAGCGTCATCCGGCTCCGGCAGCTCCTGGAGCCCGAGTATCGCCTGCACCATCCGCTGAACCTGGTCCTTCGAGGCAGACCCGTGCCCCGCCGTGGCAACCTTGACCTCGTTCGGAGTGGCCTCGCGAATCTCCAGGCCGTGCAGCGCGGCTGCGAGCAAGACGACGCCCCGAGCCTGGCCGACGGCGAAGGCGGTCTGGGCGTTCCTGGTGAAGAAGAGTCGCTCGACGCCGATCAGGGCGGGCGCATGAAGCTCGATCAGGTCGCCTACCGAGAGGAAGATCGCCTCGAGCCGCCCGGGCAGCTCCATCTGGCCCGACGTCTTGATGACGCCGTAGTCGATCGCGCGAAGACGCGGTCCCGTTCGCTCGACGATCCCGTACCCGAGCATCGCCGTGCCCGGGTCTATTCCGAGGATGATCACGCTCCGACCTCGGCAAGGAGCGTCTCCGGGATCTCGAAGTTGGCCGTCACCCGCTGGACGTCCTCCTGGTCTTCGAGCAGGTCGATCAGCCGGAGCGCCTGGCGAGCCTTCGATTCATCGAGCTCGACCGTGTTCCGGGGAGTCATCGAGAGCTCGGCCGACTCGATCTTGACGCCGGCTTTCTCGAGCGAGCGCCGAACTGCCTCGAGGTCGCCCGGTTTCGTGAAGACCTCGACCTGCTGGCCGGACAAGTCGACGTCGTCCGCGCCGGCGTCGATGGCGATCAGGGCCAGCTCGTCCCGGTCTCCGCCGGGAGCCAGGAAGATGACGCCGCGCTGCTCGAACTGCCAGGCCACGCTGCCCGATCCGGCCAGCTGCCCGCCGGCCTTGGTCAGGATCGACCGGACTTCGGCCGCGGTCCGGTTGCGATTGTCGGTCGCCGTCTCGACCAGGATCGCCACGCCGCCCGGGCCGTAGCCCTCGTAGGTGATCTCCTCGAACTGCTCGCCCTCGCCGCCGCCGGTGGCCTTTTCGATGGCGCGCTTGATCGTGTCGAGCGGCATGTTGATGGCGCGGGCGCGTTCGATCGCCAGGCGGAGGCGGAAGTTGCCGTCGGGATCGCCGCCGCCGGCGCGAGCCGCGACGCTGATCTCACGGCCCATCTTGGTGAAGACGGCGCCGCGCTTCACGTCGTTCGCGCCTTTCTGGCGCTTGATCTGCGACCACTTGGAATGTCCGGACATCGGGCGGAGTATACCGCTCGGGCCGGCCCCGAAGCCGGCCGCCTCCGGCACAGGACCGCGCGGTTCGAGTCGGATGGCCGACATCGCGTCCCTGTCCGCACGTCCTCGTCCGCAGGTTCGCGTCGGGCTATCATGACCGGATCGCGGCCGGCCCCCTCGTCACGCCGCATCTTCGACGCGACCTTTCGCCACCAGAGGATCGATAGACCAGATGACAACCAAGAGTGTCGACCTCCCCCACCTTCGAAGCGTCGTCATTGCGGCCCATTCCGGGGCCGGCAAGACGACGCTGGCCGAGCGCCTCCTGTTCGATGCCGGCGCCATCACGCGATTAGGACGCGTCGATGACGGCACGGCGAGCCTGGACTTCGAGCCCGAGGAGCAGAAGCGCAAGCAGTCGCTCACCCTGGCCGTGGCGAACCTGGATCACGAGGGAACGAGAGTTCAAATCGTCGACACCCCCGGGTACGCGGACTTTGCGGCAGAGGTCGTCGAGGGCTTCGCCGCCACGGACGCTGCCGTGCTGCTGATGGATGCGTCCGGGCACGTGGAGGCCGGCCTCGAGTCGGCGGTGGCGGTGGCCCGTGCGAATGGTCGGCCGGCCCTCATCTTCATCAACAAGTGCGACCGCGAGAACTCCAGCCCCGGCAACGCGGTCGACGCGCTCCGGACGGCCTTCGGACAGAAGATCGCGCCGCTTCATGTCGCGATCGGGACGGCGGAGTCGTTCTCCGGTTACGTGGACCTGGTGCATCGCAAGGCCTACCAGCACGAGGGCGGCAAGGAAACCGAGGTCCCGGTCCCGGCGAACCTGGCGGGCGAGATTGCGGCCAGGCGCGACCAGTTGATCGAGGCCGCGTCCGAGGCCGACGATGACGTCATGATCAAGTACCTCGAGGGCGAGGAGATCACCGACGCGGAACTCGAGGGCTGCCTCAAGAAGGCCGTTCGGTCGGGCATCGTGGCCCCGGTGCTGATCGGCAGCGCCTCGAAGGACATCGGAGTAAGGGCCCTTCTCGATGCAATCGTCCACTACCTCCCATCGCCGGTCGAACTCGGCGAGGTCGTCGCCACCGACTCGAGCGGCAAGGAAGTCAAGGTCGTCCCGGATGCCGCCGGCCCGCTCGTCGCCAGGGTCTTCAAGACGACCGCCGACCCGTTCGTCGGCCGGCTGACGTACCTGCGCGTCCTGTCCGGCACGCTTCAGGGCCAGGGCCAGGCCTGGAACTCGACGCGCGGCGAGCCCGAGCGGATCGGCCAGCTTCTGCTCCTCCACGGCAAGGACCAGGAGACGGTCGGCCAGCTGCATGCCGGCGAGATCGGCGCGGTGGCCAAGCTGACCGTGACCGCCACTGGAGACACGCTCTCGGCCTCCCACGAGAAGGCGTACACGCTCCCGCCGCTCGCGTTTCCCATTCCCAGCCTGCAGGTTGCGATCGAGCCGCAGACGAAGGCGGACCTCGACAAGATGGGCTCGGCCCTCCAGCGCATGCTCGAAGAGGAGCCTTCGGCTCGCGTCGAGCGGTCGGAGACCGGCGAGCAGGTGCTCTGGACGATGGGCGACGCGCACGTCGCCGTCCTGGGCGAGCGCCTCAAGCGCAAGTTCGGCGCCGCGATCGTGACCAGGGTGCCACGAGTTCCATACAAGGAGACGATCCGGGGCAAGACGCAGAGCCACGGCCGATACAAGAAGCAGACCGGCGGCCACGGCATGTTCGGGGACGTCTGGATCGAGATCGAGCCGAACCCCGGGGGCGGCGTCGAGTTCGCCGAGCACGTCGTCGGCGGCACGGTCCCAAAGAACTTCTTCCCCGGCGTGGAGAAGGGCATCCGCGAGACGGCGGCAGAGGGCGTCCTGGCCGGCTACCCGCTCAGCGACTTCAAGGCGACGCTCTACGACGGCTCTTTCCATGCCGTCGACTCGAACGAGCTGTCGTTCAAGATCGCTGCCTCGCTGGCCCTCAAGCAGGGCGTGCTCGAATGCAAGCCCGTGCTCATGGAGCCGATCATGACGGTCGAGATCCGGATCCCGGAAGCCTTCATGGGTGACGTCAACCGCGACCTCAACGGCCGCCGTGGCCGCGTCCTGGGGATGGACACGAAAGACGGGATGCAGGTCATCACCGCCAGCGTGCCCCAGGCCGAGCTGTTCACCTACGCCACCGAGCTGCGCTCATTGACCGGCGGCCGCGGAACGTTCACGGCCAGGCTCGACCGCTACGAGGACGTGCCGCAGCACCTGGCCGAGAAGGTCATCGAGGCCCACAAGAAGGCTCAGGAGGCAGCGCACAAGGATTAGTTCGCTCGAAAGGGCCCCGGTCGACCCCTGGATCGCTCGGGCTTCAGCCCCTGAGCCGGCCGATCCGGAGGCTCTTCTTGCCGCCGCGAACGACCAGGTAGCGCCCTCCGATCATCGAGGGGACCGCTTCCTCGGGCGTCCCGACTCGCTCGCCGTTGATAGACAGCCCACCCTGCGCGATGGCCCGGCGCGCCTCGCCGGTTGAGGTATACAGGCCACTGGCCAGGGCGACTCCAAGGGCCCCGCCGGAGAGGTCGTCCGCCGAGAACTCGAAGTTGTCGAGCTCGACGAATAGATCCTCCACCAGACCCGGATCCCGGATCGGCTCCTTCGAGAACGCGGCCTCACTGACTCGCACCGCGTTCTTCGCGGCGTCCTCGCCGTGAACACGTGTCGTCAGATCGAGCCCGACGGCCTTCTGAGCCACGCGCCTCTCCGGATGAGCGGCTTGCTGCGCCTCCAGGTCGTCGATCCTGTCTCGATCGAACAGCGTGAACGTTCGCAGGTACCTGCCGACGTCGCGGTCGTCCGCATCGAGCCAGTACTGGTAGAAGTGGAAGGGGCTCGTCCTGGCCGGGTCGAGCCAGACGCTCGTGCCAGCGGCCGTCTTACCGAACTTGGACCCGCTTTCATTGGTCAGCAGCGGATAGCTCAACGCGAAGGCGAGATCCTGTCCATCGCCGGCGCCGAACTCCTTCCGGATCACCTCCAGGCCGGCGGTCATATTCCCCCATTGATCTGCTCCGCCCATCTGCAGTTCGACGCCACCCGCCCGGTACAGGTGAAGAAAGTCGGCCGCCTGCAGCAGCATGTAGCTGAACTCGGTGAAGCTCAGCCCGGCATCGAGGCGGATCTGCACCGAGTCCTTGGCCAGCATGTACGGCACCGTCAGGTGCTTGCCGACGTCCCGCAGGAAGCGCAGCAGCGAGTACGAGCTGAGCCACTCGTAGTTATCGACCACTTCGGCGCCGTTGGGCCCATCGAAATCGAGAAACCTCGTCAGCTGGCCCTGGATCCCGACGACATTCTCCTCGACAGCCGGACGACTCAGCAGAAGCCGCTCGGCCGACCGCCCGGACGGGTCGCCGATCATCGCCGTCCCACCTCCGACCACGACGATCGGAGTACCACCGGCACGCTGGAGGTGGATCAAGCCGAAGATCGGCACGAGGTGCCCGATGTGCAGGGAGGGGCCCGTGGGGTCGAAACCGTTGTAGCCCTTGATCGGTCGGCCAGCGGCGAGGCGCTCGGCCAGACCGCGGCTGACCTGGTGCAGCATGCCACGCCAGCGCAGCTCGTCGAGCAGCCCGGGCAGTCTGGCTGAAGCGGTCGAGCGGTCCGACCGGCCCGTGTCTCCTGGCAGCGTCATCGCCGTAATCCGCTCCTTGTCGTCACGCCCCGGGGCGCCTGCCCGTCCGAGGTCCCGGCGGGATGGGGTGGAGGCTTCCGCCTCTCTGCCTATGCTATCTTGCGAGCCGCCATGCAGACCAGTCTGACCAGACGCGAACGCCAGCGCCGAAGGCGCGGCGGCAGTCACCGCCCCGGCGGCGGTTCCGGCTCTCGCCTCGCCCTGATTCTCCCCCTGTTCCTCCTGGGGAGCTTCTTCGTGCTGGCGCTGGTGGCGTTCACCGGTTCGGTCGAGGTCTACTCGGCCTACAGCAAGGACCTGCAGGATCCCAAACAGCTCCTGCAGAGTCTCAACTTCAACCAGCAAACGGTTCTGTACGACCGAACGGGCACCGTCGAACTGGCCGCCTTCGGCTCTGAGAACCGGCAAGTCCTCACGTTCTCCCAGATTCCGAACGTCGTTCTCGACACTACGACCGCCACCGAGGACAAGACGTTCTGGACGAACGCCGGCTTCGACCCGGCGGCGATCCTGTCGGCTCTACGCGACGCGATTTCCGGCAACGCGCGAGGCGCATCCACGATCACGCAACAGCTGGTAAGACAGGAACTCTTGCCCCCGACGACCAGCACTGTCGACCGCAAGATCAAGGAGATCATCCAGTCGGTCAGATTGACCCAGGAGTTTCCCGGCGTGGCCGGCAAGCAGGTGATCATCACCGACTACCTGAACCTCAACTTCTACGGTAACCAGAGTTACGGCATCGCCGCTGCGGCCCAGGGCTACTTCGGTGTCACGGACCTCGGCAAGCTGACGATTGCACAAGCCGCGATTCTGGCCGGCATCCTCCAGGCGCCGTCCGCCTACGACCTGGTCGCCAACGCGGTCCAGCAGGGCGACGGCACTTTGGTCGTGCCCGACTCCGCGCCGATCGTCCAGCGCCGCAACGGGATACTCGAGGACATGCGGCTGGACAATCAGGAGGGCCTCCTGAGAGGCACGTACAGCGACGCCGCGCTGGTCGCCGCCGAATCGGAACCGGTGATCCTTCATCCCGTGGCCCAGACCCAGATGATTGCTCCGCAATTCGACCTGCAGGTCCGCCAACAACTCGCCGACCTGCTGTGCGGACAGGGCACGGACCCGGCGGACTGCCAGGCCGTCGACACCGGCGGCTACAAGGTCATCACGACGCTCGATGCCAAGATGCAGGCGTCGGCGGAGAAATGGTTGAAGGCCTACGTCTTCGGTCCCAACCAGCCCACCCTCGCCGCCGACATCGCCTACCTCGCAGCCCTGGGCATCACTCCAAAGACGGACGCGTATGACTACTCGCGGATCATCGGCCCGAGTTCTACGAGCAAGGTCGGCCTCCGCAACGGGAACATCTTCAACGGCGCGCTCATCGCCGAGGACTACCGGACCGGCCAGGTGCTGGCGTATGCGGGCAGTGCCGGCTTCTACGAGCAGGCGATCAAGGACCCGACCAAAGCCGGCCAGGACTACTTCGACCCCGAGTACGACGTGCTGTCGTCCGGTAACGGCCGACAACCGGGCTCATCCTTCAAGCCCATCAACTATCTCATCGGCATCCAGGATGGCTCCATGACCGCGGCCAGCCTGTTCATGGACGTGGCCACGGACTTCGGCGGCGGATACACGCCCCACGATGCCGATGGCGACGAACGAGGTCCTGTCCGGCTGCGCGAGGCACTCCAGTACTCGCTGAACATCCCGGCAGTCAAGGCCGCGTCGATCAACGGTGTCGCCCATGTCATGGCGCGGGCCCAGGACTTCGGGCTGCAGTTCCCGGCCGGATCGAACCCGGGCGTATCGATCGGCATCGGCACGGTCGAGGTTCATCCGGCGGACTTGACGTCGGCCTACGGGGCGATCGCCGATGGCGGCACGCTGGTCCAGCGCAACATGATCCTATCCGTGACCGACGACAGGGGGAACCCGGTCCTTCCGCTCCAGGTGCCCGCGGTGACCCACCCGTCTACGCCGGCCGCGACATATGTCATGACCAACATCCTCGCAGGCAACACCGATCCGACTCAGAACAACTGGTGGAGCCAGTACAAGCTGATGTCGGGCAACACGCGCCGGCCGGCCACTCTGAAGACCGGCACCAGCGACCAGACCCAGGATCTCTTCGCCCTTGGTTACGTGGCACCCCCCACGGATCCGAATGCGCCGGCGATCGTCGCCGGCGTCTGGGCCGGCAACAGCGACAACGCACCGGGGCACAGCGTCATGTCCCTCGAGCTGGCGGCACCTATCTGGCACGCCTTCATGCAGGACGCCACGGCCGGCACTCCGGTAACCGACTTCAAGCAACCTGCAGGCGTCACCTGGGCCACGGTCGATGCCAACAGCGGCATGCTTCCCGGCCCGTTTACGACTCAGACGGTTCGCGAGGTTTTCGTCAACGGCACCGTCCCAACCCAGGTCGACACGACCAAGGTGCCGGTGGACGTAGACACCGTCACCAACACTCTCTGGACGTACGACTGCCCGGGCATCAAGGGGACCGAGGGCTTCCTGGACCTGAGCCAGGTGGATTCGAACAACCCCACGTGGCAGTCGTACGACCAGATCTGGATCGCGAGGGCAGAAACTGGCGTCGCAGTGCGAGGCGGGCCCAACAACGGGGCCACCATGTACTTCTACGAGACCGGATTCTGGACTCCGTTTGGGCTGACATGGGGAGCGCCCTTCCCGCCGACGACCTACTGCACGTCGAATACCGGGACGCCGCCGCCGTCTCCGAGCGAGACGCCAACTCCGGAGGCCACCCTCTTCCCCCTCCCGAGTCCCTCACTGGTGGTCCCGCCGTTCGTCCCGCCGACTGCCAGGCCGACCGCCAGGCCGACCGCCCCGCCGACGGCTCCGCCGACGCCTGGTGAATCGCCGGCGCCGGCGGCCCTGCCGTTACTTCCGCTGCCGCTGGCGTTGGCGCTCGAGAGACGCTTCGGTCGAGCGAACAGGAACCGGGCTGCCGGGCGACTTCGCGACTGACGGCGGACTCCGGCCCTAGTTCTCCGGCTGCTCAGCCTGAGTGGGGCCTCTTCGGCCGAGGAGAGTTCGGGCCAGCTCGAGGGATGCCCCCAGCTCCGGCAAACGGAAGAGAGCGGCCCAGCCGACGTAGACGGCCAGGCCGGCCAGGCCGGCCAGCGCCAGTTCGGCAACCTGCCCTGCGAACGAGGACCCGCCGCCGGTGGCACGCTCGACGTACCGCTGAACGAGCAGGGACGCCGCCGACGCCACGCACGCACCCCCTGCGAACGCAATCGCGTGACCGGCCACCGGCCGCAAGTCAAAACCGATCCGTTTCTCCATCAAGGCCACGAGCAGGATCACCTCTGCCCATCCCCCCAGGCCGATGGCGAGAGCCAGGCCCTCCAGGTGCATGAACGGAAACAGGATGACGGCAGCGACGACATCGACGGCAACCGCCACCAGCGCGGCAGTGACGGGCGTCCTCGTGTCCTTCCCCGCATAGAAGATCGGCGCCAGGAGCGCGATCAGGACGTGGGCCACGAGGCCCAGCAGGAACACCTCGTACACGGGCGTCATCGCCGCCGTATCCGCGGCGGTGAACTCGCCATGCTGATACAGGAACGCGATCGTCGGGGTTGCCAGCACGATCATGAAGCCCGTCAGCGGCACGACCACGAACAGCAGCAGCCGGATCGACTGGTCGACCAGGCGACGGAAGCGCTCGTCGTCCCGGCGGGCCACCGCCCTCGAAAGGGGCGGCAGCAAGACGATGCCGAGCGGTACGCCTATCAGGCCGACGGGAATCTGCAGCGCGGTGAAAGCGCCGTTGTAGATCGTGATCGGTCCATTTCCCAGGCCGGCGGCGAAGAAGGTGTTCACCAGGAAGACGATCTGCGTGACGCCGAGCCCGAGGGCGCGGGGCGCCATGAGCTTCAGCGTCTCGCGCACAGCCGGATCGTGGATATGTATCTCCGGCCTGTACAGGCCGGTCCGACGCACCGCCACCGCCTGTGTGATGACCAGGCCGGCCGCCCCGACCACGACCCCGGTAGCGAGGGCATAGATGCCCAGGAACGGCACCAGGGCCACCGCGCACACGATGATCGCCACGTTGTAAACGTTGGGAGCCATTGCCGGTGCCCCGAAGATGCCGACTGAGTTCAGGCCTGCGCTCATGACGGCTCCAACCGCCAGCAGGATCGGCGACAGGAGCATCACCCGGGTCAGCCCGATCTCGGCATCGAGCTTGGCCGCGTCCGGGGTAGGGGCGATCAGGGCGACGATCGACGGCGCCGCGATCCACGCGACGACGGCGAGCGGTATCAGCGCCAGGACCATGAGGTTGGCGATGGTGGCAATGAGCCGACGCGCGCGCTCCGGTTCACCTCTCGCCAGCAACTCGGAGGCGACGGGGACGAGAGCCGAGCCGACCGCGCCGGCCGCCACCAGCTGGAAGAGGGTGTCCGGAATCCGGAAAGCAGCGTAGAACGCATCGAGATTGGCGCCCGGGCCGAACTCTGCGAGGAACACCGACGTCCTGACCCAGCCGAGAAGCCGGGACAGCACCACGCCTGCCACCACGATCACTCCGGCAAGAGCAATCGCCCGGCCGCCGAGTCGGGCCGATGACGTGGCCGACAGATCGGACGTGGCCGCGTCGCCGGTCAGAATCACGTCACCCGCGACGGCCACCGGCGACCCCACGATGCCACCAGGGTTCCCCTGCGGGGCCCGCCTGGCAGTCGACCGAACCGCCGGTTCGAGTGATCCTGGGACGCCTCGGGCGCCGCTCACCCGGGCCGGGGTGGGCGGCCGCGGCTGCCAGCTCCCATCGCGGGGCGACTCATCGGCCGGGGGTCGGTCCTCGTTCATCGTAAGCGTCGGGCAAGCTGCCAGGCCGTGCCCAGGAGAACGTTTCGGGCGTACTCATGGGCTCGAATTCGCAGCACCGGCCGGGCCCCGAAGCTGCGCTTGAACTGGTACAGGTTCCAGAGGGGGTGCGACTCGTCCTCGGGAAAGCCCGGTGCGGAGTGCGTGTCGACCCCGCCCAGGTCGTAGCCGGAAAAGCCGGCGCCAGCCGCCCACCGAATGATGTCCCATTGGAGCAGGTGGTTCGCCCTGGTCTTGCGCAAATCGGCATCGTCCGACGAGCCGGCTGCGTACGAAACGAGGAGTTTCCCACAGTGGAGCACCAGCGCGCCGTTGCGCAGCCGGCCGCCATAGCTGGCGAGCCACAAACCGGCCAGGCCCGACTCGCCCAGCCGGCGCCACTGCTCGAGCTCGTATGTCCTGTCGCGCACCAGAAAGCCCTCTCGCCGGCCGGTGGCGGCATGCATGTCAAAAAACTCCTCGAGGGCGGCCTCGGCTGACGCAGTGTCGGTCCAATCGATCTGCTCGGTCGTGACGCCGGCTCGTCGGGCCTTGTTGATGTTCCGGGCAGTGCTGTCCGCCAGGAGCGCGTGCTGAGCCTCCTCGGTCGGTTCGAGGGGAACGACCATCGCCGTCCGCGAGACCTGGATCTCACGCCGGGCGGAGCGGAAGCCGGCCCGTCCCAGCGCCATGGCCGCCTCGCTGCCCTCCTCCCAGGCCGGGTCGATGGTAAGTGCGACCGAGTGGTGCGCCGAGGCGATCTGGAGAAGGCCTGCCAGCGCCGCCGCGACCGCCTCCGGCGTGGTGCGGAGAAGCACCGGGCCGCGTGGGGCGTAATGAATGGCGTATCGGCCAAGCGGGCCACCGCGGCGGCCCAGGAGAGAACGCTCCTGTATCGAAACGACGGCGATCGGGACGCCGTCCAGGTGGAGGGAATACCGGAGGGGCGTCCAGCCCAGGCTCCGCTTCAGCTCCCCCCAGGCGTGAGATTGGAAGGCTTCGCCCATCGTGGTTCGTACGGCCAGCTCGTCCCAGTCGGACGGCGCCCAGCTGGCCGCATCGACGACTCGGACCGTTCCGATGGCGTCGCTCCGGACCGTCGGATTCGTGGTCGAGCTCAATCAACCCTCCAGTGGGCGGCGTCGCGGGCCGGCAGTGCTCGCCGGGGATTCTCGCATCCCGCAATGGGGCCGGGTCGATCCAGATCAGAGGCTGACGATCGTGGCTCCATCGCCCCCCTCGCCCCGGTCGCCGGGTCGCCACGATTTGACCAGGGGATGAGCCCCGGCATGATCCCGGACGGCGTCGCGCAGAGCGCCCGTGCCATGGCCGTGAATGACGGTGGCCTGGTCGAGTCCGGCGAGCGATGCGTCGTCCAGGTAGCGGTCCAGGACTTCGAGCGCCTCCTGTACCTTCGCTCCGCGAAGGTCGAGAGAAGAAGCCACCGTTCGAGCGCGTTCGAGCTGAAGGCGCGAAGCTGATGCAGACGTCGTTTCACGAGAAGGCGCCGCCGGGGACGTTCGCGAGCCGGCTCCCGGAGCCGGACCCGCCGCATCGGCGACGTCGCCGAGCGCCGGCTCCAGGTCGTCCACGGCAACGGTGATGCGGAGGCCGCCGACCTCCAGCGTCGCTCGCCGTCCGCCCTTCTCAAGCGCGGCGATCCGGCCTTCGGCTCCGCCCGCGCGCGTTCGGGCCCGCATCCCGATCCGCCACGAGACGCCCTCGGCCCCAGCCGGTCGCCGGGCCGGCTCCGGCTCCATGGGGAACGCGGGCAGCCGCTCGAGCCTGGCGTTGGTCCGTTCGAGGTCCTCGTCCAGGCTGCGCTGCGTGACGGTCTCACGCTCCAGCTTCCGGCGGATCCCCCGGACTTCCGCACGGACCTCCGTGACGAGGCGTTCGGCCTCCTCGCGGGCGCTCCTGACGGTTTCGTCTCGTTCCTGCCTGGCCCGGCGCCGCTCATCCTCGGCCGCCGCGAGCGCCACCCTCGCCCTCTCCTCGGCGGACCGAGCCGCGGCCAGGGCCTCGGTCGTCTCGAGCTGAGTGGCCCTTATCGACGCCAGGGTCTCTTCGAAGGCCTGCTGCTCCTCGGTCAGGCGGGAGCGGGCGTCGGCCACGATCGGCCCCGGCAGGCCCAGGCGCTCTGCAATGGCGAAGGCCTGGCTCCGACCGGGCAGGCCGATGGTCAGCCTGTAAGTCGGCCGCAACGTCTCCACGTCGAACTCGACCGACGCGTTGCGGGCCCTGGCAGTCGTGTGGGCGTACAGCTTCAGCTCGGCGTAGTGGGTGGTCGCGGCAATGAGGGCGCCGGACCTGATGAAGTAGTCGAGCAACGCCTGGGCCAGGGCAGATCCTTCGGTCGGATCCGTGCCGGCTCCGAGCTCGTCCAGAAGAATCAACTTGTTCGGTCCCGCCGCCTGAACGATTCGAACGATCGACCTCATATGGCCGCTGAAGGTCGAAAGCGATTGGGCCACCGACTGCTCGTCGCCGATGTCGGCGTAGACATCTCCCAGGACCGGCAGGCGGGTCCCGGCGTCGGCCGGGATGTGGAGCCCCGATTGATGCATCAGGCTCATCAGCCCGAGCGTTCGCAGGGCCACCGTCTTGCCACCCGTGTTGGGCCCGGTGATCAAAAGGGCCGTGTACTCGCCGCCGAGGCGGATGTCGACCGGCACCACGTGGCCGGCCAGCCCGGGATGGCGAGCGCCCAGCAAGACGATCTCCGGCCCCTCGGCGATCTCGGCCGGTATCGCATCCATCTCCTCTGCCAGGCGCGCCTTGGCCGACCAGAAGTCGAACCGCGCCAGGGTGTCGAGCGTCTCGCGAAGCGGACCCGCATGGCCGGCAACCAGGCTTGAGAGGTCATCGAGGATTCGCTCGATCTCCGCCAGCTCGGCCAGCTGAGCCTCCCGCCACGCATTGCCGAGCTCGACGGCCACGAGCGGCTCCACGAAAAGGGTCTGGCCGCTGCCGGACGCATCGTGGACTATGCCCTTGACCCGGCTCCGGGCGTCCGCACGGATCGGGATCACGTAGCGGCCGTCGCGCAGGGTGACGATCGGCTCCTGGAGCGAGCCCGCCAGCTCGCCCGAGTGGATGAACTGGTCGAGGCGGCTTCGCAATCGCTCGTACGCGACACGCACGGCGCGGCGAAGCCCGCCCAGACGCGGCGACGCTGTGTCGAGCAGTTCGCCGGCCGGATCGAAGCTCCTGCCGAGGACGCTGCGCAGGCTCGGCAGAGGGTGAATCCCCCGGGCCAGCTCCCGGAGCAGCGGCCGTCGTTCGCCGCTGAGGGCGTCGCCCAGGCGCGCCGCCGCCTCCAGCGTGACGGCGATCTCCAGGAAGTGGGCCGGGTCGAGGCGGCCGCCGCGAGCCGCGCGCTCGATCCACGGCCCGATGTCCTTGCTGCCACCGATGCCGGCCCCGGGATGTTCGGCAATGAAGGCGCGCGTCTGCGATGTCTCGGCCAGACCACGAGCCACGACCACGGAATCGGCGGATGGCTCGAGGGCCTCGGCCAGGCGACGACCGGGGGCGAAGCCGGTCGCGGACGCAAGCCGCGCGCGCACCCGCGGGTACTCGAGCAGGGCCGCAGATCGACGATCCAGGCCCCCCGCCTCCGCGTGGGCCACCGGAGCGGCCCGGCGCTCCTCGGGTCGCTCCAGCTCGTTTGGCGTCACGGCGCCACCCGCCGCCGCGACCGGGGCGGGACGGACGAAACGGCCGCGTTGCCCGGGACGAAGAACCGCCACGGCAGGCTCCGCCACGGATCCGGAGCGTAGTCGATGCCGGTTCGAGCCGCCGTTTCCAGGGGCAGCTGCCCGTCCTCCTCCGCCTCCTCCAACCGCAGTTCGGAGCAGGCGTCACACAGGTCGACGCCATTTGCGGTGCTGTCGACGGAGAATGCGGCACAGACGAGGCCCGGGCCCGAGGCGAGCTGGGAGTTGGGTAGTGCTTCGATCCGATTCCCCGCGCGCTCGCTGCCTGATATGCCGCTGCGTCCCGGCCGACCGCGAGCCCATCGGATCCGGGCCGCCCGCATCTCGTCCATGCCGGCGATGGGATCCACGGCCCGGACAAGCAGGGCGGCGGGCCGGCCCTCGGCCTCGGTCACAACATTCAGACAGTGGTACATGCCGTAGACAAGGTACACGTAGGCGAGGCCGGGAGGTCCGAACATCGCGGCGTTACGCCGTGTTCTGCCGAACCGAGCGTGCGAGGCCAGGTCTTCCTGGCCGACGTACGCCTCGACTTCCACGATCCGACCGATGCGCCGGTCGGGACCCCTGCCCGTGACCAGGCGCGCCCCGATCAGGCGACGAGCAGCCGCATCCGTGTCCGTGGCGAGAAGCTGGCGCGGAAGCGGCCGGCTGGCGCCGACCCGAGGCTCGCTCATGTGTCGAACAAATGGCCGGCCCAACCGGTTCAGGGGAAGACGGACACCAGGTCGGATGGCAGAAGGCCCGATAGCAGGTGAATGAACGCCGGCACGAGCCCGCTTTTGATGCCACTAGCGATGTGAGACTGGCTGACGATCAGGTCCTGGCCCCAGCGCAGCAGCGTCAGATCCCCCGGTCCGGCGGCCGGGAGAATGTTCGAGTTGAAGATGACCACCAGAAGCATCAACAGGAGGACGCCCTCGAGCAGGCCCAGGACTCCTCCCACGACATCATCGACCATGGGCCGGTCGGGCAAGAGGTTGGTCCGCTTGTAGAAGCCTTGGGTCGCGATCGACGCGCCGACCGCCAGCACGACGAAGATGATCACGAAGGCCAGGAGTCGATTGTAGCCGAGGTCCCACTGGGTCCAGTTCTGGGCCAGGAAGCTGCCCACCGGGTCGCGCAGGTTGGCCGCAAACAGAAACGCGAACAGGATCGCCGCGATCCCGATAAGCCGGCGGATGGCGCCTTCGAGAACCCCGATGAAGACGAACGCGAACAGGCCGAGCAAGATCGCCAGGTCGGCCAGCGGTGCACTCTGTATTGCTCCGACGAGGTTCACCGATTCGCCTCCCCCAGTGGGGTGGATGCAGATCACCCGCTCCGGGTGGCCGCGGCAAGGTTAGCAGCGCGCCAGCGGCTGAATCAACGCGAGCGCCGCGTTCGTGTAGTCACTCGAGCACCGGTAGGGTGACGCCTTTGGGCGGCGACGGGCGCGTTTTGGGCGGCGACGGGCGCGTTTTGGGGCGGCTCGCGATGCTAGCTCCGGATGTGAGCTCCGAGCTCGGTTTCGAGTGCACTCCGAACTGCGGCCATCACGCCGTCTACCTCTGTTTCGGTCAGCGTCCGGTCGTTCAGTCCAAAGACCATCCGATAGGCCAGGCTCTTCTCATCGGCGGCGAGCGGGGCGCCACGGTACAGATCGAAGAGGCGCTGCCCCTTCAGAAGCCCGCCGGCATGACGCCGGATAACGGCCTCCACCTCGGACGCGGGCTGTTTCTCGCCTACGACGACGGCGAGGTCGCGCTCCACGACCGGGAAGCGGCCGATCGGCTCGACGTGAATCGGCCCCCGTTCGATCGCGTCAAGCCCGCGGATCGCCAGCTCCGCGACCACGACACGCTCGGCTCTCAGTTCCCACGCCTCGAGAACATGGGGGTGCAGCTCGGCGACGCGGCCGCCCAGGTTCTCGCCATCCGAAGTCGCCGCTACGACGAGGGCACGGCCCGGATGGAACGGGAATCCTCGGGTGTCCGGCGTGCAGGTGGGAGCCGGAAGATGGAGCCGGCCGCAGAGAAGCTCGACGATGCCCTTGGCGTCGCCCAGATCGTACTGGAGGGGAGGCCGGTTCCAGGCCGGCGGCGCGGCAAGGCCGGTCAGCAGCAGGCCCAGCCTGGTCCACTCGCGCGGGCCGTCCCCTACCCGACCGTAGCCCTTGCCGATCTCGAAAACGGCTACGTCCGCGCGCCCCTGGCGTTCGTTGAGGGCCAGGACGTTGAGCAGACTCCCGGCGAGATGCCGGCGCAAGACGCTGTGCTGGCTCGACAGCGGGTTCGTGACGGTGACCGGACCGCCGCACGCCGGATCCGGCACCTCGAGGCCATCGTCCTCGGGCCATGGCAGCTTCGCCTGGTCTCCCGGCGCGACCAGGGCATGAGTGATCACCTCGGTCAAGCCGGCCCCGGCCAGCGTCTCGCGAATGGCATTCCTTATCCTGACCGGTGAGGGCCGGTAGGCCGGAGTCGAGGTATCCGGCAAATGTGCCGGCGTGGTCTCGTAGCCACGAATCCGCGCCACTTCCTCGGCCACGTCGGCCTCGATCTCGAGGTCACGGCGCCAGGTCGGCACCACCGCCACCAGGACTTCCTCCGAACCCGGATCGACCTGGAGCGGCCTGGGTTCTCCGGACACGCGTACCGGCGTTCCGGCCGGCCCGGCCTCGGTCTCGATGCCCACGCGTCTGAGCAGCTCGCGCTGGTCCGCGATTGGCACAGCGGCGCCGAGCAGCTTGCCCACGCGGGCAGGCCGGAACGCGAGCTGCGCGGGTTCCGGCTCGTGCGGAGCAGTGTCGATGATGCCGCGGGCGCACGAGCCGCCCGACCAGGCCAGCGTGAGCTGCGCCACCCGGTCGGCGCCGACGCGGGCCAGCCGCGACTCCTGGCCCTTCTCGAAGCGCAGGCTCGCCTCGGAGCGAAGGCCGTACCGGTGGCCCGTTCGCCGGATGCTGACCGGATCGAAGATTGCCGACTCGATGGCGATCTCGGTCGTCGACTCGGCGATCTCGCTGTCGGCTCCGCCCATCACGCCCGCGATGGCGATGGGCCCCTCTGGGTCGGCGATCACGAGCGTGTCGGGGGTCAGCTCGCGGACCACGTGATCGAGGGTTTCGAGCCGCTCCCCGGAGATCGCGCGCCGAACGATGATCGCACCGTCGTGGACGGCGGCCCCGTCGAAGGTGTGGGTCGGCTTGCCCAGCTCGAGCATTACGTAGTTCGACGCATCGACGACATTGCTGACCGGTCGCATGCCGGCCGCCTGCAGCCGCATCTGCACCCAGTCCGGCGAGGGCCCGATTCTGACCCCGCTGATCCAGCGCCCGACGAAGCGGGTGCAGAGATCGGGGTCCCGGACATCGACCTTGAGGTGGTCGCCGACGGACCCGCCGGTCTCATCGACGGCAATCTCCGGCCAGCGAACCGTCGCGCCCGTGGCCGCGGCTACTTCCCTGGCCAGGCCGATCAGGCATAGAGCATCGCCCCGGTTCGGCTTGACGTCCACGTCAAGCACGACATCGCCGTAGATATCGGAGAGCTGGCGCCCGAGCGGCGACGCCGGCGGCAGGATCAGGATCCCCTCGGCATCGCTGGTGATGTGAAGTTCGTCGCCCGAGCACAGCATGCCCTCGGACGCGACGCCCATCTTCTCGGTCCGCTCGATGCGACGGTCACCGGGCAGGACGGCTCCCGGCAGGGCGACCGGCACCCGCTGGCCCGGCGCGATGTTGTTCGCCCCGCACACGATGTGGAGCGGCTCACCTGCGCCGATCGACACTGTCGTCAGGTGGAGCCGGTCGGCATAGGGGTGCTTCTGAACCGTCAGCAATTCGCCGACGACCACGGAGCGCCAGTCGGAGCCCCACTGCTCCTGCCCCTTCACCTCCATCCCGAGGAGGGTGAGGCGCTCGGCCAGCTGTTCGGACGTGAGCTGGAGATCGACGTACTCGCGGAGCCAGTTCAGGGGAACTCTCATCGGAACTGCTCCAGGAACCGCAGGTCGTTCTCCAGGTAGTAGCGCAGGTCGGGCACGGCGTGGCGAAGGTTCGATATTCGCTCCACGCCCATGCCGAAAGCGAAGCCCCCGTAGCGCTCCGGGTCGATGCCGCCGTACTGCAGAACGACGGGGTGGACCATGCCGGCTCCGAGGATCGTCATCCAGCCGGACTTCGAGCAGGCCGGACAGCCGGCTCCGCCGCAGACCACACATTCCACGTCGAAGGCGACGGAAGGTTCGGTGAAGGGGTAATAGCCCGGTCGGAACCTTGTCCTGCGCGGACCGAACAGCGCATGAGCAAACTCGTCGAGCAGGCCCTTGAGGTCCGCCATGGAGGTTCCCTCGTCCACCATCAGGCCCTCGACCTGGAAGAACTCGAAGCCGTGGCTGGCGTCCACCGCCTCGTAGCGGAAGCACCGACCGGGCAGCAAAGCCCGGATCGGTGGACGCGTCGATTCCATCACGCGGATCTGGCCGGGGCTCGTGTGAGTCCGGAGCAGACGCCCGGGGATGTCGACGTACAGCGTGTCCCAGAGGTCGCGGGCCGGGTGGTCGGGAGGCATGTTGAGCATCTGGAAGTTGGTGATGTCGTCCTCGATCTCGGGCCCTTCGTAGATCACGAAACCGAACTGGCCGAAGACCTCGGCTATGGCTTCGATCGTCTCCGGAATCGGGTGCAGCGCACCACGGGCGGGCGGTCGCCCGGGCAGGGTAACGTCCACCGTTTCCGTGGCGAGCCGAAGGGCCTGGACCTGAGCGTCGAGCTCGGATCCCCGAACCGCCAGCGCACGCTTGACGGCCTCGCCCACTTCGTTGGCAACGGCCCCGACACGCGGTCGATCCGCCGCCGACAGGGCTCCGATGCCCCGCAGCACCGCCGTCAGATCGCCCTTCTTGCCGAGGTACTGGATCTGGAGCGCCTCGAGCGCCGCCGGATCCGGCGCCGCTGTGATCTCCTTCAGGGCCAGCTCTTGCAGGCTCTTCAGGTCTGCCCTCAGGGTTTCGAAGTCCACGCTGCCGATCCTCAATTCGTTGCGGTTCCGGCCCGCTGGCGCTGCCGCCTGCGAGAATGGTGACATCGCCGGTGGGGAGAATCCAGAACCCTCGACTCAGTGCGTCCGGTTCCGGACGCTGCGCCATCCTCACGGACGGGGACGAGTCGAGGGCTCGCGGTACCACCCCGCTTCCCTGCGTGGCCCGGGCGACTGGCCCGTTGCCGGCAGGGCACTCAGAGTCATCGCCGGGCGATGACCCAAAGCCCGCTATCGGGGGCCGACCGGCTTGCCTACCCACCCCGACGCGGTCATCTGGGCTTCGGCGAGCGGCTCGGGAGCGAAAACGGCGAGATCGATCCCGGGTGGGCTTTCAGTCTGGGCCCGACCCTCCCTGGTGAATCTGTCCTCGCCCTATCTCCGTCGTGGCCTGATCTGGGAGATTGCCCCGGCCGTCTCCGGCCGGCCTTGTTCCTACGCCCCGGTCGCGGCGGCGACAATCTGCGCGAAGGCCGCCTGATCGCGCACGGCGATATCGGCCAGGATCTTGCGATCGAGCTCGATCCTGGCAGCTTTGAGGCCGGCGATCAGCCTGCCGTAGCTGATTCCGTTCTGACGGGCCGCCGCGTTGATCCTGATGATCCAGAGCTCGCGCATCTGGCGCTTGCGCTGCTTTCGGTCTCTCGTCGCGTAGGCAAGAGCGTGCAGGGCAGATTCATGGGCTCGCCTGATGAGCCGCGAGTTCGTCCCCGTGCGGCCCTCAGCCTCATTCAGAAGCTTCTTGTGGCGATGATGGGCGGTTACGCCCCGCTTGACGCGTGCCATCGAGGATCAGACTCCCAGGTACGGCAACAGCCGGCGGATCTGATTGAGCGACTCCCCCGTCACGATCGCCTTGCCGTCGTAACGCCGCGTGCGGCGCGACGACTTCAGCTCGAGGTGGTGACCGCGCCAGGACTTGACACGGACAGCCTTCCCGGCACCGGTGACCCCGATCCGCTTCTGGGTCCCCTTGTGGCTCTTGATCTTCGGCACGGTCTCACACTCCAGTCGACGCCGGGCCGGTGTCCGGCTCGGGTCTCGGCCTTGCCGGCCGAGCCGGCGGCATCTCTTTCTTCGCTTCTTGCGCGGCGCCCGCCGGTGCGATCGCCTCATCCGTGGCATGGGCATGAGCCCTGGCCGACGGAGTTGGTTCGTGCACCTTCGGCTTGTGGGTCGAGGCGACGCTGATGTGCATCGACTTGCCCTCGAGCAGTGGAGGCCGATCCACCACGCCGTGTTCCTTGATCTGTTCCGCGAACTTGTCCAGCAGGTCGCGCCCGATCTGCGGGTGGGTCAACTCGCGACCCCGGAACTGAACGGCGATCTTGACCCGATCGCCTTCTTCCAGGAACTCGATGGCCCGCCTGACCTTCGTGTCGAAGTCGCCCACACCGATCTTCGGCTTGAGACGAACTTCCTTGAAAGTGATGGAACGCTGTCTTCTCTTGGCTTCCTTCTCACGCTTGGTCAGTTCGTACTTGTACTGGCCGAAGTCGAGGAGCCTTGCCACCGGTGGACTGGCCAGCGGTGCGACCTCCACGAGGTCGAGGCCTCGCTCCTGCGCAAGCCGCAAGGCATCTGCCGTTCGCAAGACACCGAGCTGGCTACCGTCCTCGTCGACGACCCGAACTTCGTAGACACGGATCATCTGGTTGATGCGCAGGTCTCGGCTGATGGCGAACCCCTTCTAGGCATGTTCCGGTTGCCGGCCTCCGGGCTGAGGTAGGCCCGAAAGCAGACGAGCGGCCCAACCCGGCGCACGACTGCACCGGGCGGTCGCCCGCGGGACTATAGCACAGGCATTTCGGGGGCAGCAAACGGTTCGATGAGCCGGGACGCCGCATTCGCGAGACGGGTCCGGATGTGGCAGCATTATCCGACGTCCGCGGCTGTGGGAGGCAGAAACGATGCGACGATCCATGGTGTCCGTGGTGGTGGCCGCGATCTTCTTGGCCTCTTGCACGGGTGGGACCGCGACGCCCACGGCCCCATCAACGGGGACCCCACCGGTCACTCCTGCCGCAACCCCGACGCCAGCTGTAACTCCGACACCAGTTCCTTCGCTGACACCATCTCCAGTAGCCGACGCTCCGCCGGCTCCCACCTCGACCCCAGGCCTAACTCCGACGCTGACGCCTGCGCCCACTCCGACGCCCTTCCCGACGGGCGTCCCGGGCGCGCTGGCGTTCATGAAAGCATACCTGGATCATCAGATCGTCGGGGATTACGCGTCGGCCTGGGCCATGCTCAGCCCGGCCATGCAGTCCAGCTGGCAGACGCTCGCCGCCTTCACCATAGCCGAAGCGGGCTTCCAGCCGACCGCGAAGGAAGGCTACACGCTGACGGCCAACCCGAAGGACTACATGTCCCTGACCGACTGGCTGGCCGGCCAGCCCTTCGCCAGTGCGATCGACACCCAGAACGCGGTCCTGATCCTGGTGCAGTGGACGGCATTGCCCAACAACAACGCCGGCTGGGAGATGTGGGTCGCGAACCCCACTCCGGCCGGCTGGGAGCTGTACGAAGTCCGCTGACCGGGCGGCCGGCTCAGGGCCGGCGTGCAGACGTCTCCTCGGCCAGTCGATCGACAAAGGCCGACCAGCTGACGCCGTTCTCCTGTTCGCCGGCTCGGTTTCGGATAGCCACCGTCCTGGCCTCGACCTCACGATCGCCCAGGACCAGCATGTACGGGATCTTCTGCTCCTGCGCCAGCCTGATCTTGTTCTGCATGCGCGAGTCGGAGTCGTCGACCTCCACCCGAAGCTTGCGCGCGCCCAGCAGGCCGGCCAGCTCGTTCGCGGCGCCCACATGCCGGTCGGCGATGGGGATCACGACGGCCTGCACGGGCGCGCACCAGACCGGGAAGGCCCCGGCGAAGTGCTCGACAAGGACGCCGATGAAGCGCTCCAGGGATCCGTAGATGGCACGGTGAATAGCCACCGGCCGAACGTGCTCGCCGTTCTCGTCGACGTAGGTGAGGTCGAAGCGCTCGGGCAGCATCACCAGGTCGACCTGGATCGTGGCGGTCTGCCACTCGCGCCCGAGGGCGTCCTCGACCTGGATGTCGATCTTCGGGGCGTAGAAGGCCCCGTCGCCTTCCTTCGTGCGGTAGCGCATGCCCGAACTTTCGAGCGCCTCCCGCATGAGCTTCTCGGCGCGGTCCCACAACGCGGGATCGCCCAACGCCTTCGCGGGGCGCGTGCCGAACGTGAAGTTCGGCTCCAGCCCGAACCACGCGTAGGACGTGCGGACCTCGCCCAGGAGGCCCTCGATCTCCGAGCCGATCTGGTCCGGCCTGACGTAGATATGGGCGTCATCCGTCACGAAGTGGCGGACGCGTGTCAGTCCGGACAGCGCGCCGGACAGCTCGTTACGGTGAAGCTTGCCGTACTCGGACAGGCGCAGCGGCAGATCGCGGTACGAGCGAGTGCGGCTCTTGTAGATGTACGTGCTCTCCGGGCAGTTCATGGGCTTGAGGCTGAATGTCTGCTCCTCTGCCTCGATGAGGAACATGTGCTCGCGATAGAGATCCCAGTGACCCGACTGTTCCCACAATTTCCTGGCCACCATCGGCGGCGTGTAGATCTCCTGGTAGCCGCGGCCAGCCTGCTGCTCGCGCATGGCGTTCTCGAGCGTCCGGTAGAGCGTCCAGCCCTTGGGGTGCCAGAACGCGGCTCCGGGCGAAACGTCGTGGAAGCTGTAGAGATCGAGCTGTACGCCCAGACGGCGGTGATCGCGCCGTTTCGCCTCCTCGCGTCTGTGCAGGTAGGCGTCCAGCTCTTCCTGGCTGGGCCAGACGGTGCCGTAGATCCGCTGCAGCATCGGCCGCTTCTCGGATCCGCGCCAGTAGGCACCGGCGACGGTCATCAGCTTGAACGGCCCGATCTTGCCGGTGCTGGCCACGTGCGGACCCTTGCACAGGTCGATGAAGCTGCCGTGCTCGTAGGTGGACGTTGGAGGTAGAGGCGACCCGCTCTCCTTCGCGCGGGCGGCCAGGTCGTCCAGGATCTCCACCTTGAACGGCTGCCGCCGTGACTCGAAGAAGGCGCGGCCCTGGTCGAACGCGAATTCCTTGCGGATGAAGGCGTGGTCTGCGGCGATCGAGGCGCTCATTCCGGCTTCGATGGCGGCGAGATCGTCGGGGGTCAGGGGGCGTGGCAGCAGGAAGTCGTAGTAGAAGCCGTCCTCGATCGACGGACCTATGCCCAGCTGCGCCTCCGGGAAGATGCCCAGTACCGCTTCCGCCATCACGTGGGCCGCGGAGTGGCGCATGGCGTCGATCTCGGTGTGCGCGCCGGCGTCGAGCAGCTCCTCTGCCGAGCCGCGGACCACGGCCTCGAAGTACTCTCCTTCGTCGCCGGCCCCGCCCGTGACGGCGGGTGCTGCCGATGCCGGTATCTGGCTGCCCTTGTCGTCGCTCATTTCGTCTCCAGTGTCGCCATATCGCCGCTTTGCCGCGTGCGGCGTCTCGCCGCGGGCCACGCGGTCCCTTGGAGAATCGCGAAGCCTCCCGTCCGACAGGACGAGAGGCGACTCTCGCGGTTCCACCCGCCTTCGCGTCGGCCTCAGCTAGACTGCCGAGGGCGCCGCGCGCTCATTCCCGCTCTAACGGGCGGATCCCGGACCTGTTGACCGGTCGCTCGCGGGTGGTGTCGTCGCCGGATGGATCGCCGCCACTTCCACCCACGACCGGCATGGCGGCGGCTCTCTGAGATCCTCTCGACGCGGCTTGTCCCGCTCGTCGCTTTCAGTATGGAATTGGCCGAGCCGCCTCATGGCGACCCCGAACTGGTGGGCGGTAGAGGACTTGAACCTCTGACCTCATGCATGTCAAGCATGCGCTCTAACCAACTGAGCTAACCGCCCGAGCGGCGCGCATCGTAGCACAGGCGGGCGGATGGAATCGGCCGGGGCGTGGCCAACCCTGGCAGTTGGCTACGTCCGGTCAGGTCGGTGTTTTCGCGATGGCGACGCTCATCCAGCCGCCTGGAGTTACACCCGCCCGGGTCGACCTGCCCGCCTAGGATCGGCCCGGTGCGGCAGCCAGGGAATGGTCCTGCCGAGCTCATCGGCGGGCGGCAGTTCGGACTTCGCCGAAGGAGTCGCCCGCACCGCCGCGATCCACGGACGATCCCGGCGTAGACTGGCGGAGTCGCGGTCAATCCGGCGTGTTGCTGGCAGGCGGCAGTCCGGGACGATTTCGAGGGACGAATCCAATGCTACCCGGCAAGGCGTAAGGCAACGCCTCATGGCACGACTCGCATGTTTCCGCTGCGGTGCGGGCTTGTTTGCGACGGCCCCGCTGGATCGACTGTTCGCCGATGAGCGCCGCTGCCCGAGGTGCGGGGTACCGCTCCATGATGATCGGCGGGTGTCGGAGCGACGGGTCGAACCGCCGGGCCGGTTGAACGTCGCTGCCCCAGGCCGTAAAGGCCCGTGCGTCCAGGATCGTCGAAAGGGCGACCGTCGAAGGGCAGTCGGCGTCTTCCCGCCCCTGCTCCAGAACAACCTCGTCGCGCCCAAGATCCGGTGGCGAACGGCCAGGCGGGCGACCGACGAGTCTGAGAAATAGCCACCGCCCGAAGCCGATCGCTGGGGCCACAGGAACCACGAGTTCGATCAAGCGCGACGTTCAATCCGGGGGCGGCAGACGCATCCAGCAGAGCTGCAGGTTCGCGCCGGGCTCGTTGTCCACGCGGATGAACAGCAGCAGGTTCCCGGCGGCGACGGGCCGGACGACGCCGTGGGGTGAGGTCGGCTGATGTTTCTCGATCAGGAGCGGCCTGTCCGTTTGCAGGTCGTAGATTTCGAAGATGGTGTCATCGTCCAGCCAGGCGGCCACAAAGCGGTTTCCCGCCGTTTCATAGTCAACCCCGGGCTGCTGATCGAAGGCGACCGGCGAGCCGCTCCCCGACAAGAGCGAATGGCGACTCAGGTCGCCGGAGTTCCATACGGCGTTCGAGGTGACGCTCTTCCAGATCACCGAATCGCCGCTCAAGACCGGCTCGGTGGACGTCCCGTCCGTGTCGAGCCGGCGAGGCTCCAATGGGCCGTCGCCGATCTCAGCGTAGTAGACGTGGAAGGACGCGCCGGCGGTCGAGGCGTTTCCGTTCGAGTACTCGACCGTGGCGTAGACGAGCCTGCCACGGTCGTCGGCGTTCGGGAACCAGAACTCGGTTCGCTCCGCGTCGGCCTCTACCAGGTTGCGTGTCAGGCCAGTCTCAAACTCGTAGCTGCGCAGGTAGTAACGAGGGCCCGATGAGGATTCGTGGACGGCATTCCAGATCAACCGTTCGTTGGTCAGGGCAAGCCACACCGCCGGCGCAGGAAGGTCCATCGGATCGCTCAGGCTCGAGTCGAGCAGCAAGGGCTTCCGTCCCGCACCGGCAACGTACCACAGCCGCCAGTCGCCGCTGCCGTCCGAGTGGAAGACGGTCTCCTCGAATGCGTACCTGCCGCCGTGAACGGCGATGGGCATCAGCTGCGCGGTCCGGTCCGGGTCCCGGTACACGAGGGTCGGGGCGCCGGCTCCCGGGACGTAGGAGTACAGGTCCGGCGCTCCCCGGGCCGTATCGCCGCCTTTCGACCAGATCAGCTCGGTGCCGTCGGTCGAGGCATCGAGCATCGGCGTGGTCCAATCCTGGGGAATGAGGTTGATGTCGAAGGCCCCCGACGGGCCGGCCAGGGACGCGGGCCCGACTGTCGGTCGGGATTCCGAAGGGCTCGGCCTCCCGACCGAAGCAGCTGAGCTGGGACCGGAAGCCGACGAGCACCCCGCGACAATCGCGGTCAGGAGTAGCGCGACCAGTCCCACTCTCACGTTCTCACCAGCCTATGTAGATCCCGCTCTTGTTCACATTCGTCTTCTGGATCATCTGCCACATGTCGTAGGCGGGATCGGAGTCGGCGGTCCCGCTCGGCCCGACAGCGCTGTCGTCGTACTGGACGATCGGGCCTCGGGTTCCGTCCCAGACCCCATCCCAGCCGAACAGAACGATGTAGTGGCCGGCGTACTGGGCCTTGATCCTCGTGTCGCTCCACGAATGCAGGAAGTAGCCGAAGTTAGGGTCCTTGGGCGCGACACTCACGACTTGAGGCATGCTGTAGGTGCTGATATCCGTGCGCAGCAAGGCGTGCCACGACGATCCGCCGTTGGCGAGCTCCGACAAGTAGGCGTTGCGGTAGGTCCAGTTGGGGGGCACGTAAGGACTCCCGGCCGTCGCCTTGTTCAGTCCGTAGCTCTCATAGCTACCCGACGTGCCGCTGCCGTTCGTCCTGGTCCAGGCGACGATCTGGGTCTGCGTCCACTTGTTGGCCGCAGCGCCGACTCGCCACACGTAGTTGGCAACGACCTGCACCGTCGCCACGCCGCAGAAGTACGGTTGCTCCTGCCGCCTTGGATACGTCGCAACGTACCCCCAGTGGCCGGGGCACCCCGATGCAGGACTCAGGCCCAGAGTGGCGGCTCCAGCCCAAGATTGGGTCGGGACCGGCAGGGTCGTGTCCGAGAATGGGCAGGAAGCCGCCGCTTGAACTCTGCCCGCGGCTGAGGTCGAACCAATCTCTTCCTTGAGGGCAACGGCGAGCTTTTCGAGGCGGGCTTGCTCCTGGGCGGGTGTGAGCGGAGCATCGGCTGGATCTGCCTGCGCGCTCACCGACGCCTCAGCGATTGCGGGCGATGCCATGACGCCCGCAAGCGTCACCGCGCACACGAACGCGCGGATGCCGCGGGCCACATATGAAATCACGGGACTCCTCCTCTACTGGAAACGAGCAAAGTCGCCGCTCGTTTCGCCTGACATCGATCGAGGCGGGCGGAGCTTGATTGCGGCGGGCCTTGGGCGATTTCAGCAGGGGCCTGGCGGGTGGTCCCCGGCCACTGGGATCGGACGTCCAGCTACCCGGTTGGATTGCCTACCTTCCGTTGGCGGCCGCCCGGGGCGGCCTCGCTCTGAACTTCGGCCGACCACGAGTCCCATTTCCACGGCAGCCGAAACCACAGCCCGAAGATAGGAGGGCGCGCTTATCGTCGACTTATGCGCGAGTCGGGAACCGCCGGGAGTGAGACCCGCGTTCGTCCCTGAGAGCTTCCGGTCCTCAGAGACCCGCGGAAACGGCAGGCTCCCCTGCCCCGCCGTGCTCCATCTTCACGTATCGCAGCGGGCCCCGGCGGCGGGTCATGTCCAGCAGCGCTCGCGGCACCACGAGGAGCCACAGGCCGTTGAAGAGCGAGACCCTGAGAGCGCGACCCAGCCTTTCGCGGGCGCCAAGCGGTCGCCGGTCGGGCCGTCGCTGCCAGCGCAACGAATCCCATCCGATCAGCGCCGTGAAGCCGAAGTACCCGGCCAGCAGGGACAGCACGCCACGCCCCCGGCGCGTGGCGATCGACGCGGCCACGGCCCCCAGGATGATCGGCGGCATTGCGAGCTGGCCGACGTAGGTGACGAAATCCACGCGCGCTCGGGCGGACAGCTTCGGGCTCGTCACCACGGCCGGGCCCTGCTCGAAGGCCCGCCTGAACGCCCCCTCTGCCCATCGCAACCGCTGTCGCCAGAGCCGCTCGATCGAACGAACCGGCTCTTCCCATACCTCGGCGTCGAGAGCCCAGGCGACCCGCTCCCCCGCTCCCGCCGCGATCCGGCTGGACAGGTCAATGTCCTCGGTCAGCGCCGCCGCCCGCCAGCCCCCCGCCGCTGCCAGCAGCTCGCGTCGGAGCATGATCCCGTTTCCCCGGAACTCCGAGCAGCCACCGAAGGCCCAACGCCCGCGGTTGACCTCGCCATCGAACGTTTGTTCGTCGGCCTGGGCACCGGCCAGCCAGCTGCTCTCCGCGTCGAGGATGCGGCGCCGGGCTGTGACGGCGTTCGCGCCGGCCGCAAAGTAGCCTGCCGCGCGACGCAGGAGCGCAGGATCCAGTCGGGCGTCTGCGTCAAGCACGAGGACCACGTCGCCGCCGCAAATCTCCGGCTGAACGGCCGTCAAGGCGGCTCCCTTGCCGTCCGGGAGACCGTCGCCGCGGCGCCGGATCACGCGCGTGATCGCCGAGATCCCGTGCTCGGCTGCGGCCGCGATAACCGACTCAGCCGTCCCGTCGGTCGACCGATCGTCGACCACGATCAGCTCGAACATTGGCGTGCCGTTTGCCGCTCGATAGTCCTGCCGGCTCAGGTCGGAAACGAGCTGCGGCAGGACGGCAGCCTCGTCACGGGCCCCAACGACCACGCTGAACGTCGGCCTGCGCTCGCACCTGGCCAGCGCGGCCCCTGCCTCCTCTGGTGAGATCGGCGGGTGGCGCGAACCAAGCACGAGGGGGACCGCGCAACCGAGCGCGATTCCGGCCGTCGCCAGCGGAACGGCCCGGCCGAGCCGCCGATGCCCGGACATCACGCCGATCCCGAGCCCGCCGGCCAGCGTCGCGAGAGCCGCAGCGCGCCAGACACGGGTCGTGACGGACTGCTCCGCCACAGGGCCGCCAGCGGCCAGGCCCCCAGCCGCGCCAGAAACGGCCCCTTCGCCAGCCGCGCCAGAAGCGGCGGCTGCTCCCGCTGGGCCGGACGTGCCCGTTGAGTCAACCGCGCCGGAGGTGCCCGCTGCGTCCGAAGCGCCAGGCGCGCCCGAGCCGCCGGAAGCGGCCGGCTCGGCGGCGACCATCACGGTGCCTTACCATCCTCGACCGCTCGTTCGCTCCCACGTCCGCCCGACTTCGGGCCCCTGGCAGCTCCATGAGGAGCCGGTGCCGGTGCTGCCGGGATACCGAGGTCGCTCGGGGAGGTCGCGACGGTCATCGGATCCACCGGCGCGCCGCTGGGCGTCGATGGGGCGCGGGCGGCGCCGGACGCGCGCGAGCGGCGGCTCACGGCGCTGGCGGTTCCCCACATGCCGACGATGACGCCCACGACCAGGATGACGGGATCGCGGCCGACGACGTCCGCCACCGGCCCTACGATCATGATCGGGGCAAGGCTGGTGATAGACACGAGCATGTTGAGGACGCCGAAGACGCGGCCGCGGACATCCTCCGGAAGCTCCTCCTGGAGCTGCGTCTGAGCCGAGATGGCCACGATCGCGTAGTTGGCCCCGATCAGGAACGCGATCCCCATGACCAGCGACAGGAGCGACACCACCCGGCTGGCATCGGCCAGGCCCGAGGACGAGGCCCCGGCCCTCAGGAAGTCCGAGATCGGCGCGGCACCGGCGAGCAGCACCAGCAGGACTCCGATGCCGATGATCCCGGTCTCGATCGTGCGCCGGCGAGGCAGATAGCGACCGTAGGAATTGAGCAGGAGGATGCCCATGACGACGCCAAGCCCGAGCGGTAGGACGATGAGCCCGAAGTCCTTCTCGCCCAGGGCCAGCGTCGTCTTGGCGAATCCCGGTCCAAGCACGCCCAGGACTCCGACCAGCGCCCCGGTGATGGCCAGGTAAGAGAGCGACCAGCCGACGTTGTGGTGCTCGCGGATGTAGGTGATCCCTTCGACGAACTGGCCGACCAGCGTCTCCACGGCGCGTTCGGCATCGGCGACGGTCTGACCGGCGGTGACCGAGCCCGAGCCCGTCGGCGGCGACGACGGCAGGGTCCAGCACAGGACTGCGGCAACGAAATAGAGCGCCGCCACGATGACTATCAGCAGCTGAGCGCTGGCCAGGGCCACCACGAACGGGCCCAGGAGCGCGAACCCCAGGGCGAACGCCACGTTCATCGTCAAGGTGAAGAGCCCGTTTGCTGCCAGCAGCTGCTGCTTTGGGACCAGGAACGGGATCATCGAGGCTTCGGCCGGGCCGAAGAAGGTCGTGACGGTCGAGACCAGGACCATCAGCAGGTAGAGCATCAGGAGGTTGTTGCCCATGAAGACGATCGCCAGGAAGGCGAGGCCTCGCAGGATGTTCGTAACCAGCAGCATGTGGCGCTTGTCGACCCGGTCGACGAAGACGCCCGCCATGGCCGAGAAGACGATGGCCGGGACGAGGAAGCTCAACAGAAGCGCACTGACGGCGCTGCTCCCGTACGAGGCGTTGATGATGATCGTGAGGCCGTAGATGACCATGTTGCCGCCCACCTGGGTCGACAGCTGGGCCAGCCAGAGGAGCAGGAACGGCCGATTCCGAAGGACGGTCATGCCGCCGACGTCGTCCGGCTGCTTCCGCGGCCGCTGAGACCGCGGGCCGTCCTTCGGCCGGCCCCGTCTCGAGGAGATGGTCACGTTCATCTCGTACGGCCGGACTCGGGAGCGCCGCCATCGCGAGGGTGCGGCGCGGCGGCCCTGCTGATGGCCAGATCGCCTCGCGCCACGAAGGCGGTCAGTCGTCGCTCCACCACGCGGCGGTCGAGCATCACGTGCCTGGCGCAGCTCCGGCAGCGCAGCCCGATGTCGGCCCCGAGCCGGTCGATGAGCCACTCCTGGCTTCCGCACGGGTGGGGTCGTCGCAAACGGACGACGTCGCCGAGGCGGAACTCGACGACTTCAGGCGGGCCGGATGGCACTGCTACAACTCGAGCTGGAAGGATGCGATCGCGTCATCCATGACGGAGGCCCAATCTAGCAGAGCCGCGGAGACGCGTCGCGGGTCTCGGGCGGCTGCCCGTAGACGGCAGCCCGACCGTCCAGCGGGCCTCCGGGCGAGACCTCGGGTTGGAGCCACGCTCAAGGCATTGGTCGCCGCTGGGGTCGGTTGTAGAGGATCCAGGCGATGACCATCAAGGCGACGCCGGCGGCGGCAATCAGGCCGGACAGCAACAGCACGGTCGAGTCGTTGTCGCCGGTCGACTGCCCGCCCGACTGGCCAGGCCCCGTGGAAGGCCCGGCCGTCCCGCCGGCGGAGGGCTGGCCCGTCGCGGTCGACTGCCCGCCCGAACCCGTCCAGCCGGGCGGAACCGGCCCCGGCGGGGCCGGTTGCGGACCGAACGTCTGGGAGGCCGTGACGCCGTTGTCGGCCAGCCAGGCCTTGCCGATGGCCGCCGTGTCGACTCCAAAGGCAGCAGTGAAGGCTTCGTCGTCGGACGCGCCGGTCTTGTAGGTCTGGATCAGCTTCACGAAGGCCGGCTGACCGTAGGTGCGGACCATGAAGTCGACGGCCGAGACCGACTCCGCGTAGGCCAGGTAGAACCTGTTGGCCGTTGTCGGAAACAGGCCCGTCAGAGCCGTCAGCGGCATGAGCGTCCTGGAGCTGGCTGCAGCCGAAACCAGGGAGCGGTCGCTGCTGTCGTAGCCCTGCGACAGGTAAACGGCCAGGCCCTCGTTCAGCCAGCGCGGAGGCGAGTGGTACGGGTTGTCAGTTCCGTCGGCGAAGACCACGTGCGTGAGCTCATGCGGAACCACGGTCTGCGCGTACGAAACCTGGTCGGGCGGGATCAGCGCGAACAGCGTCCGGGTGACCGTGTTGGCCTCGCCACCGACGTTGTCCCTGGTACCCGGACCGAGCGCGTCGTAGAACGACTGCTGGTCCGCGTAGACGTAGAAGTCGATCGGCTGCGTCTCCGTGACGCCGAGGAACCTGGCCGATTTCGCGATGCCGTTCTCACCCAGGGTGAGAGCCTGCTGGGCGAAGCTGGCCGAGCCCGAATACCAGTGAAGCGTGATGCGCTTGCCGGACAGGGTCTGCCACTTGAACCGGTCGTCCAGATAGGTCACGTGGATGACGGGGCCCTGCTGCGCCGACCCGTCCGAGAAGAGAATCTGGAAGTAGGCTGTGACCTGGGTGTTGGGCTCGAGCTGGCCGCTCAACGTGTCGAGGGTGTAGGTCAGGCTCGAAGCGGTCGAGTTGTTCAACCGGACTACGGAGGGTCCGACATCACCCGGCAGCCTCAGGACGATGTCGGCCTCGCTGAAGCTCGACCCGCTTATCGCCTCGGTGAAGACAATGCCCTTGCCGAATGTCGATGTCGCCGTCGGTGTTCCGAAGGTGACCGACGCGGCACCGGCCGGCCCGGCGACCGCGAGGAGGCCGAACGAGGCGCAGAGGATCGCCGCCGCGGCCCGGCGGGGGATGGATCGTCGGGTGGTGTTCACGATCCCGCCGCCCAGGCCATGCCGGCGTACCGGACCAGCCCCTGGCCGTTGGGCACGGCGCCGAGAAGGCCGTTGGCTGCCAGGGAGTAGCCCGACCCGTAGTCAACGGGGATGACCGGCGCCTGGTCCTGGACGATCGACTCGGCCCGGTCGAATGCAGCCTGCATCGACGCCGGGTCGGTGGCAGCCAGCGCCCCGGCGGTCGCGGCGTCGAAGTCGGTCGAGCTCCAGCGTGCGAAGTTGTTGGTCTTGCCGGATCCGAGCAGCAAACCCAGGAAGTCGTTGGCGCCGGGGTAGTCCGCCACCCAGTCCATCTCCCAGAACGCCGGCGGGTCGGTCAGGAGACGCTCGTTGTAGCTCGCCCAATCCTCGATCTGGTAGTCGATGTCGATGCCCAGGTTGTCGTGAAGCTGCTGGATGATCGCTCCGTCCAGGCTCGCGCCTGCGGTAACCAGCGTGATCTTCGGAAAGCCGGCGCCGTTGGGGTAACCGGCCGCCGCCAGCTCGGATCTGGCCGTCGCCAGGTCGAACTTCGGACCGTAGTCCGTGCTGCTGTGACCCGGCACGCCGATTGGCACCATGCTCGTGGCCGGAACCTCTAGCGGGTCCGACAGCAGCGCGACGATGCGACGCCAGTCGATGCCCATCTCGAACGCCCGCCGAACGTGGACGTCGTTGAACGGTGCCTTCGTCGTGTCGAAGCCGTAGTACTCGACGGACGGCGACGGTTCGATCCGCAGCGAGGGACCGAGCGTCGAGTCGTAGGCGATCCAGGAAGCGTCGTAGAGCGAGATCGGGGTGTAGTCGAGGTCGCCGGCCTGGAACTCGGACACCGGGCTCTGCCCGCCGATGCTGCTGAGCAGGTGAACGGTGGTGATGGCCGGCGTGCCGGCCCAGTAGTGGGAGTTGGCGGTCAAGGTCGTTTCGGTGGACGTGACCGCCGCCAGGACGTACGCGCCGCTGCCCACGAACGACCCCGGTTCGAGCAAGCTCGAGTCGGAGTCGAGGCCGGGCGGCACCACCGCCAGCGTCGGGCTCGACGCGATGGCCGGGAAGTCCGCGGCCGGGTTGACGAGGTCAACCTCGACGTCGGTCGGATCGACCGCCCTGAGGCCGACCCCCGAGGCAGTCCCGGAGCCCTCACTGTAGGCCTGGGCACCGACCACATCATCAAGCAGAGACGCCAGCTGGCTGGGTTGGGCGGGCGCGAGCACGCGCATCCAGCTCGACACCACGTCCGCGGCGGTCAGCGCCGACCCATCCGAGAAGACGAGCCCCGGTCGAAGGTGGAAGACGACCTGTTTCCCGCCATCCTGAGCCGCCCAGCTGGCGGCCAGGGCCGGCTGCACGCGGCCAGACGTGTCGATTGCCGTCAGCGACTCGAAGATCTGCGACACGATCTGGGCGCTGCCGGCATCCGCCTGGACAGCCGGATCGAAAGACGCGGCCGAGGCGCCGAGTATCGTCACGCTGTTCCTGGCGGCGGCAGTGGTCGATGGATGCCACGCCGCGCCGACGCCGACCGCCAGCGCCAGCGCCACGGCTGCGCCGACGACCAGCAGCCGACGGCGCCGGCTCCTGCCGTGGACGGGGGCGTCCTGCCCTGGGTACGGGTAGCTCATGAAACCGTCAGCCAAGGCGTCAAGCTCGCTCCATGCAACTCTGGCGTGAGCGGAGTATAGGTCGAGCCGCCGCCCTACCCCGGCGCGGCCGGCAGGCGGGCCGATCAGGCCCCGCGACCGACCCCGTCGTGGTGACCATCGGAGGCCTCGTGAAGATGCGAGTGGGTCGTGCCGCCGTGCTCGTGGAGGTGCTCGTGGATCAGGTTCGCCCGAATGAGAAGGTCGCGGTCGGCGAGCACCGCGGCCGGTTCACCGTCGGCCACGACCCGCCCCTGCTCGTTGAGGACGACCGCCCTGTCGGCGATCAGCGGGACCACGTCGAGCTCGTGCGTGGCCACGATCAGCGTCCGGCCGGCCGCGCCGAGCCTCCGGATCAGGTCGACCAGAACCCACTTGGTCCGTGGGTCGAGCGACGCCGTCGGCTCGTCGAGCAGGACGACCTGCGGCCGGAGCGACAGCACGGACGCGATCGCCGCCCGCTTCTTCTCGCCACCGGACAGCTCGAACGGCGCTCGATCGGCGAGGTGGACGATCCCCATGGCCGCAAGCGCCTCGTCGCAGCGGTCTCGGACCTCCTCCTTCGATAGTCCAAGCTGGAGCGGCCCGAAGGCCACGTCATCGAGGACCGTGGCGCTGAAGAGCTGGATATCGGGGTCCTGAAAGACGAGCCCCACCTCGCGGTGGAAGCGAAAGCCGTCCTCGCCGGCGGCCACTGCCGCCACGTCCTTGCCGAGGGCGCGAATGCTGCCGCTCGTTGGGCCGACCACGCCGTCGAGCAGCTTCAACAGGGTGGACTTGCCGCTCCCGTTGGCGCCGAGCAGCGCCACCCGCTCACCCGGCCAGATCTCCAGGTCGATTCCGTCGAGGGCGACCTGCCGGCCGGAGTACGTGTAGCCGACGCCCCGAAGAACGTAGAGCGGCTCACCCGGCACGACCGGCACGACCGCCGGGTCCGTCACGGACGACACGGCCGCCGGTTCCGCCACGGCCGGCACGACCGCCGGGGACGCCACGGACGGCGCAGCCGGGGCCACCGGGGCGGTCACCGCTCGCTCGAGGGCAGCCCCGGTCACGGCAGGATCCGCCCGGCGAAGACGGCCGCGACGGAGATCGCTGCCACGCTCGCCAGCCCGAGACAGTCGGTGACGCCGATCCGGTATGCCGTGTAGGTGCGGACCTCGCCGCTGAAACCACGGGCCAGCATCGCCGAGTAAACGTCGTTGCTCATCTTGAATGCCCGACTCATCAGGTTGCCCATGGTGCCCGTGATCCAGCGCCGCTGCTCGGCCCCGCTGGTGCGGCCCACCACGCGACTCTTGCGGGCCAGCAGGATGCCGTTGGTGGTGTGCAGGAAGAGGAAGACGTAGCGGTAGGTCATCGACAGGACGAGGACGAACACCTGCGGCACTTTGAGCGCCCTGAGGCTCTTGAGCACGTCTGCCCACGGCGTGGTCACGACCAACAGAACTGCCAGCGAAACCGACACTCCGACCCGGCTCACGAAGAGCACCGCCCCGGCAAGCCCGTTCCACGACGGGGCCAGGTGGGCCGGTCCGAGGGCCAGGTCGAATACCCGCGGGCCCGGGACGAAGAACACGGCGGGCAGGACGACGATGCCGGCGAAGAACGGTATCCCCAGCCACACCCGCTTGACGAAGAAGCCGAACGGGACCCGGCTGGCCCGGGCGGCGGTAAGCGTCGCCATGTAGAGGAGCGCCAGCCCGGCTACGGAGCTGGTCAGGCTGGCCGCCAGGATCGCCACCAGGGAGCCGACCATCTTGGCCCTGGGATCGCGCCGCTGAAGCCAGCCACCCGATCTGGCGTGCTGCTCCGTGAATATCGCGTGCTCGATGTTGGCCGTTATTCCGCCCAGGGTCTGCTCGAGCCACCCGATGCGGCCATCGCCCGACCGAACCGCCGTCGTCGAGGTCACAGCCGAGCGCCTTCCGCCATCTCGCGCCCGGCCCCTTCTCCCCCGGCGTTCCGGTGCAGCAGCCGAGCTACCATGTACACGACCCCGCCGACGGCCAGGATGCCGATGACCCCCGCGCTCTCATAGCCGATGGCGGCGTGCCAGAGGGGCGCGTTCGCATCCGAGAAAAAGGGCAGGGGCACATTGTAGCCGCCGAACGGGGCGCTGAAGATGCCCGAAAGACTCTGGAGCCCCGAGGGCACGTAGCCGAAGGCGGCCTTGACGTCCTCGGCGTTGCCCTCGCCGTAGGCGATTCCCGGCGCGATGAGGCCGAGCGGCGCGATCACGGCGATGGCCACGAAGGTCGTGCCGGTGCGCTTGACGCCACGTGGCATGGCCAGGTACGTGGCGGGTATCAGGATCGCGCCGATCACCGCTGTCACGACCAGCATCGTCGCCACCGAGGGCCAGTTCACGGTCGACCAGTCGGCTCCGAACATCCGACCCGGATCGCCGCCGGCCTCGACCAGCCCGATGGCCCCCAGGGCCACGACTGCCGCACCGACCGCAGCCACCACCAGCTGCCAGAGAGGCCGCTGCGCGGGCGCCCCCTCAGCGGATGCGCCCGGGGCGAAGATGCCCTTCAGGCTCGTCAGGTATTCGGGATGGCGTCGCTGCAGGTACGCGACTCCCAGCCCGGTGATAAGCGCCTCCACGATGGACGCGCCGAAGGCATGCGCGGCGACCATCGCCGGAATGGCCTCGGACAGGCCGTACGGGCTGTACAGCGCGTGACCGTTCTGCGAGAAGAAGATGGGCTCGATGCCCAGCTCCACGCCGACCGCGAAGGCCGCGACGGTGATGCCGACGTAGGAGCCGATTCCCGCCGCCACCGCCCGCCGGGTGGACAGGATGGGCGAGCCGGCGGCCAGCAGCCGGTACGTCCCATAGCCGACGAAGGGCAGGATGATGGCCATATTCAGGCAGTTGGCGAAGATGGCCAGCACGCCGCCGTCGCCGAAGAAGAGAGCCTGCAGGATCAGGGCGGTACTGACGGCGATACAGGCCGCCCAAGGTCCAAGGACGACGGCAATCAGCGTCCCTCCTACTCCATGGGCGGTGGTCCCGCCGGGCACGGGGACGTTGAACATCATGATCGTGAAGCTGAGCGCCGAGAAGATCGCCAGCAGCGGCACGGTCCGGTTGTTCAGGACCTTCTTCACCTTCTGGGTCGCGACCGCCCAGGTGGGCACGGTGACGACGGCGAGGCCGATCGACACCGCGGGCGCAAGGTACCCATCCGGGATGTGCACCGAGTCCTCCTGCGTACCACCTGACGATACGAAGCGCTATTGCAATCGGTTGCGCTAGCTACGAGTATACGCGGGCGTTCCGGTGCGCCACAATCGACGCCGGACGGAGGACCGACCGTGACACAAGCCAGGTCGAGCCAGGCCGCAGGATCGCCCGAATCGAGCCCGTGGGATGGCGTGGCCGCGCGGCTACGCTCCAGCGGGCTCCGCTGGACGCCTCAGCGCCGGACGCTGGTGGATGTGCTGCGGGAGCGCAAGGGCCACGTCACCGCGACCGAGCTGATTGCCAGGTGTCGTGAGCGAGACCAGACGACGACTCCCTCCACGGTCTATCGGACGCTGGACGTGCTCGAGGATTTCGGGCTCGTCAGGCACGGCCACGGCCCGGACGGCCGCGAGGAGTACCACGTCCTGCCCGACCAGGTCCACGGCCACCTCCACTGCACGGCCTGCGGCTCGACGTGGGAGATACGGCCGAGACCGGGCGCCGCCATCGTGGACGCCCTCGCCGCCGACCTCGGCTTCGAGGTGGACCTGTCGCACGTCACGATCTCGGGGCGATGCCGGGACTGCCACGACCGACCGATACCGCCCCGGGCCGCCGGCCGAGCCTGACCGCCGACCGAGCCCGCTCGTCCCGGCCGAGCCGTCAGGGCCGGGCTCTCAGCGAAGCCGCGGCCGACCAGCCGGCGACGGCGATGCCGGCGACGAAGACCGGCCAGGGGAACCAGCCCGGCAGGCCACCCTCCATCAGCGACGGCGCGTTCGCCGCGAAGCTCACCACGACGAGCAGGCCGCCGGCGACGGCGCCCGCCGCGTGAAGGGCACTGACCCCGGACAGGCTCCCCAGGCTCGCCCGTCGAGCGGCGGCAAGGCCGAATCCGATCAGGCAAGCGCTTACCGCCAGCGGCGCCCACACCGGACCCGCCCACGGCACGGGGATCAGGAACAGGACGTCCCACGTGTTCGGGGAGTGCGGCCAGCCCAGGAAGACCCACAGCCAGGCGTAGTAGAAGACGTCCCAGACCCCGAAGGCCACGGCGGTCCAGGCCAGTCGATCGACCCATCGCCGACCGAGCAGGCATCCGATCGCGGCGAGCATCACCAGCGTGGCCATCTCGCGACCCACCTCGATCGCGGCCAGGTTGCCCACCACGTCGGAGCCGCGAAGAGGGAAAAGTGTGTCCGGCGTGATCGTCAGCGCACGCTGCAGGTAGACCACGACCGCCGCCTCGACGTAGGCCATGGCCACGGCGAAGGCGGTCACGGTGAGGGCGGCGCTTCGGAAGCGCATCGGCATGCTCCAGCTCCCGGGGCGGGCCCGCGTGCAGGGTTGGCGCCCCCGGCCGGACTCGAACCGACGACGCCCGCCTTAGGACGGCGGCGCTCTATTCCACTGAGCTACGGGGGCTCGCCGGGATGTTACCGCGTCGGGCGCTCGTACCGTCGCGACGAGGCGCGCCCAGGCGGCTTCAGACGATCGGCTCGAAGGTGAAGCGATCGCGGTCGCGAACCAGCCTGCCGACCGGATGGACCGGTTCGTGGGAGAGGACGATCGTCCAGTTCTCGTCGGCCGCCCGAGCGAAGAGCCGGGCCTTGATGGCAACCGAGTCGAGCGGGAAATCGTCGAAGGCCGTGACCCACCTCGGGTTGGCGCTCCACGGCCGCATGCACAGGTCGCCGAAGAAGCCGACCGTCCGATCGCGGCCGCGGACCACGACACCCTGATGCCCGCCGGAATGGCCGCCGGTCGGTATCACCGTCACCCCGGGAAGCAGCTCGGCCTCCCCGTCCGCGGCCGTCTCCAGGCCCAGGTCCCGGACCAGGCGCAGCTCCGGCTGGTCGTAGCTGGCAACGAGGCGCGGGTTATCGCCGAGGGCGATCTCCCACTCCGCCAGTTGAGCCACGAACCTGGCCCTCGGAAAGGCCCGCGATCCGTCGGCCCGGAGGACTCCCCCGGCGTGGTCGAAGTGGAGATGGCTGACGGCGATCGCGTCGATCGAGCCCGGCGCGAAGCCCGCGGTCTCGAGGGCCGGCAGGATCCACGGCCCCTCGTAGCGGCGCATCGCGCGACCCTTGTCGTCGATCCGGTCGCCGATGCCGGTCTCCACCAGGACGCGCCCCGAGGGCGTCTCCACGAGCAGGCAGTTCAGGGCCTGAGTCAACCGGTGATCCTCGTCGATCTCGTCCGCGACCAGGCGACCCCACATCATCCGCGGCACGACGCCGAGCAGGGACCCGGCATCGGAGCGGAACCGGCCGGCCTGGATCAGGGCGATGCGCGTCCCGCCGCCGAGCTCCGCCGACCAGTGGACGGCTTCGTTGAGCGTGGTCATCGGCCCCGGTCCTCCCCTGCCACCGCGCCGCGGCGGCGACCGTCGAAGTCCTCGAAGCAGGTCGAAGCCGTCGGCTCCGACTGGCGCTTCAGGTCGGCTTCGTCGTAGGGATCAAACCGGACCCGTCCCGCTGCGAGCGCTGCAGCGATGTCGTGGTCGGACAGGACGCTCACTTGACCGTGGCTCCGCTCTCCCGCTGGGCATACAGGTTGTCGACCTCGCGTTTGAGGGTCTCGATGTCCTCGAAGCTCTGGTAGACGCTGGCGAAGCGGATGTAAGCGATCTGATCGAGGCTCCGCAGTCTGTCCATCGCCATCCGGCCGATCTCCGACGATTCGACCTCGGTGGTCCCGCCGGCGCGCAGCTGGGTCTCGATCGCATCGGCGGCCTGTTCCGCGGCGTCCTCCGGAAGGGGCCGCCGCGTCAGGGCCTTGCGAAAGCCCGCCACCAGCTTGTCCCGGTCGAACTCCTCGCGCGAGCCGTCCCGCTTGACCACGATCAGACGCGGTGCCTCGATGCGCTCGTAGGTCGTGAACCGCGCGCCGCACGTCTCGCATTCGCGACGGCGCCGGATGCTCGCTTCGTCCAGATCGCGCGAATCCACGACTCGCGTCTCGCGTTCGCCACACCTCGGACAACGCACCGGCCGACCTCCTCGCACAGGAACCCGATCAGACCCTCGACTGAGAATAGCACCGCCCGCCGACCGCCCTGAAGTCGCCGTCAGCCGCCCCGGCCGCCCGCTCGACGATCCCGATGCGCCGGTGCTAACGACGAGCCGGCGCTGCCGACGCTGCGGCGATCTCGTCCGCCCTTTCTCGGATCGCCTCTCGAGCGTGGAGCAGATCGAGGTACCCGCGCTTGACGGAAGTCTCACCCTCGGCGCGGCGACCGGCGGCCGGGTCGGCCATGAGCCGGCGGCCGTGCTCGATCAGGTCCACGGCCCGCCGGGCACGCTCGATCTCGGGCACCAGCCCGCGGCGGTTGGGAAGCGGCACCTGGTGGTCGATGACCTCGGCCTCGGCGGCATAGCGGCGGAGCGCTTCGGCCGAGTCCCGCAGGCCGGCCTCGCTTGCCTCCGGCCCGGACATGCCGCGGCGCAACTCGTCCACCGTGACCGACAGCTCGGCCAGCGACAGGTCGGTCCGACGGGCAAGGTCGACCGCCGCTCGCCCCTGCTGCGCATCTCGCCGCAGCTCTCCCCCGACGACAAGGACCCGCCACAGCAGCAGGAGCACCAGGACGGCCAGGGCGAAGAAAGCCACCAGGGGCAACAGCACGTCGGGCGACACGGCGAACTACCTGCCTCTGGGTGGGGGTCTGTGCGGCGGCCCGCCGCGAGAACTCGACGGAGCTATCCGTCCGGCGACCCGGACCCCCCTGGGCGGCCGTGGAGAGTCCGCCGGCCCGACCGGCCGCCTCCACTCCTCGGCGTCTCCGCCCGAGCTCGCGACAAGCCTGGCCGTGCGGATGGCGGCACCCGGGTCGATGTCGCGGATCATGTCGTAGACCGTCAGGGCGGCCACCGCTGCGGCGGTGAGGGCCTCCATCTCCACGCCCGCCCGGCCCGTGGCCGCGGTTTCGGCCCGGATCCTCACCGCGCCGGCGGCTCGATCCGGGGTTGCACTGACCACCAGCTGGGTGAGTGCCGCAGGATGGGCCAGCGGGATCAGCTCGGCGGTCCGCTTGCCGCCGATCACGCCGGCCAGCTCGGCCACGCTCAGGACATCCCCCTTCGCGACCGACCCATCGACGATCGCGCTGAGGGTTTCCTGCGCCATCTCGACCTCCGCCTCGGCAGTGGCCCTGTGCGCGGCCACGGGTCGGTCGGTGGTCTCTGCCATGCGCGGCCTCCTCGTACGCTCGAAATGGCTCGACCGGCGCCGCTCGGCCCGCGTGCCCTCGTCAGCGGCCACCGAACCGACCCCCTCTTACCCGACCCATCGCCACGAGCTCCCGCTGCCGCGCCTCCGCCCTGTCGTGGACAAGCTTGGCAGCGGCGCGGCGGGTCATCAAGACGCTACCTGCCCCGGCCGCGGTCACGAGCAGCGCGTCCAGGCCGGAGCGGTCCAGCGCCTCGAGCCCGATCCACAGGTCGGCGTCGCCGTCCAGCCTGGGCACGTCGCCGATGGCGACCATGGCTTGCTCGGTGCGGGTCCGGGGCCAGATGCGGCGGGGAATGCGCTTCACCTGCGCGGTCCCGATGAGCCCGACCAGCTCCGAGCCCCGCTCCACCAGAGCTGCCGCGCCAAGGCGATCCGCCAGGTACTCGCCCGCGAAGACGTCCAGCGTCAATTGGGGTGGCACGCGAGCCGGGTCCTCATCCTCCGCGTCGCTGACGTGCAGGCCGGCGATGAGGTCCTTGAGCTCTTTGCGGCGATCGAGGACGCGGCTCGAGCCCATCACGAGCCAGCCCGCCACGACGAGGAACAGGCCCGTGGCCGGGTCCACGAGGACCAGCACCAGCACTCCGGAACCGATGAGGAACGACGCGACGTACCGCCCGACTCGGATGGCCGCGGCCGTCGCCACGGACTCCTGCCCCGTCCGCCGCCACACCAGCGCGTGGAGGACGCGCGCTCCATCAAGCGGGTAGCCCGGAACCAGGTTGATCGCGGCGAGGACGAGATTGAAGACCGCGACCATGAAGGTCACGAACGCGACCCCCTGGAGCCAGTACGGCGCCTGATCCATGTTGATCGGCCCCAGGATGAAGACGGCCGCGACCAGCCCGAAGGCGGCCGCCAGGAGGAGGCTCAGTGCCGAGCCGGCCAGGGCGATCCGAAACTCTTCGCCGGCCGTCCTGGGCTGGACTTCCATCACGTATGGGCCGCCGAGCAGCTGCACCACCACGACCGGGTAGCGCTGGCCGTTCCGCCGGCCCACCTTCACGTGAGCGAGCTCATGGGCGGCGACGGAGCCGAACACCAGGACCGCCAACCCGATCGACGTCCCCCAGGCCGCATCGGGTGGCCAGGCCGCAGCCGTGCCGTCGCTCAGGTCCGAGGCGAAGATGACGGCAATGAATGCGAGCACGAAGATCCACGTCCAGTGCGCCCGCACCTCGGTCCCGAAGACGCGGCCGAGGGTCAACCCGGTCACGGCGCGGCCGCCGCGGGGAGGTCGCCGGGAACCCCGTCGAGCTCACGACCAAGACGCCGTCCAATCACGGCCACCACGATAGCGAGCACGAGGACGGTGGCGGCCAGGGCCACGCTCGTCTCGGACCAGAACTGGTCGGGGAACAGCTGCACCAGCTTTTCGGTGCGCGGGTCGAAAGAGTAGGTGCCCGGGGCGAAGAAGATCTCGTGGAACATCGAAAAGGCCTGGTCGAAGAAGACGGCGAACGCCAGGCCGACCACGACCACGCCGAAGGCGAGCACCCGCGCCCCCGCTGCCGCGGCCCGCCAGAACCAGCGCCGCCCGCGGCTCGCCAGGCCGACGGCCGCCAGCAGGACCGCCGCCAGCAACGCCACCAGGCCCAGGCCCAACAGGACCGTTCTCACGTCGGCCATGTGGCTCCGCTCGCGCAGGTCGAGGACCGGCGCTGCGTTCGCGGTCACGTTGAAGTTCGGCGGTCCGAACACCAGGTCGGACAGGATGCTGCCCGTGACCTCCCGCACCTGCGCCGGCGTGTACCCGGTCAGCCCCGCGACGTCGCTGCGGTCCTGGTCGAAGCCGACCCAGATCGGGTTGAGGAACAGGAGCACGGCGACGGCGACGATAACGCAGGGCGTCGCGACCGCGGCAACTACCGCCGCAACGCGCTCGGCAGGTGAAAGGTCCACGCCCTCATCGTACCCCCTCGGGCCCTCGGGTCAGGCTCCGTGCCGGCGGTCGCTGAGCCTCAGATCGACGCCTGAAGCGCGGCGGCCTCACGCCTGACGAGGCCCCACACGAGCTCCATGTCCGGGTCCTCGGTCCGCAGGTTGGAGATCGCAACCCGGATCGCGAAGCGACCGTTGAGCCGGGTGTGCGAAAGGAAGACCTGGCCCGTCCGGTTGATGGCGTCCATCAGCGCGATGTTCAGCTCGTCCAGCCTCTCCGCGACCTCGGGCTCGTCCTCGCGACCCGCCACGGAGGCAGGGCGAAACCTGAAGCAGACCGTCGAGAAGGGCACGGGCGCCAGCCGTTCGAAGTCCGGGTCCGCATCGATCCAGGCGGCCAGCCGGGCGGCCATCTCGAGGTTGTGCGAGACGCGCCGGCGCAGACCCTCGAGGCCGAAGTAGCGAACGTGCATCCACAGCTTGAGGGCCCTCATGCGCCGGCCCAGCGTCGGCGTGTACTCGTTGTAGTCGCGGATCGGGCCCTCGCGATCGAGCGTCCGCAGGTACTCCGGCACCAGGCTGAAGGCGTCCCGCAGCACCGGCATCCGGCGCGTCAGGAGGAGCGACGCGTCGACCGGTGCGTACCACCACTTGTGGGGGTTCGTCACGATCGAGTCGGCGTCCTCCCATCCTTCGAACGACCCGCGCAGCTCCGGGATGATGGCCACGACACCGGCGTAGGCGGCGTCCACGTGCAGCCACAGCCCTTCCCGGCGGGCGATCCTCGCCATCTCGCCGATCGGGTCGGAGGACGTCGTCGACGTGGTGCCGATGGTGCCGACGAGAGCGATCGGACGGACCCCGGCCGCCAGATCCGCGGCGATCGCCTCCTCGAGCGCGTCGATGCGCAGCTCGAATCGCTCGTTGGTGGGGATCCTCTTGATACCGGCCCGGCCCAGGCCGAGCGTCATGCAGGCCTTCTCGATGGACGAATGCGCCTCGTCCGAGGCGTAGACCCGAAGCTGGGGCACGTCCCGGCGCCCCGGCAGGCCGTCGGCCGCGGCCTCGATCCCGGCGGCCTGGCGTGCCGCGGCCAGGGCCAGCAGCGAGGAGGTCGAGGCGGTGTCCGTGATCAGGCCGTCGAACTCGGGCGGAAGGCCCATCGCCCCGCGCAGCCAGTCGACGACCACTCCCTCCAGCTCGGTCCCGACCGGGCTGGTTCGCCACAGCATCACGTTGGAGTTGAGGACGGCCGTGAACATCTCACCGATGATCCCGGGGCCGGAGGCGGTGCTGCCGAAGTAGGCCAGGAAGCGCGGATGCTGCCAGTGGGTGACGTTCGGCTCGATGAGACGCTGGTAGTCGGCCAGGATGTCGGCCATCGGCTCGGGCGCCTCCGGCGGAGCGGCCGCGAAGAGCGGCCGCAGCGAACCGGGCTCCACCGCGGGCAGAACCGGCCGCTCGCGAACGCCCGCCAGGTAGTCGGCCATGATGTCGACCGCGGAATGGGCGGCCGCCCGGAAGGCCTCCGGGTCCATGTCGTTCAAGCCGGAGAGCTGCCCGGCATCGAGCCCGGGCAACTCAGCCGGGCCGCTGCCTTCCGGTTTCGTGCGTTCGCGTGTCATCTCTCACTCGTGCCCTAAATGGCCTGGACCGGCGGCTGTCGCGGTCCCGGGAGCGATCCCGAGTGTACCCCGGTTGTTGCGACACGCGTTCGCGGACGGAGAGAGGCGCGCGGACACGACGGAGGATCAGTGTCGGGCCCGGGGCAGGACAGTCTCTTCCTCCCGGAGGTCAGGCCGCGTCGATGGCGTCTGGCGCCACGCGCAGTGGCCGATCGGCCTTGATGTCCTTGCGGCTGATCGCAAGATACGCGACGAAAATGACGATCAGGATGGTCAGGACGCCGGCGACCTTTTCGTCGCCGATGCCGAGCCCTCCAAGGAAGGGCTTTCCGAGCCAGTCGGCGACCGAGGCGCCTAATGGCCTTGTGATGACATACGCGGTCCAGAACGAGGCGATCTCATCCCAGCCGAACAGGCGATAGCCGAGAGCTGGGATGACGAACACGACGGCGAAGCAGACGGCCGACAGCAGATAACCGAGGCCCAGGGTCGCCGCGGTCATGTCGCCCGCGGCTGTTCCGAGGGCGAACGTCGCCATCACGGTCGCCCAGTAGAAGAGCTCTCGGCGAGGCGAGTCGATGCTGTGGATCGAGAGGGTCCGCTCGCTCAAGTACCAGGCCACGAAGATCACCGAAAGCGATAGGGCGAGCGCGACCGTGGTCACTACGTACGGGATGCCCAAGACAACATGCAGCACGTCTGCCGCCATGGTGCCGAACACGGCCACCATCACGACGGCCAGCCAGTAGACCCAGGCGATGTACCGAGGCACCCAAAGCTGGATCGCCAGGGCGACCAGCAGGCCAAGGCAGCCGAGAACGACGGCTAGATACGGATTGATCTGAAAGACCAGGTAGTCCGAGGTGGACTCACCCATGGCCGTCGAGAGCAGCTTGATGATCCAGAAGTAGACGGTAAGCTCGGGAACCTTCAGGTACGTCGGTGTTGATAG
>JBEKVD010000001.1:0-130256 GCA_049514315.1 Candidatus Limnocylindrales bacterium | reverse complement strand
GATCCAGCCCGAGTTCTGGGCCTTGGACTTCGACAGCAGCACTCCTGCTACAACGCCGTCGCCCAACAGGATGAGCGTCGCGGTCCCGAAGATCTCCGCGACCATTTTCTCCATCATTGGCTATAACTCCCTCGATATCCCTGTGTGGTGGGATCGGTGCGAGGACCGATGAAAGTCGATCACCTTCCGAATAGTTCTGATTCGCGACCTCGGCGTAAGCCGCGGCTCGCGGGGGGTGATCCCAGTCAGCGAACGCGCGGACGACGTTTGAGCGCTCTCTCCTCCTTTCCTGCCTGACTCGACGGCTGCGATTACGCGGGCGCGTCTTTGCCACGGTGCGACCCCCGTAGGTGCCACTCTAGGTCCGCGCGTGGCAGGGAATCCTCAAATCATTCTCGAAATACCGGGCCAGGCTGGATTGGGACATAAGACCTCTGAGCGGCGGCGTGGCACCAGACCGCGGCCTCGACCAGAGATTCGGCGCACCCGGCGGACGGACCACTCCTGACGTCCGGCGCACACCCATCGGACGGAATTGGAGGACGAGGTTGACGTTCGAGCCCCGCCGGTCCACGATCGGCGCGCGGACGTTGGCTCGTGGGGTCTCCAGCACCGCGAGTGACGCTTTCTTCCGGGTACGAACCGAGGAGGATCGGCCTTGCCTCAGTCTGGCCTGACTCCACAACCGAACATCGACGGGTCGGCTGTTGCCGCAATCGGTCACGCCCTCGAGGAGCTGCGAGACCTGCGCAACGCGAGCGCCGCCGCCCTGTGGGCCGCGGCGACACCCGGTGGCGCCCTCAACCTCGTGGTTGTCTCGACCGCGACGGAGAATCCGGGCGATGCCGACGTCCCCGGGAGATTCGGGGACGCCGAGGCGGCTGCGGACTGGTGCAACCGGCACGGCTGGGAGGGTGCCACGGTGGATGCGCACGGCTGGGCACCGGGCATCGAGGATCGGGCTTTCGTTGCGGTCGCCGGATCGCGGCCGAGCGGAACCTCGGCCGGGACGGCAGCCGATCTTGGGCGCGACTTCGCCCGCGCAGTTCGGCTGGTAACCCTCGAGCCCGTGGTCGACCAGGACCAAGCGATGCTCGCCGCCGTCCTCGAGAATGCCAGCGACGCGATCATCGCCGTCGATCGCGACTGCCGGATGGTGCGCCACAACCCCGCCGCAGTCGCGCTTCTCGGCCGCGCCGAGGGTGGGCCGGGGGGCATGAGCTGCGGCGAGTACCTCGGTTGTCTCCGTGCGTCTTCCCCGGACGGAACTGGCCCTGCGTCCGGCGACTGCGACGCACTCGACGCAGACGCTTCCTCTGCCGGTGATCGTTCAGTCAGGTCGTGGGAAGGCCAGGCCGGTAGTCCGACTTCGGGCTCGATCCGGTGCGGCCGCGTCTGTCCATTTGTTCTGGTCCTGAGTGGAGTCACCGGGGTCTTGACCAAGGATGAGGCGTTCGTCGGTCCGGCGGACGCCCGAATCCCCGTTTCCGCGACGTACGTCCGGATACCTGGGCGAGAAGTGGGTGCTGTGGCCATCTTCCGCGATCTGCGCGCGGGTCATGCGATAGACGAGCTCAAGTCGAGCTTCGTCGCCGCGGTCTCGCACGAACTCCGTACCCCGCTCGCCCTGATAAGTGGCTATGCGCAAAGCTTGCTCGAGCTCGAACTCGACGATGTCTCCAGGCGACGCTTCGTCGAACGAATCGACGGCACGGCGAACCGCATGCGGGGCCTTGTCGATCAGCTTCTCGACGTCGCCACCCTGGAAAGCGATCGTCTGGCCGTGGACCCGCGCAGCATTCCGCTGCAACCGCTCCTCAAGTCGATCATCGACGAGGTCGCCGAGATGCCCGGATCGCTGGCAGTCAGCCTGTCCGTGCCTCCAGATCTACCTCCCGTGTACGCCGACCCGATCCGCATCGGCCAGGTCGTGGCCAACCTGCTCGACAACGCACGCAAGTACGGCACCGCGGGGTCGATGGTGACGGTCCGTGTCAGGCGAGCCAACGACCAGGCAGTCGTGGCCGTCGAGAACGACGGACCGGAGATCGCTCCCGAGGAGCGCGAGAGCGTCTTCGAACGCTTCTACCGCGGCCGTGACGCCAGATCTTCGGGGACGCCCGGAATCGGCCTGGGCCTGCACCTGAGTCGGCGACTGGTGGAGGCGCACGGCGGCCATATAGGCCTCGAGGATCGTCCGGGTGGCACTTGCGTGTCGCTCACCCTGCCACTCGCCCTGGAGGGGTGGCCGAGCCGTCGCGGCGAGCGGGCCGACCTGGACCGGCCGGCTACGGAAGGCTACGTCGCCAATCCTTCGGCCGGACAGGTGGCCTCCGGCCGGGACGCCGGATGACGGCGAGCGAGCTCCAGGGCCGCTCCGCCGGCGGGCGTCGGGTCCTCGTCGTCGACGACGAACCCGAGTTCGCGAGCCTGCTCTGCCTCTGGCTCGAGCGCCACGGCTGGGAGTCAGTCGTTGCCGCCGATGGCTTGAAGGCGCTGGCCGCCTTCGAGCCACAGCAACCGGACATCGTCCTTCTGGACGTTGGGCTGCCCGGCATGGACGGCTGGCACGTGCTCGAGCGGATCCGCGCGATCAGCCATGTCCCGGTCCTACTCGTCACCGCGCGAGGGACCGAAGCCGAGAGGATTCGCGGCCTGGGCCTCGGCGCCGACGACTACATCACCAAGCCCCTGAGCTTCCCCGAGCTCATGGCGCGCATCGAGGCGGCGCTTCGCAGGACCTACCCGGCGGACGACATGAGCGGGACCTCGATCCGGCGTGGACGGCTGCTCCTGGACCCCGTCCGCCACAGAGTCCAGATCTCGGGTGTGGAAATCCACCTGACACCGACCGAGTTTCGACTCCTCCAGACCCTCGCCGAGCAGCCCGACCGAGTCGTGAGCCACCGTGAACTGCTGGAGGCCGTGTGGGGCGCAGGCTACGAGGCCGAGACCCACCTTCTCCAGGTCACGATCCGGAACCTGAGAGCCAAGCTCGCGGTCGTGGTCCCGGACTCGATCATCGGAACTGTGTACGGTCTGGGCTATCGGATCGTCGAAATCTAGATCTGGTTGCGTCCCGCCACGCCCGAGCGGAAGCTCCGTGACCCGTCTCGTCGTTGACGGGCCAGCGGGTCGCAATCTCGCCACCTTCAACGCCGGTTAGCACGAGGCCGAGTCGGGCGTCCGCGAGGCTCAGTTGTTGGACGTCGACCTTCCACCCACGCCCGGTCATCGGGCGGCGGGCCACGGAGCGAGAAGCTACGGGTTCGTGGGCTGATCCTGCCACCAGGCGTCGCCGAGCTCGGAAGCGGCGGCGACCATTCCATCGCGAAGACCCTCGGGCACGACGGTCACCTCGTGGAGGCCGTAGTGAGCGAGCACCGCGGCGAGGATCAGCACACCGGGCGGCAGAATCCTCACCCGGGCCGGATCCTCTCCGCTCGCTCGGGCGAGCTTGCGGGCCGGTTCGGCCAGGAGGCGAGCGGCCAGCGTAGAGAGGTCGGCCATCGTGAGCCGTCGGTCGCCGGAACGGCTCCTGACCCGTTCGAGACCGGCTAGATTGTGCGCCGAACCACCGGTCGCCCAGGCGCGGACCGGCTTGCCGGCCGGTGCCAACGACATGGCGACTCCGATGCGAGCCCCGCCCAGAGCCCAGCTCAGGGCCTCGGGCGGATCGCCCCGGAGTTCGGCTCCGAGGAGGGCGGCCCCGACCGTCAGCGACGCCGACGCGACTGCACGGTGGCCATCGGTGAGCGTCAGCTCGGTCGACGCGCCACCGGAGTCGATGAGCAGCTGCGATCCGGCGGGATCGAGTCGGCGAACTGCACCGACAAGGCCGAGTGCAGCTTCTCGCGCCCCCGACAGGATGCGCACGGGCTCGCCTGCCTCGCGCGACAGCCGGTCAACGAGGCCGGGCCCGTCGGTTGCCCGGCGCAAGGCCTCGGTCGCCCCGATAACGACTCGATCGCTCTTTCGACGCCCGAAGTCCAGACAGCGCAGGAAACTGGCCTCGAGTCGCCTCGCAGAACGTTGGCCGACCTGCCCTGTCGTCGCGACTTGCCTGCCGAGCTCGATGAGTTCGCCGCGTTGCTTCACGCGATGGACGAGCGGTCCGTCGGGCGAACCTGAGACATCCGCGATGAGGACGTGGACCGTATCGCTGCCGATATCTACGGCGGCGATGCGCTCGCGCTCGCTCAAACCCTGGCCTCCCTACTGGTTTCGGTCACCGCCGCTCGGACGGCAGCCACTCCGGCGGACGTAGCCAGGACATCGGCCAGCTTCCGGGAGCCGATCGACGCCGGCAGAACGGTGACGCAGCCGGCGAGGACGATCGCGGCCGCGACCGCCGGCGAGAGTGCAGCGGTGCTCAGGCCAAGGGAGGCGGCAGCAGCCGGCAGACCGAGCTGGGCAGCCGCGGCCAGACCGAATCCGCTCCAGGGTGCGGGTGCCACGACCCGGCCGGCGGCCAGGTGGATCGCCAGCCCACCTGCGGCCATCGCCAGCGCCAGCAGGATCGCCGACGGATCGCCGGCCAGCGACCTGAGGTCGAGTTCAGAGCCGATGAGGACGAAGAAGGCCGGGACGAAGAACCCCTCGGCGATGCCCGACAGCTGGACCTCGAGGCGGGTCGGCTCGCGGAGCCGAGCCAGCACCAGGCCCGCCCCGAAACCGGCCAGGAGGGTCGAGCCACCTGTCCGAGAGGCGATGAGCGAGAGGATGACGAGCAGCAGCAGCGTGACCCGAAGCTGGAGGGCCCAGCCACGCGTCTGCGAACGGTCCCTCAATGTCAGGGCGCGCTGCGAATGCTCGACCCGCTCACCGAGCCACAGTGCGCCGACCGTGCAGGCGACGATCAGCACATCGCCTCCGAGCGCCTCCGGGATCTTCTCAGCCCCGATAAGGGTCAGGGGCATGAGAAGGACGGTCAGGGCGTCTGCGAGGGGGATCCAGACGAGCAACAGCCCAACCCTCGGTCCGAGCAGACCGCGCTCTTCGAGAATCGGAAAGACGACGGCCGCCGAACTTCCTGCGAGGAGGACCGGAAACAGGAGGATGGGAGCGCCCGGCGCGAGAACCCTGCCGATGGCGAGCCCGACAGGCAGCGAGAGGAGCGCCACCAGGCCAACGGCGATCGCGCCCGGCCGGATGCCCGCATGGAGGCCGGGGGCCCCCAGGTCTACACGGGAACCGGCCACGAGCATGAGCATCGCGAAGCCGAGACCGTACAGGAGTTCGCTGGTGGGCGTGGTGGCGTCGATCAGGCCCAGGCCCGAGCGGCCGAGGCAGATGCCGGCGACCAGCTCCCCGACTACGGCCGGAACGAGCGGTCTCGGCCCGGCGGCAAGGAGCGGTCCGACGAGCCCCGCCAGGATGATGACAAAGAGGGAATCGAACATCAACGGCCGCGACGACGGTGACTCACATGCGGGATGGTTGGACCGACGACGCTGCGCGTCAAGCCCGGGCGCTCCGGGTCGGGCATCGCGACCATGGTGCGCCGGGGAGGGCACGGTGGCCAGCCGGGTTACTTCGGTTCGCGACCGCCATCACGGCGGACCGCCATCACGGCAGCGTCGCAAGGCTCGATCGTTTTGCCTGCCGCAGGCTTGGACCTGCCCGGCCCACGCTGACTCTAGGTCGATTCGGGGATATTCAGGCACTCTTCAGGACCACGGCCAACGCTGTGGTCGGTTAGGATCGCCCGCCAGGAGTCGCGACGAGCCGGAGTTCGGGCCGCTTCATGAAGCAATCGCAAGACAATCCCGGCCCATCTGCCGGCCGGCGCCGGATGTCGCAATTCGCCCGGCTTCGGAGACGGGTGCGTTGGGCCGTGCCGTTCTCATTGGGTGTCCTGGCGGCCCTTCTGGCGCTCGCGATGTACGGCATCGTTGAGCCCCGCCCGCGGCCCCTCACCCAGCAGGACGTGGCCACGAGCATCACCCAGGCCCTGGCATCGGAGACGCCCGGACCTGCCGTCTCTCAAGTGGTGTACCAGGCCATCGAGCCCTCGCTCGTCCTCATCGAGACGAAGGTGGGGGGAGGCACGGCGGCAGCGGTCGGTGGCACGGACGTCGGCGCCGTTTCGACAAGCACGGCCCCGGCCGGCCCTACGTCTTCAACCACACCAGGCGCCACGGCCACTGCCGGACCGAGGGGTACCGGAACTCTAGGCAGCGGCGTGGTCGTCGACACGGGCGGCGACATCCTGACCTGCCTGCACGTCATCGCCAACGCAACCTCCATCCAGCTGACGTTCGCCGACGGGACCATTTCGCCGGCCCAGGTGGTGGCCCAGCAACCCCAGGACGACATCGCGGTCCTGCGGGCGACCCAGCCACCGGCCAGGCTCGTCCCGGCCGTGCTCGGCAATTCGAGAAGCGTGCAGGTCGGCAGCGAAGCGTTCGTCGTCGGCAATCCCTTCGGCCTCTACGACTCATTGAGCGCGGGCGTCGTCTCCGGCCTGAATCGCTCCTTTCAACTCCCCAACAACGGAGCGCTGCTCACGGGTTTGATCCAGGTGGATGCGGCGGTGAACCCGGGCAACTCGGGCGGCCCGCTTCTCAATCGCAACGGCCAGGTCGTCGGAATCGTGACCGCGCTCGTCAATCCGACCAACCAGGGTTTCTTCATCGGTATCGGTCTCGCGGTGCCGATCGACGTAGCGGGCGGAGCAGCAGGCTTGCCGCAGGACTGAACGGCGGCGGATCGGCGCGTTCGCCGAATACCGGTTCGCGAGGTGTAGACCAGTGTACGAACAGGCAGACGCAGAGCCCACGGCGCCGATGGAGCGCCTTCTGTACGAGGTGAAGAAGGTGATCGTCGGCCAGGATCACCTCCTCGAGCGGCTGGCGGTGGCCCTGCTTGCGCGAGGCCACCTGCTGGTTGAAGGCGTACCGGGCCTGGCCAAGACCATGTCGATCAAGACCCTCGCCGAGGCAATCGGCGGAGACTTCAAACGCATCCAGTTCACACCCGACCTCGTCCCCGCGGATCTCATCGGAACTCGCATCTACAACCAGAAGACAGGCGAATTCAACACGTCGCTCGGTCCGGTGTTTACCAATCTTCTGCTCGCCGACGAGATAAACCGGGCGCCGGCCAAGGTCCAGAGCGCGCTGCTCGAGGTGATGCAGGAGCGGCAGGTCACGATAGGGCGCGAGACCTTCAAGGTGCCCGACCCGTTCCTCGTTCTAGCCACTCAGAACCCGATCGAGACCGAGGGCACCTACGCCCTGCCCGAAGCCCAGGTGGACCGTTTCATGCTCAAGGTGCTGGTTGGCTATCCGAGCGCGACCGAGGAGTTCGTCATCGTCGAGCGGATGACCGGGCAGCTCGCTCCAGTTCAGGAGGTTCTCTCCACGAGGAGCCTGCTCGAGCTGCAGCAGCAGGTCGATCGTGTCTACGTCGATCCAGCGCTCATGGAATACGCGGTGCGCCTTGCAACTGCCACGCGTGCACCGCGCTCGCACGGCCTGCCTGACCTGGAGAAGTACGTCACCTACGGGGCGAGCCCACGCGCATCGATCAACCTGATCCTGACCGCCCGGGCACTCGCGTTCGTACGGGGCCGGGACTACGCGCTGCCGCAGGACGTGCTCGACATGGCCCGCGACGTCATGCGCCACCGTCTCGTTCTGTCGTTCGAGGCCCTTTCCGACAACGTCACCGCCGACGACGTGCTGACGACGATCATCAAGCGGATCCCGGTGCCGGTGGTGCCGCTCAGGGAGCGTTCCGACGCCCGCGCCAGCGCCTGAGCCCGGGGTCTGGGCTGCCTCGTCGGGCCGGGGCAAGCGGACGCCCAGACCGCCATCCATCGGCGGCCCCGTGCGGCCTCTGTTCGCCCCCGCGCCGACCGGTCCCGGACCGGTCGGTCCCGGGCCGGTCGGTCCCTCGCCCCCTGCCCCCTCGCCGGCACGGCGCGCGCCGGTCGGCCCCGCGCAGGTCTCCCCGGCTCCGCTCGGCCCGGCGCAGGTTCCCTCGCCCCCTGCCCCCTCGTCGGCACGGCACGCGTCTGCATCGGAGCGGATCCTCCAGCGACTCGACTGGCAGGTCATCCGCCGGCTGGACGGCCTGCTTCAGGGCGACTACCGGAGTCTCTTCCGTGGCAACGGGGTGGATCTCGTCGATCTGCGTGAGTACCAGCCCGGGGACGACGTGCGGTCGATCGACTGGAACGTCACGGCTCGGATGGATACGCCGTACGTTCGCGAGTACGTCGAGGACCGAGAGATCAACGCCTGGTTCCTGCTGGATCTCAGCCCGTCGGTCGACTTCGGGACGGTGGACACCGAACGTGAAAAGCGATCCGTTCTCGTCGACTTCGTGGCCACGCTCGCGCGCCTTCTGACCCGCCGCGGCAACCGCGTTGGGGCGATCTTCTACGGCGGCGCCATCGAGCGGACCATCCCGGCCCGAGGCGGTCGCGATCAGGTTCTCCGGATGATCGACGGCCTGCTGCGGCACCCGCGCCTGGCGAGCGCCCCCTTCACAGACCTTACGACGTTGCTCGATGCCGCGCACAGCACGATCAAACGCCGCTCCCTTATCTTCCTGGTCTCCGACTTCATCAGCGTTCCAGGGTGGGAGCGCCCGCTGAGCCTTCTGAACCGGCGCCACGAGGTAGTGGCCGTTCGCCTGCTCGACCCGCGGGAGGTCGCGCTGCCCGACGTCGGGCCGATGATCATGGAGGACGCCGAGACCGGCGAGCGACTCTACGTCGACACCCATGACGCCGGGTTCCGCCGTCGTTTCGAGGAGGCGGCGCGGCGGCGCGAGGCGGAGATCAACGGAGCCTTCAAACGCGCCCGCGTCGAGGCCATGTCGCTCACGACGGACGAGGACCTCGTTCGCGCGATCGTGCGCATGGCAACTATCCGCCGCGGGCGGCGGAGGTAGCCGATGTCGTTCATCTGGCCGCCCATGCTGCTCTCGATCGCGCTGATCCCGATCGGCGCCGTGCTCTACCGAGCCGTGGACGGGAGGCGACGCCGCCTTCTCGCGGTCTATGGAGGACTCGGGCGGACCCCGGGAACTCCGGGCCGGCTGATCGGTCTTCGAAGTCGAGTGCCGCCGGCGTTGTTCCTGGCCGGGTTGGTGGTAATGTCCGTGGCCCTGGCCAGGCCGCAGGCAGTCGTGGCTCTGCCCAAACAGGAAGGCACGGTCATCCTGGCCTTCGACGTCTCCGCCAGCATGGCGGCCACCGACCTGACGCCGACTCGAATGGATGCCGCCAAGGCAGCCGCGAAGGACTTCGTCGAGCGCCAGCCTTCCAGCGTCACGATCGGAGTGGTGGCCTTCAGCGACTCCGGGGTCTCGGTCCAGGTGCCCACGACCGATCAGGGCTCGGTGCTGGCAGCGATCGACCGCCTGGCGCCACAGAAAGGGACTTCCCTGGCCTCGGGCATCCTGGCCTCACTCAACGTCATCGCCATCTCGGAAGCGGGGCCCTGGGCCAACAACTACTACTCCAATCAGTCGCCGGCGCCGACGGCCGCGCCTACCCCGACGCCGGTCCCGTCGGGATACCATGCCCCCGCCGCCATCGTCCTGCTCACGGACGGTGAGAACAACGAGTCGCCGGATCCGTTGGCCGCCGCTCAGACGGCCGCCGACAGAGGAGTGCGGATCTACGCGGTCGGCATCGGCACTGCAGCCGGCACGACCGTCAACCTGGACGGCTTCCAGGTTCACACCCAGCTCGACGAGGCGACTCTCCAGCAGATATCCGAGGTGACCGGCGGGACGTACTACGCCGCCAGCGACACGCAACAGCTGCGATCTGTCTACGACAACCTCGACACTCAGCTGGTCATCCAACCCCAGATGACGGAGATCACGTCGCTCCTGGCCGGCCTGAGCCTGCTCCTGCTGATCGGTGGCTTCCTGACCTCGCTCCTGTGGCTCGGCCGGCTGCTGTGAGGGAGCGCGCGTAGATGGACTTCCTGTGGTCTGGCTTGCTGGTTCTCCTGCTACTGCTGCCCGTGCTGGTCGCCGTCTACACCTGGAGTCTGCGTCGGGCGCGACGTTCGGGGGTTCGCTACTCGAGCCTGGCCCTCGTTCGCGACGCCGAACCCGGATCGTCGAGAATGCGGCGCCACCTGCCCTTCGTCCTCCTGCTTGCGGCCCTCGGCTCCCTCGTGGTCGCAATGGCGCGGCCCGTGGTCATCCTGGCCGTTCCTACGAACCAGACCACCATCATCCTGACAATCGACGTATCCGGCAGCATGTGCTCGTCCGACGTGCCGCCGAGCCGCCTGGAGGCAGCGGAAGCCGCGGCGGCAGCGTTCATCAGCAGCCAGTCGTCATCGACGCGCATCGGGATCGTCGCGTTCAGCAGCTTCGCGGAAGTGGTCCAGTCGCCGACCAACGATCAAACTGCCCTGCTCAACGCACTCCACAGCCTCGCAACCGGGCAAAGGACCGCCATCGGCGACGGCATCCTGGCCTCGATCGACGCCATCTCTACGGTCGACCCGGCCGTGGCCAGGAGCCAGACGGGCTCTACGCCGGGAACCGCACCTGCGCCGGTACCCAAGGGCGACTACGCCCCCGACATCGTCGTCCTGCTGACCGACGGCGCCAGCAACACCGGCACGCCTCCGCTCGACGCCGCCCAGCAGGCGGCGGATCGAGGCGTGCGGGTCTACACCATCGGCTTCGGCACCGCAAACGGCGGGGCCCGCAGCCCGACGTGCGCTCCTCAATTCGTGGGGCATGAACCCGGGGGTGGCGCATTTGCTGGCGGCCGTGGTGGCGGCGGTTTCGCGAGCGGAATTGACGTGGCGACACTCGAGCAGATCGCCGCCGTGACCGGCGGGACCTATTACCCAGCCGCAACAGCAAGCCAGCTCGACAGCGTCTTCCGGAACCTTCCGACGAACCTGATCGTGGAACACCAGGCAGCGGAGATCAGCGTTGTGTTCGTGGGGCTCGGGGCGCTTTTCGCCGCGCTGGCGATCCTCCTTGGCAGAGCCTGGCGACCGTTACCCTGATCGCGCCGGCAATCGCGAACGCTGGACGGAGAGATGAGCTCACCGATCGAACCGATCGAACCGACCGAACCGACCGGTCGCGCAACGATCCAGCTGACCTCTGACGGCCTGGATCGGCCCTACCTGCTGCAGGCCCCGCCGAACGCGGGGGCGGATGGCCTGCCACTCCTCGTGGAGCTTCACGGCCGCGGCATCGACGCGGTCAGGTTCGACACGGTGACCGGTTTCGGCGCCCTCGCCGCCGAATGTGGATTCGCGCTGGCGCTGCCCAGCGCCGTGGACGAGATCTGGAACGACGGCCGAGTCCCGACGACTGAAGGGGACGGGCGACCGGACGACGTGGGCTACATTGCCGCGGTCGTCGACGACGCGATCGCCAGGCTTCCCATCGATCCGCGGCGTGTTTACATCGTCGGCATGTCCAACGGCGCGGCCATGGCGGGCCGTCTCGCCTGCGAGCTGGCCGAGCGGATAGCCGCGATCGCGCAGGTTGGGGGAACGGCCGCCGCGCGCGTGGCGGCCCGAAGCCGTCCGAGCTGCCCGGTCCCGATCCTGAACATTCACGGCACCGCGGACCCCCACGCTCCTTACGAGGGCGGAATCCGCCACAGCCTGCGCGGCCGGCTCATGCTGAGGCACGGGTTCGGCCCGGCCGTCGGCGTCGACGATTGGGCGCGGTTCTGGGTTGCAGCCAACGGCGCGATCCGCGACGCGGCTGTCAGCGCGATTCCGCCCGACACGACGATCCGGACCTGGCGCCGGCCGTCGGCGTCCTCCGACGTGGTGTTCTACCGGATCGACGGGGGCGGGCACACCTGGCCCGGCGGGCGCTGGTGGATGCCGGCCTTTCTGTTCGGGCGGACGAGTGTCACGTTCGACGCGACACGCGTGATCTGGGACTTCCTGGCGTCCCATCGGCGACCCTGATCTCGATCGGATCCCCTCGACGGTCCGTCCGCGGCGCGGCCGGTCGCCGCCGACGCGGCCAGATGCCCGGGGCTCGGCAGGCTGCGCCTGGGACGCTCCGTCACTGCCGGAGACTCACCTCGATCAGAGGGCTGGCGGCAACCATCGCCTCGATATCGGTTCTGTTCCAGGCACGGGCCACTTCCGACAGAATGGCCCGGCGCTCGTTCTCGTCGGTTACGACCCGGGCCGTGGCGGGCAGGTCGGCCGTGACACCGCGCTTCAGGTGGAACGTGAACTCCGGGTTGGCTTCCAGGTTGGCAAGCCAGCTCCGGCGCCGCGCCGGGTTCGGCCTGCCGCTGATGTAGATGCGGCCGGCGATCACGTGGTAGGCGATCTCAATGCGCCGCGGTTGCCCCGTGCGCCTCCCAGTAGTCGTGATGTCGATGACCCCGCTATGCGCCAGGGCGCCGCGTATAGAGTCGTCCATCGATGCCTCGGCCCTCATGAGTTGGAGATTTGGCTGATCCTGCAACCGAGTCTACGGCCGGCGGGACGGCAGGCCGGTCGGCGCGCCCGTCGGTTCCATCCTGCGACAGGGCCGCAACGCCGGCCGGGCCTCCGGGCCTGGATCGCCGCCCCGGCCGGCCGATTTGCCAGTCTGGGGCCCCACTACGAGCGCTTTTGCGCCAGCGGCGAGAGCTTTCGCAGCTCATCCAGGGGGGCCACGGACGGGTCGGCACCGACCAGGTTGAGAACCACCTGGTCCGCGCCCGCGCCGAAGCGCTCATCCACCCTGGCAGCGATGCGATCGAGATCTCCCCAGGCCACGACTGCCTCGAACAGCGCGTCCGAGCCCGGCGCCACCAGATCGGCTTCGGACCAGCCGATCCGAAGAAGGTTGTTGCGGTAGTTGGCGACGACGGAGTAATAGGCGAGATGCCTGTCGCCGATTGCTCGCGCCGAGGCCAGATCAGGCGCCAGGACCACGGGCAGATCCGCAGCGAGGAAGGGCTCGGGACCCAGGATGCCCCTGACCTCACGGACGTGGGCCGTCGTCGAGAAGTACGGATATGCCCCCGCAGTCCGCTCGGCCGCCAGGCCGACCATTCTGGGTCCGAGAGCGGCCAGCACGACCGGCGGCATCGCGGATCTCGGCCCTCGCCACGGCGCCGCGTCCATCGCGTCGAGGTAGTCGCGCATGGCCGAGTACGGTCGCGCGTAGTCGTGGCCTCGAAGCGCCACGGACGGAGCATGGCTGACCCCGACCCCGAGGATGAACCGGCCCGGCCATGCCTCCGCGAGGGTCCGGCCGCCGTTGGCCATCGCCGCCGGGTCTCTGGCCCAGATGTTGGCTATTCCGCTGGCGACGACGAGTCGCTCGGTGGCGGCAAGGTAGATGGCTCCGCGGGCGAAGGCCTCCTGCGCCAGCGCCTCGCCGTACCAGAGCGTGCCGTACCCAAGCCGCTCCATCTCGCGCACGAACTCGAGCTGGATTGCCGTCGGCTTGTCGTTGATCGGCCCGGCAAAGACGCCGATTCGGCCGGGGTCGATGCCCTGGAGTCTGCTGAGGCTCATGATCGGCTGAGTCTACGCCCCGGCAGCGGGGCCGGCGACGCCTGTGTCGGCGACGCCTGTGTCGGCGACGCCTGACCGGCGCGACCCTGCGCCTACCGAAGACCCCACTGCGCCTGGAGCTTCAGAACGTTGTCGTTCGCCTCCGTCTGGAGGACGCGGGCCTCGTCGTTGGGGATGCCGCCGCTGAAGCTCAGGCCCTCGGGGCTCTGCCGGAAGATCGAGGCGTAGAAGACGCAGGCGGCCAAGTATGTGCCGGCCACGCTGGGGTGACTGCCGTCGTCGCTCCACAGCTCGATGTCGGGGTGATCGTGGCGGACCATGTACCAGGTGAATCCTACGGGCGCCACCGGAACCTTCAGCTCGTCGGCGATGCCCAGGTACCCGGCGTCGATCTGCTCTTGCATCGCCTCGTAGGTGGGCAGGCCGGACGCTGGCAGGCCGTCCGCGTGAGCCCATGTCATGAACAGGAGAGGCACAGCCCCCACCGCCTGCGCCCTGGCTGCCAGCGCCCGCACGGCAGGATCCATCTCTGCGCGCCCGGCCGACGTAGCGGGTATCTCGCTCTGCTCCTGGAGAACCACGTACGTCCAGTCCTGGGAGGCAATCTTCCCGAGCGAATCAGACGACGCCGCGTGCTGGGCCAGCGTCTCGCCGCCGCTGGCGACCATGGCCACCTGGACCGGCCGGCCGGCCGAGGCGGCAAGTTGCGCGAAGGTCCCCGGCAGGTCGTTGACGTACGTGTAGCTGTTGCCGACGAAAAGAACGCGAGTGCAGGCGCCTGCGCCGGCTCCCGTGCCGCAGGTTGGACCAGCCGCGCCGCTGCACCCGGCCGCGACCGCCAGGCAGCCGCAGGCGATCAGCCCGGCCGCGGTTCGAGCCAGGGAGCGAGCGAACCTAGGCATCGCCTGAAGTATCTGCCGTCAGACGCGATTTGCGCTGCCCGCCCGGGAGTGGCGGGCAGCGCGGCGCCCTCGCGGGCCACAGCGGCCATACATCTTGGCGCGCCACGACAGCAGACCCGTCGTCGCCGCAGCACCGGGTCCGGCCGACTCCGTTCGCACGCGTCGCGATCCATCGCGGCCCGAATAGAATCATGGGCGCTGGTGGACCGAAAACCGAAAAGGGGCGAGAATCGATCGTCGTGTCGTAGTCTCGGAGGCCACCGCATGCCGTCGGTCATTCGGACTGAGAAGCTGACCAAGTCCTACGGTTCGCACCGCGGAATTGTCGAGGTGGACCTGGAGGTCCAAAAGGGCGAGGTATTTGGGTTTCTTGGGCCGAACGGAGCCGGCAAGACGACAACAATCCGCGTCCTGCTCGATCTCATTCGCCCGACGAGTGGCAAGGCCTACGTCTTCGACATCGAGAGCTCGGTCGACCCGGTTGCCATCCACCGACGGATCGGCTACCTGCCCGGCGAGTTCGCGCTGTACGACCGATTGACCGGTGGGCAGACGCTCGAGTACTTCGGCAACCTGCGCGGCGGAGTCGACAGGGCCTACCGGGCCAGACTGATCGAGCTCTTCGACCTGGATCCGAGCCGGCGCTTCCGCGAGTACTCCAAGGGCAACAAGCAGAAGGTGGGCCTGATTGCCGCGCTGCAGCATCGGCCGGAGCTGCTCATCCTCGACGAGCCTACGTCGGGCCTGGACCCGCTCGTCCAGCAGACATTCTTCGAGCTGCTGCGCGAGGCGGGCGCGGAAGGGCGGACCGCCTTCCTCTCCAGCCACATCCTCTCGGAGGTCGAGAAGTCCTGCGGACGGGTGGCGATCATCCGCGAGGGTCGCATCGTCCAGATCGGGGCGGTCGAGGCGCTGCGCGACCTGGCTCACCACCAGGTTGAGATGCGCTTCGCCGGCGATCCGCCCGCAGCCGAATTCGCCAACCTTCCCGGCGTCAGCGACATCGCGGTGGAGGATCACCTGCTGCGGCTGCGGGTTTTCGGCTCGATCACGCCCGTGGTCCAGGCCGCGGCCCGGGCCGGCATTATCGACTTTCTCTCCCGCGAGCCCAGCCTCGAAGAAACCTTCCTTGCCCAGTACGGCCGCGAGTCGGTCGAGGTGAGATGATGGCCGCGAGCGCAGGCGCACCGCCTGTTGCGGCGCTCATCCCGGCGATCTCTCTCCGGAGCCGCATCTACGGCTTCGGCAGCATCTACGGCAAGACCCTCCGGGACTCCCGGCTCGCCTTCATCATCGCCGCCGGACTGCTCGGCGGGATGGCCCTCGTCATGGGGGCGGCCATCGGGCAGGTGTTCCCCACGCCTGCATCGCGCCTCGAGATCGACAAGCTGATCGGCAGCATGCCGGCCTCGATGGTCAACCTGTTCGGGAAGCCGGAGAAGCTCGGCACGCTCGGCGGCTACATGAGCTGGAAGTACGGGGCGCTCTTCGCCCTCGGCACCGCCCTGTGGTCGATCCTGGCCCTGTCCGGGACGCTGGCGGGTGAGGCCAGCAATGGCAGCCTCGACATCGTCGCCTCGGCACCGTTCGGCAAGCGCCGGGTCGCGCTCGAGAAGCTGGCGGCGCACGTGACTGCGCTCGGCCTGGCGATGGCCGTGCTGGCCGTCATGACCACGATCAGCTCCAACGCCTTCGGCGACGCCGCCATGGGCGACCAGATCTCGCCGCTGTCGTCCATCGGCTTCGCGCTCTGGGTCGGCTTCATCGCGCTCTGCTTCGGCGGGCTCGCGTTCGCCCTGGGACCCATCCTCGGCAGATCAGGCTCCGCCGGCGTGGCTGCCGCGGTGATGGTCCTGCTCTGGGTGGCGAGCGGTCTCCAGGGGCTGGAGGTGCTGGCTACGTTCAGCCCGTTCCACTGGACCGTGAACCACGTCGCCCTGGCGGGCGAGTACGACTGGCCGGGGCTGGCCCTCGTGGGCCTGGTCGCGGTGCTGTTCCTGGTGATCGGGGTGGAGGTGTTCGCGCGTCGCGACCTGGGTGTCACGGCCGGCCTCTCGATGCCCGGGTTGCCGGCGCCGGTCCTCGGGGTCCACGGTTCCACATCCCGGGCCTTCGGCGATCAGCTGCCCCGGGCCCTGGCCTGGGGCATCGGCATGGGCATCTGGGGAGTGCTCCTAGCGTCGCTGGTGGGGACCTTCGCAAAGCAGATCAGCCAGGACTCGAGCCTCGTGAGCACGTTCAAGACCATCTTCCCTTCGGAGGATCTGACGAGCGCAGGCGGCTGGCTCCAGCTCTGGGCCCAGCTGTTCCTCATCGCCGCAGGGTTCGCGGCCGCCACGTTCGTGTCCAAGTGGGCGTCGGACGAGCCCGATGGTCGCCTGGAGATGGTCCTCGCGACGCCACTGGCCCGAGCGCGTTGGGTAATCGCCGGCGGGATCGCCGCAATCCTCTCGGTCGTGGTCATGACCGTCCTGTTCGCGGCCGGCATCGCGATCGGCGCGACCGCCGGTGGCGTGTCGCCGGGTGACGCCATCCTGGGATCCGCCTATCTCGGCCTGTACGCCGCGGCCATCGTGGGCATCGGCGTGGCGATCGGGGGGCTGTGGCGGACCTCGGTCGCGGCCGAGATCGCGGCGGTGGTGGTCCTCGTGACCTACCTGATCGACCTGCTCGCGCCGCCGCTCAAGCTCCCCGACTGGTTCCACCAGCTCGCGCTCACGGCCCACCTGGGCCAGCCGATGGTCGGCAATTGGGACGCCACCGGCGTCGTGGCCTGCCTGGCCATTGCCGGGGGCGGCATCCTGCTCGGGGCAATCGGCATCCGCCGGCGAGACATCGCCTGACCTGACAGCGACCGGCAGACTTGCGGCCTGGGCGCTGGTGCCGCCGCCGGGGCCAGCCTCGATCACGACTTCTCTGGCCCGACCACACGATTCCTTCACAAGCGATCGCCAGTCTCCTCGTTGAGGTTGGCACTGCTCCCAGCCGATCCTGGAGACCATCGGGAGCCATCGCAAGGAGATCTAGATGCGACAGGGAGGCGGCTTCCGAGTCCTGGCCGCATTGCTGGTGCTGGGATTCATCACAGTTCTGGCCGCCGGCGCATACGGCGCGGGCTTCGTCGCCGGTTCTGGTTCGGGCACGACGGGCGTTTCGCCCTGGGCCTACGGCGGGGCATTCGCGGCGGGCCACCTGATCGGCCTGCTGGTCACCGTCCTGGTCCTGATCCTCATCGTCCGGCTGATCGGACTGGCAGTCTTCGGCGGTCATCACCGGGCCTGGGCGCGCCGCGGCTACTGGAGGAGTGGCGACGATGCCGGATCAGCCGGGCCGGGCAACCGACCTGGTGGCTGGCACGGGAGCGAGTGGCGGGACGCCAGGCAGGCTGCATTCGATGAGTTCCACCGCCGGGCCCACACCGCCGGGCCGCCCGCGACCGGCTCCGACGCAACGGCCCCGACGGCCCGCTGAGCCAGCGAAGCTCGGCCGCGTCGGGGCAGCCGGCACGCGCGATGGGCGAGGCCCTGCGCCTCCGCCCATCGCGCCGCACTTCGCCACGCCACTGCCGAGCGCCGTACGATGAGGGCACCGTGAAGACCGTTCTCGTCGTCGACGACGAACCCCGCATCGTCGAGCTGGCTCGCGACTACCTCGAGCATGCCGGGTTCGGCGTGGTAACCGCTGCGGACGGCCCATCGGCGCTGATGGCGGTCCGCGTTCGCAAGCCGGACCTGCTCGTCCTCGACCTCGGGCTGCCCGGAATGGATGGCCTGGACGTGGCCCGGACGATCAGGCGCGAGTCCGACCTGCCGATCCTCATGCTGACCGCCCGCGACGACGAGCTTGATCGCGTGCTGGGCCTGGAGATCGGCGCCGACGACTACGTCACCAAGCCGTTCAGCCCGCGTGAACTCGTGGCCCGCGTTCGCGCCATCTTTCGGCGGGTGGATCGACAAACGGAGCCGGGCGATCGGATCGACGTCGGAACCGTTTCGATCGACGTCCCCCGAATGCGCGTCACGGTGGCCGGTCGGGTTGTCGAGCTGACGCCAACCGAGTTCCAGCTGCTGGTTCACCTCGCCGGGCAGCCCGGCCGCATATTCACCCGATCGCAGCTGCTCGATGCGATCCATGGCGTGGCGTTCGAGTCCTACGAGCGGGCCATCGACGCTCACATCAAGAACCTGCGTCGGAAGCTCGAGGACGACCCGGGCCGGCCCCGCTACGTGCTGACGGTCTACGGGTTGGGCTACCGGTTCGCCGAGGAGCCCGAGTGAGCGACCCGGACAGCCGGGGACCGCTTCGGGGACGCGGCTCCCGGTCGACCCGCCGAGAATCCCGTCGAGCGCAGTATCGAGAGCCGGGTGATATCGCCACGTACCGCTCCGAGGGTGCGGGCCAGGGTGATCCATTCGGACGGGGCGGCCACTGGCATCGAAGACACCGTTCCCGCCCGGCCTGGTGGCCCGGGGACGAGCCCTGGCCGCCGGCTCGGGAGTTCCCCTGGCACCAGATGCGGCGGGCCTTCGTCCTGCGCTTCGCGCTCGGGGTGACGCTCGTATTCGTCCTGGTCGTCCTCGGGCCGATCGTGCTGATTGGAGAGCTGCTGGCGGTCGCCGGCCTCCCGGCACCCGGCTCCGCCATCATTGCGATCCTGATCGTCGCCGTCGTGCTCGTGGCGCTGGGCGGCACCGCGCGAGGGGCCAGGCGATTCGCCCTGCCCTTCGGCGACCTCATAGAAGCTACCGGCAAGATCGAGGCCGGCGACTACGGCGCCCGTGTGGAAGTGCCACGCCGCGGGATGGGGGAGTTGCGATGGCTCACCGAGGCCTTCAACTCGATGGCCGAGCGTCTCGAGACCGACGAGCGCCAGCGGCGGTCCCTGCTGACGGATGTCAGCCACGAGTTGCGCACTCCCCTGGCAGTCCTGCGAGGCCAGCTCGAGGCGATGATCGACGGCGTCCATCCCGTGGACGACGCCCACCTGACGGCGGCCGTGGACCAGATCGCGATGCTCACGAAGCTCGTAGAGGACGTTCGAACGCTGGCTCTCGCCGAGGCCAGCACGCTCCCCCTTCACAAGGAGCCCACCGATCTGTCGATCCTGATCCACGAGTCGGTCGCGTCCTTCAATGGCCTCGCCGCAACCGCCGGCCTGCAACTCGAAGTCAGGATGGCCGACGACATGCCGCTTGTGGACCTGGACCCGCTCCGGATCCAGCAGGTGGTCGGCAACCTCGTGGCCAACGCCCTTCGATATGCCCCCCGAGGAAGCGTCGTATCGATCGTCGGGCAAGCCCACGCTCGGTCCGTCAGCATCTCGGTCGCCGACAGCGGCCCTGGCGTCGCCCCGGAGGTCCTACCGCACCTGTTCGAGCGCTTCGCCAGGGCCGAGGACTCGCACGGGTCCGGCCTGGGACTGGCTATCGCCCGGCGGCTGGTCGAGGCGCACGGCGGATCGATCAGGGCCGAGAGCACCGCCGGTGGCGGGACGACCATCGCCTTCGATCTCCCGACCACGGTCTGAGAGCGTGAAGAAAGGCGGCCGGAGCGGCCGCCTTTCGTTGTCTCTCGGCGCCACCGAGCTCGATGAGCCGGTCGCGTGCGGGGTCGGAAGCTGTTAGGTGGGCAGCTGGCCGAGGGTCAGGCTGAGCGTGGCCGTGGTGCCATCCTGCTGCTGAACCTTCAGCTGGACTGTGTCGCCGGGCTTGTATGCAGCGACCGCGTCGATCAGGGTCTGGCTATCCGGCGTCAGGGTGCCATCGATCGAGAGGACCACATCTCCGACCTGCACTCCGGCCGCGGCCGCGGGCCCGCCGGCAGTCACCGCGACGATAACCGGCCCGGTCTGGCCATCGGTGAGCTGGACGCCCATGTAGGCTCGGCCGGAATTGGTCACCTTCCCGCTGGCGATCAGCTGGTCTGCGATCGTCTTGGCCCGGTTGCTCGAGATTGCGAAGCCGATGCCGGGAGCGCTGCCGCCGAGCTGCGGGTCGGACGCCGTGAGCGTCGGGATACCGACGACCTCGCCGTTGAGATCAACGAGAGCGCCGCCGCTGTTGCCCGGGTTGATCGCGGCGCTGGTCTGGATGACGTCGGGCAGAGCATTGCCGGTGGGCTCGCTGACCTGCCGGTTCAGGGCGCTCACGATGCCCTCGGTGACGCTCGACTGGAGCCCGAGGGGGTTACCCATGGCCAGGACGACGTCGCCGACCGAAAGCTTGGAAGAGTCACCGAAGGTTGCGGGCGTGAGCCCCGTCGCAGTGACATGGAGGACCGCGATGTCGTCGGGAGCGTAGCTGCCGACCAACGTCGCAGGGTATGTCTTGCCGTTCGAGAGGGTGACGGTGAACGTCGTCGACGTCCCCACGACGTGGGCGTTGGTGATGATGTCGCCGCGCGAGTCGTAGACGATGCCGGACCCCAGGCCCGCGTCGGTCTGGATTTCGACGACCGAGGGACCGACCTGCTTTATGACGGCGACCATCTGGTCCTGGAGAGACAGGGCGGAAGCAGACGACGCAAGCGACGTGGCGGCAGTGGACGGCGTGGCTGCCGGCAGCTCCGCGGGAACCAGGGCCGCCGCCGTCGGGCTCACCGCCGCCTGAAGAAGGACGGCCGAATTCGCCGTCGTCCCGCTCATCGCCGAGCTGCAGGCCGCGACCACCACGGCTACAAATACGAGAGCCGCGACCGGAAGGGCGAAGCGCCGGCCTGGTCGCCGCATGTCGGACACCATGATTACCTCCTGAAAGCCGCCGTCTACACCTGCGGCATCGAACTGCGACCCATAGTCGGCCCCGGGGCTGAAACCAACCTGAAGCTCACCAGGTGCAGTCAGGCGCCCCGTTGACGAGGGAGCAGCCGATCAGTCGGTCGTCGTTTCGTGCAGCGAGCCGGCCAGGCCGGCCTCACTGAAGCAGGTCGACTCGAAGACGTAGAGACGGGCGGACCCGTATCGCCATGCGTCGGGTGGCAGGTTCGCCTTGCGGCACACCGCCTCGAGCATCTGGCTCTCGCCCCAGCCCATCTCGGTCGCGACCTGGGGGAGCAGCAGAGCCCGGTGCATGCCGCGCTCGACGACGATTCCATGACGCCCTGCCACGAAACCGGCTGGATCGAGCAGCGCCACGGGCGGATCCAGGACAGACACCTCGAGTTCGAGTGCCGGCAGCTCCGACTCGTCGACGGGCAGGAAGCGTGGGTCATCCAGCGCGGCCGCCCTCGCCGCGTCTCGCACATTCAGCCAGAGCGGGGCCTCGAACCGCATCAAGCCGATGCAGCCGCGCAACTCACCTCTCTCGTGGATGGTGACGAAGGCTGCGGCAGGTTCGTCGAGGGTGGCTGAGACCGGGCCCGCCGCCGGGTCCTCGGGCGCGCGCCGGCAAACGGCGACCTCAATGGCTTGTCGGGCAATCGCCAGAAGCTCCCGCTGGTCCCGCTTGTCGAACTGCCTCACAAGGTGCCTCTCATTTGACCCAGCAGAGCATACGCGAGGCCCGGCTCGCCGCCAGGGCTAAACGGCGCCTTCCCGGCCCGCATCCGGCGAGCGCCGGCTCCGGCAGGCCGAATGTGCCCGGGGCCGCGGTTCGGCAAGGGCGACAACGCATAGTGCCCGGCCACTCGTCCGGACGGGCAGGTCGGGCCTTTCGCACTTTGACAGACTCTCGTTCCAGGACGAGCATGAGCTTCAAGGAGTCGTCTCGGTGCGACCGTTCCCGCCAACCCGCCATCCATTCGACGAGACCGCCACCCCGGCCATGCTGGCAGTCGCCGAGGCCGACGGTGCCGTTCGATGCATCGCCTGCGCTCATCGATGCCTGGTCCGGCCCGGGCGAGCAGGTATCTGCCGCGTGCGCGAGAACCGCGACGGAGCGCTCTTCACGCTCGTGTTCGGACAGGCGGTGGCGGCAAACGCCGACCCGATCGAGAAGAAGCCGCTCTTCCACGTCTATCCGGGGAGCATCGCCTTCTCCATCGCGACCCGGGGCTGCAACTTCCATTGCCTGCATTGCCAGAACTGGGCCATCTCCCAGTCCGAGCGCGACGGCCTCGCGGTGCCATCCTTCAGCCTCGTGCCGGCCCGGGTCGTCAATGCTGCGCGTGCCGCGGGCGCGCGCAGCATCGCCTACACGTACACGGAGCCGACGATCTTCATCGAATACGTGGTGGCCACAGCTCGACTCGCCCTGGAGGCGGGCCTGACTAACGTCCTGGTGACGAATGGCTACCAGACGCCCGAGGCGCTCGATCTCCTGGGGCCGCTGGTCGCGGCCGCGAACGTTGACCTCAAGGCCTTCGACGATCGATTCTACCGGCGCACCTGCGGAGCGCGACTGGCGCCGATCCTGGCCACCCTGGTTGGGATGCGCGAGCGCGGCATCTGGGTCGAAGTGACGACACTGCTGATTCCAGGGCTCAACGACGACCCGGATGGAGTGGGGGCGCTGGCACGCTGGATCGTGGCCGAGCTCGGGCCCGAGACACCATGGCACGTCAGTCGCTTCTTCCCGGCGTATCGGCTGACCAACCTGGACCCGACGCCCGTGGCCGCCATCGTACGAGCCGTGGAGATCGGCCGGGCCGCCGGCCTGAGGCACGTGTACTCGGGCAATCTGAGTGACGGCGACGAAGATACTCGTTGCGCCGGCTGCGGCGAGACCCTGATCCGCCGCCATGGGTTCGATGCCCGTCCGGCCGCAGCCCTGGTGAAGGGGCAGTGCGCGGTTTGTGGGCGGACCCTCGCCGGGGTCGGGCTGGCCGAGTTCGGAGCCAGGGCTATCGCTCGCACCGCGAAAGGATCCAGAACATGAGCGACAGACCACGACAGCCTGCGGTCGCAGGCGCCTTCTACCCGGCCCAGCCCGTCGGACTCGGCTCGATGGTGGCGAGTTTGCTCGAAGGCGCCGGCGGTATGCCTCAGTCCGAGGATCTCGATCCGGAGGCCGTGGTGGGCCTGCTCGTCCCGCATGCCGGACTCGTCTACTCCGGGGCGATCGCGGCCTTAGGCTGGGCACTGGCCGGTGAGATCGACCCGGCGACGATCGTCCTGGCCGGCACCGACCATCAGGCCCTGGCCCGCGGCGTGGGGGTCTGGACCAGCGGGCCGTGGCGGACGCCCCTCGGCGATGTGCCCGTCGATGACGACATGGCCGGCGCCATCGCCGCGCTGGGGCCGCCGTTCGCGCCGGACGACTACGCTCACATTGCCGAGCACTCGCTCGAAGTCCAGCTTCCGCTGCTGATCCGGGCCTGCCCCAGGGCGCGGATCGTGGCACTGGCCGTCAGCCCGCGTCTCAGGAATCACGCTCGAGCCGGCGCGATGCTGGGCCGGCACCTCGCAAAGAGACGCGCAGCAGGCGAGCGCATCCTCCTGGTGGCGAGTTCCGACCTGGCGCACTACCCGCCGGCGCGGGTCTGCGAAGACACCGACGCCGAACTGCTCGAACCTCTCCTCCGCCTCGACGCCGACGGGCTCGCTGACCTCGAGTCCAGGGTGCTTCTCGCGAACAGACCGGGGCTCGTCTGCGGACTGTGCGGAATCGACCCGGTGAGGGTCACTCTCGGCGCGCTCGCGGAGATGGGCGCGACGCGCGGCATCCTGCTCGGCACCGCCACTTCCGCCGACGTCGGGGGCGATCCCCGCCGCACCGTGGGCTACGCCGCGGCTGCATTCGTCTGAGAGCGGGGCCGCCGGTCAAGCGCGCGGCGGCGCCTTCCCGCTACTCTGGACGGGATGGGCGCCGACTCCGAGCACTGGGCCGAGTACTACACCGTCACGGTCGATCGACCGGCCTGGCAGACCGTCCGAAAGGCGATCGAGAAGTTCCGAGAAGACGATCTGACTGCGGCCGCGTCGTACCGCGGTGGAACACGCGCGCATGGGCCCCGCTTCGCAGTGGATCTCGGCTGTGGCGCCGGACGCGACGCGCGCGAGCTGCTCAGAGCGGGCTGGCGCGTCCTGGCCGTGGACCGCGAGCCCGTCGCCCGAAGCGTCCTGGAAGCTGCGGTCGAGCCGGGCCTTCGGGCCCGCCTCCAGGTGCATATCGAGGACCTGGCCACCGTCGCGATCCCACGGTGCGACCTGGTCAACGCAAGTCTGTGCCTGCCCTTCCTGGCTCCTGATGCGTTCCACCCGACATGGCGGCGCATCGTCGAGGCGCTCACGCCCGGGGATCGATTCGCGGCGATGCTCTTCGGCGACCAGGACGAGTCGGCGTCCGACCCGGCGATGACCTGTCCCTCGCCGGACCGGATAGAGGCCGACCTGGCCGACTTCGAGATCGAGCACTGGTCCGTCGAGGAAGACGACCGCCCAACGGCACTCGGAGACCCGCACCACTTCCACCTGGTGGAGTTCGTGGCCCGGAAGCGCGCGTAGAGAGGGCCCCTCGGTCCCGCCTGATGGCCGAACTGGCGCAACCGGCGGGCGAGTCGCTGGCGGCGATCGTCGAGTTCCTGTATTAATAGCCTCCCTTGTGCCGCCGATAACCGGAACGAGGCCGCGCCGGCAAAGCGGCAGCGGAGGGTAACCGGCCGGGCCGCCCGGCACCGCCCGGTTTCCCGGGCAAGTTCAGAACTCGCATGCGAGCCACCCTCGGGCCCGAAAGTCGAGGTTGACTGCGCGCCTTCCGACGATCCTTCACTCGCAGAGGCGGCGCCCCACACCAAGGAGAACCAATGGCATCGGAGATCGCACGCGGCGCTCCCGCGCACGCCGCGATCGAGGTCAACCATCGCGCCAGGTTCGAGATCATGGCCGCGATCATGCTCGCGCTCTTCCTCGGCGCACTGGACCAGACCATCGTCGGGCCCGTTCTGCCCAGGATCTCGACGGAGCTGAACGGGGCCGACCTCTACACCTGGGTCGTCACCTCGTACCTCGTGACCAGCACCGCAGCCATCCCGCTCTACGGCAAGCTGTCGGACTACTTCGGTCGAAAGCCAATGCTGCTGATCGGCATCGTCCTGTTCCTGATCGGTTCGGTCCTCTCGGGCTTGAGCCAGACGATGTGGGAGCTGATCGCATTCCGAGGACTCCAGGGCATCGGCGCCGGCGCCCTCTTCCCGATCTCGCTCGCGGTGATCGGCGACCTGTTCACACCGGCCGAGCGAGGCAAGTACCAGGGGCTCTTCGGTGGCGTCTTCGGCGTCGCCTTCCTGGTCGGACCGTTCCTCGGCGGCTTCCTTACGGACAACCTGTCATGGCACTGGATCTTCTTCGTCAACGTGCCGGTCGGACTCATCTCGCTGTACCTGATCGGCCGGTTGCTGCCGATGGTGCATCCCAAGGGTGCCCGCTTGACGCTTGATATCGTGGGCGTGATCACGTTCGTCGGCGCGGTCGTTCCGGTCCTGATCGCCCTGACCCTGGCCGAAACCACCGATTGGCTCGATCCGTCCGTCCTGGGCTGGTTCGGCGTGGGCATCGTCTTCCTGGTGGCCTTCATCGTGGCCGAGGCAAGAGCCAGAGATCCCATGATCCCCCTGGATCTCTTCCGGAATCGCACCTTCAGCGTATCCGCCATCGCCACGTTCTTCGCGGTCTTCGGCTTCTCGATCCTGATCATCTTCCTGCCGCTATGGTTCCAGATAGTCAAGGGCGAGAGCACGACGGCTTCCGGCTACCTGTTGTTCCCGTTCCTGTTCGGCCTCATCTTCAGCTCGGTTGCGGCGGGTCTCATCGTCAGCCGGAGCGGCCGATACAAGGTCCTCCTGGCGATCGGCCTGGTCTTCATGGGCGTGGGCGTGTTCCTGTTCGAGAACCTGCGCGCGGACACCAGCTTCGTCGCGCTGTCGCTCTGGATGCTGATCGCCGGCCTGGGCGTCGGCCCGACCATGGCCATATTCACCCTCATCGTCCAGAACGACGTCCCATTCGAGCGGCTCGGAACGGCCACGAGCGACCTGACGCTATTCCGCCAGATCGGCACGTCGGTTGGGCTGACGATGGCCTTCACGCTCTTCCGGGACAACCTGACCTGGGATTCGATTCGATCGGCGATCGTCTCGGCTGGGGCGCCCGTCACACAGGTACCGACTACGGCACCGGCGGCCTTCGACCCCAACCAGCTCATCTCCGTCGGAGGCTCCGTGGCGGACGCCTTTGCCCAGCTTCCGGCGCAACTCAGGGCGCCCTTCGCCACGGGCTTCTACGACGCCTTCTCTCTCGCGATCGCCAACTCCGTCTGGCTCGGCGTGCTGGCTTCGGCCGTCTCCTTCCTGGCCGTCATCGCGCTCAAGGAGAAGCCGCTCCGTACGCAATTCCATGCCGATCAGGCGGCGCGAGCCGGGCTTCGCGCCGCCCCCGCCGGTTCCACGCCGGGAATCGCCGAGTAGTTTTCGACGCGTTCGGGCCCGCCACGGAAGTCTGCGCGGCGGGCGATCCTGCCCTGAGCATCGACATGCCCTGAGCGAAGACGGCGCCAAAGGGCGAGAATCGAGCCATGCCTGCTCGACCCGGCCCTGCCCGTTCCCTCACGGCCGTCGCGATTGCACTCTCGGTTGCAGCCGCAGCCTGTGGCGGAGGCACCGCGACCGCCTCCCCCGCTCCGACTCCGGCGCCCACGCCCGCAGCCACGACCCTCGCCACGGCCGCCGCGAGCGCCGTTGCTAGCCCATCGCCAGGTCCAACCGCGTCACCGACGCCCGGCTCGGGCTTACCGGACTTCAGCCACGTCTACGTGATCATCATGGAGAACAAGGAGTACGGCAGCATCGTCGGCTCGAGCGCCGCCCCATACCTCAACTCCCTGATCGCCCGCTACGGCCTGGCAACGCAGCTGTACGCGGAGGCGCATCCGTCTGAACCCGACTACATCGCGCTGACCTCGGGCGGCCTGCAGGGCACCGACAGCGACGGCACGTACAACCTGAACGTGCCCAACCTGTTCGACCAGGTCGAGGCTTCCGGTCGAACCTGGCACGTCTACGCCCAGGGCTACCCGGGCAACTGTTTCAAGAGCTTCCAGGCCGCGCCCGTCGCTGACGGACCCGGAGCCGTCGGCGACTACGTCCGCAAGCACAATCCGGCCATGAGCTACACGTCCATCAGCGGGAACCCGACCGAGTGCGCCAACATCACGAAGCTGGCCGGCTTCGACCCGGCTGCGGCGAACTTCGAGATGATCATCCCGAACGAGATCAACGACATGCACAGCAGCTCCACCGAGGCCGGGGATGCGTTCCTCAAGGTCTTCGTCCCGCAGATCGTCGAAAGCCCGGCCTTCGCCGACTCGGTCCTCTTCATCACATGGGACGAGGGCAGCGACAGTGACGTCCAGGGCGGTGGCGGCCACATTGCCACGCTCATCGTCAGCCCGGGCATGACCCCCGGATCCCGTTTCTCGGCCGCGGCCAACCACTACTCGATCCTGCGCACGATCGAGCTGGCCTGGGGGCTGCCGCTCCTGGGCGCGGCGGCAACGGCGTCGACGATCGCGCTCCCCTACTGAGCCGCCGGGCCGGCGCAGGCCGGCGCCATCGTGGCCCACCGGTCGGTCCGGGCACCGGCCCGCCCTGTTCAGCTGGCCGGCGGGACGGCATCATTCAGGGCGACAGCATCGAACAACAGGAGGCGTGACGGCGGTGGCAGTCAGTGAGCTGGCGGGAAAGCCGGCGGAATCATCGATGCTGGTCGACGTCGATCGGCTCGTCGCCGCCTACTACGACGTCCACCCCGATCCGAACGTGCCCTCGCAGGCCGTTGCCTTCGGCACGTCCGGGCATCGCGGCTCCTCGCTCGATGGCTCGTTCAACGAGGACCACATCCTGGCCACGAGCCAGGCTATCTGCCGCTACCGCAAAGGCCGGGGGATCACGGGGCCGCTCTTCATCGGGGCGGACAGCCACGCGCTGTCGAACCCGGCGACACGGTCTGCGCTCGAAGTGCTCGTCGCCAACGGCATCTCGGTGCTTGTCGACAGCCGGGATGGGCTCACGCCGACGCCGTCGATCTCGCATGCCATCCTGACCTACAACCGCAGCCGGGCGGACGGGCTGGCCGACGGCATCGTCGTCACCCCCTCGCACAACCCGCCCGAGGACGGCGGCTTCAAGTACAACCCGCCGAATGGCGGCCCGGCGGACACGGAAGTCACCGGCGCGATTGAACTAAATGCGAACGATCTGCTTCAGGCCGGCCTGAAGGGTGTCGAGCGCGTGCCCTACGAGCGCGCGATCGCCTCGGTCGGCCGCTACGACTTCACCGGCGCGTATGTTGCGGACCTGGCCGATGTGGTGGACATGGACGCAATTCGGTCGTCGAGTCTGAAGCTCGGCGTCGACCCGCTGGGCGGCGCAAGCGTCGGCTACTGGGCCGAGATCCGAGACCGCTACGGCCTCGATCTCACCGTCACCAATGAGGTCGTGGATCCGCAGTTCGGCTTCATGACCGTAGACTGGGACGGCCGGATCCGAATGGACCCGTCGTCGCCGTATGCAATGGCCAGGTTGGTCGCGCTGAAGGATCGCTTCGACGTCGCCTTTGCCTGCGACACCGACGCCGACCGCCATGGCATCGTGGCCGGGGCCGCCGGCCTGATGAACCCGAACCACTTCCTGTCGGCCGCGGTCGCCTTCCTCTATCGCCACCGCGAGTGGCGGACCGAGGTGGCGATCGGCAAGACGCTGGTCTCGACGAGCATGATCGACCGCGTCGCCGCGGAGCTGAAGCGGAGGCTGGTCGAGGTGCCGGTCGGTTTCAAGTGGTTCGTCGACGGGCTGGTCGACGGCTCTCTCGGCTTCGGCGGGGAGGAGAGCGCCGGGGCCTCGTTCCTGCGGCGCAACGGCACCGTCTGGACGACCGACAAGGACGGCATCATCCCCTGCCTCCTGGCCGCGGAGCTCACCGCCCGGACCGGGTCGGACCCCGGTGTCGCCTACAAAGCCCTGACCGCGACGTTCGGGGCGCCGGCCTATCGCCGCGTCGACGCCCCTGCCACGCTCGAGCAGAAGGCGATCCTGGCGAGGCTGTCGCCGGCCCAGGTCAAAGCGTCGCAATTGGCCGGAGAACCGATAGCCGCCGTCCTGACGCGGGCCCCCGGCAACGACGCTCCCATCGGCGGGCTCAAGGTCACGACCAAGCACGGCTGGTTCGCTGCCCGCCCGTCCGGCACCGAGGACGTCTACAAGGTCTACGCCGAGAGCTTCCTGGGCGAGGAGCATCTCGACCGTATCCTGGAGGAAGCGCAGGCAGTGGTCGCCGGGGCCCTGGCCGCGGCAGTCTAGATCCCGCGGACGGCAGGACGCCGGCCGGCGCCGGCTACCTGGTCCCGCAAGCCGCCGTCGAATCCACCTCGACGGTTACGGCCGAGTTGGGTCTTCCAGCCGCGCCCGGAGCTCGAGAGCATGCTCCCATTCGTGCTCGAGCAGCCGCCGGAGCATGCGTCGGGCGGTGCGCGCCGGTTTGCCATCGCCTCGCACCACTACCCGGGACAGCTCCTCGGGGGTCATGCCGTGCAGCCGCACCATCAGCGACTGCCGCTCGGCTGCGAGCGCGGCCCAGGGATCCTCGCCGGCCCGCTCTATCGCCGCGACGGCGGCGCTGCCGCCGGCAAGGCGGCCGAGCGTGGAGCTGACATAGGACCACTCGGCACCGGCTACGTGCGACAGGATGGCCGCGGCGGAGCGCCCGCCCGAAGCCGGCCTCTCGGCCAGCATCAGCGTCTGTGCCCGGGCCGCCGCGACCAGCTCCTCTCGCGACCAGTCGGCCCAGCGCAAGAGGCGGGCCGCCTCGTCCGGGCTGATAGGGTCGAGATCCGCCGCGAACGAATGCTGGCCGTAGCCGAGCAGGCTCCTCTCTATCACGTGCTCGGCCACGACGAGCTCGATCGGCTCCGGATCGGGCACCGTCTCGCCGTGGCCGCGAAGAAATGCAACGCGCTCCCGGATGGCCGTCCTCGCATTCTCGATGGCCTTCTCAGTGGTCGGGCCCACGGTCCAGCAACCCGGCAGACCTGGGACGGAAACCCAGGTCTTGCGGTGCTGCGGGCCCGATTCCAGGTAGAGGTCGAAGCGCACGGGCCTACAGCTTCAGAGCCCGTTCCGGCGCCACGTACTCGATGCCGTGAGCTCCGGCCACTGCCTCATGGGTCACTGCCCCGGCGAAGACGTTGAGCCCGGCGCGGAGATGGGGGTCGTCGGCCATGGCGGCGCGGAACCCCTTGTCGGCCAGGGCAAGCGTGAACGGGAGCGTGGCGTTGTTGAGGGCGAACGTCGACGTCCGTGCCACCGCGCCAGGCATGTTGGTGACGCAGTAGTGAACCACTCCGTCCACGACGTAGGTGGGGTTGGAGTGAGTCGTCGGTCGCGAAGTCTCGAAGCAGCCGCCCTGGTCTATCGACACGTCCACCACTACGGTGCCGCGGCGCATGGCCCGGATCATCTCGCGGGTGACGAGCTTCGGCGCGGTCCCGCCCGGCGTCAGGACTGCGCCGATAACCAGGTCCGCCGCAAGGACACTCTCCTCGACCGCGTCCGTGGTCGAATAGCGGGTCTTGAGAGCAGGGGCGAATGCGAGGTCGAGCTCCTTGAGCCGCGGCAACGACTTGTCGAGCACGACGACGTCGGCTTCGAGCCCGAGGGCCATCCGCAGTGCGTTCATGCCAACCACGCCACCGCCCAGTACGGCCACCCTGGCCGGCGGGACGCCCGGCACGCCGCCGAGAAGCACGCCCCGGCCGCCGGCCTCGCGCTCGAGGGCATGGGCGCCGGCCTGAATCGACATCCGACCGGCGACCTCGCTCATCGGCGCGAGCAGGGGCAAACCGCCGCGATCGTCTGTGACGGTCTCATAGGCGATAGCGACGCAGCCTGACTTGATCAGGCCATCGGTCTGGGGGCGGTCCGGGGCGAGGTGCAGGTAAGTGAAGAGGATCTGCCCGTCGCGCAGCATGCCTATCTCGGACGGCTGAGGCTCCTTAACCTTGACCACGAGTTCGGCCCGGCCGAAAACCGTGGCGGCATCAGGGGCGATCTGCGCGCCGGCTGCCCGGTAGAGGTCGTCGTCGAGATCGATCGCCTCACCTGCGTCGGTCTGGACGATGACCTTGTGACCGTGGGCCACGAGCTCTCGAACGGCGCTCGGCGTCAAGCCAACACGGAATTCGTTGTCCTTGATCTCGCGGGGGACACCAACAAGCATCTCGACCTCTCCGGGCGATCCGGCCACCCTGCTGAGGCTCCGGGCCGATGGCGTTTGCACGCCGTTTCCGAGCAATGGCCCCAATGGTCACGACGAGCGAAGGCGGTGACCGAAAGCGGCCTGCCTGCGCCGCTTTGGGCTACGCGTTGATCCTTCGCGACCGTCGAGACCGACCGACCGCTGCCCACCTGGGAGCCGTTTCGACCATTCTGCCACGGCCAGCGGGTCCAGCGTGACGGGGCGGGCTATGCCTCGGATCGGTAGGGAAGGTAGTCGGGGTACCAGATCGCCGAGTCCACCGCCTCGAGGACCTCCTCGTCGCGGTACAGTCGCCCTACGCCGCAGTCGCGGCTCTGGCAGACGACCTTGCCCGCGATCTGGCGAGAAACCTCGCGCAGCTCCGAGACCGCCGGATACAGGGCTCCTGCCTCGAGACGATCCGGCGAAACCATCTCGGCCAGCGTCTCGGCCGCGAGCAGGAACATCTCGTCTGTTATCTCGCGAGCCTCGGCCACGATCGCCCCGAGCCCGACTCCAGGGAAGATGAAGACATTGTTGGCCTGGCCGATGATGTGGCTGCGGCCGTTCACCACCACGGGATCGAAAGGGCTGCCAGTTGCGATAAGGGCCCGGCCGCCGGTCCAGGCCATGATGTCGGATGGCAGAGCCTCGGTCTTGGCCGTCGGATTCGACAGCGGGAAGACGACCGGCCGCTCGACGTGGGCCGCCATCTCCCGGATGGCCGCTTCGGTGAACGCGCCGGGGACTCCGCTCGTGCCGATGAGCATCGTCGGCTTGACGGCCGCCACTATCGCCTCCAGGCCGCGCCGATCGCCCGGGTTGAGGCCGTCGAGCCCATAGTGACGGAGCTCGTCGGACCCGAGTGAGAACTCCCGCTTGTCGTCATCGAGCTCGTCGCGAGTCGCAAACACCAGGCCCCTGGTGTCGACCGCTACGATGGCCCGTTTGATCGTGGCCGCGTCGGCTCCCTGCGCGCTCATCGCGGCTCGGACCGTGCGGGCTATGCCGATCCCGGCTGCGCCTGCCCCGAGGAACACGAAGCGCTGCTCGGCGAGAGGTCGGCCGAGAAGCCGAGCCGCGGCCAGCATGCCGGCGAGGATGACCGCACCCGTGCCCTGGATGTCGTCGTTGAAGCTCGGGATCCGATGGCGGTATCGGTCGAGAATGCGGATGGCGTTGTGCTGCTTGAAGTCCTCCCACTGCAGCACGGCCCGGGGACAGACTTCCAGGATCGCCGAGACGAAGGCTTCGATGAAATCGTCATAGGCGGCGCCGCGCAGTCGTCGCTGGCGATAGCCGATGTACAGCGGGTCGGCCAGCAGCTCCTCGTTGTCCGTACCCACGTCGAGCGAGACCGGCAGGGTATGGGCCGGGAAGATTCCCGCTCCGCCGGTGTAGAGGGCCAGCTTCCCGACCGGAATGCCCATCCCTCCGGCACCCTGGTCGCCCAGGCCGAGGATTCGCTCGTTGTCGGTGGCGACGATCAGGCGAATGTCGTCAACCAGCGCGCCGGCACCGGTCGAATCGGGCCGGCCGTTCCGCAGCAAATCGGGGATGCGGTCGATATCGGCAGGGGTGATCCACAGGCCTCGAGGGCGCCGCATGATGTGGCTGAAGGTCTGGCAGGCACGGCCCACCGTCGGGGTGTACACGATCGGCATAAACTCCTCGAGATTCTCGAGGAGAACGCGATAGAAGAGGGTCTCGTTGCGGTCCTGGAGCGCGGCCAGACCGATGTACCGCTCGAGGTCGTCCCCCTTGCGGCGGATATGCTCCAGCTCGAGGCTGACCTGCTCTTCGATCGTGGATACGCGGGGCGGGAGCAAGCCGCGCAAGCCGAAGAGGTCACGCTCGCCTTCGGCGAAAGCCGTGTCCTTGTTCAACAGGGGTCGCTCGAGAAGCTCGGCGCCGCGGAACGAAACGTGCAGGGTGCCGGCAGGACGGAGATCCTTGACCGACCGGGGAAGCTGTCTCATGGGGCCACTATTCGTCGTGCATAGGTCCGATACAACAGCCGTTCGGCCCTACATGAGGGACCTGCCCGGCCGTGCCGGTCCGGCTGCAAGACGGCGACGGAAGCGAGGGGAGAACCCTCGCTTCCGAGCCTCCGAGCTACGCGCAGGGACCCGTCTCACCTGGCAGGAGCGCGCGGGCCTGGAGCGACATCTTCGCGCCGCTCGAGTCGACGAACTGGGTCAGCGCATTCGAGGCCTGGATCACCGGCAACAGGGTGGCGAGATCGGCGCCCGAGACGATGCCGCACCGATACCCCGCCACGCCCATCGGCGAGCCGAAGGTCGCGAAGGTTCCCGACAGCGGCCAGGGCGTCTGGGTGGGCGCGATGCCAGCCGATGCATCGGCCGGCGGCGTCAGCATGACCGCGACGCTCGCCGGCGAGTAGGTGCTGCTCGCTCCCAGCTCAGCACCCAGCCAGATGTCGAGGTTGGTGATTCGATTCCAGAAGGCCGTGAAGGCACTCGTCGTCCCGGGAGATGCCGACGACATCGTCGCGTCGCTCGGCAACGGGCCGGTCAGGTCGTAGGTGACGCCGTCCACCACGAGCTCAATGTGGGCCGTGATCGAGCCCGGCATCAGGGTGTCGCTGAAGTCCGATTTCGCGCCGAGCAGGCCATCCGCCCGCGCCTCGGCAACGATTTCGTCGATTCCCCTGGCGCTGATGGAACGCTCCGGGAGCCCGACGTAGATCGGGCCGGGGTAGATCATCGGGATCGCTACCATGCCGGTCACGTACTGGCCGTCTGAGATGGTCGTGCTGGGCAGCCAGCTGAACGTGTACGGGGGAGCCAGGGCCTGGGTCTGCCAGGCTCGAAGATAGAAGCCGCTCGCGGAACTCGAGCCGGCCGGCGAGGCCGAAGCCGCGGGCGAGCCCGAGGCATTGGGCGCGCTCTGGCTGGCCACCGCGCCGGCGGCCACGCAGCCCGACAGCGCGACGGCCGCCAGAATCAGGCCGGACATCCGAGCTATTAGAGGTGCGATCGATCGATCGAATCGAGGTTTCATCGGGCTCACCATCTGTGTCGGGCGGAATCGTCTATCTGCCAGACGCAGGCGGCACCGCAAAAGTCCCCGCCCCCGGCATCAGCCCGCGATCACCGCCTTGAGCGAAGCGACCACGTGCGGGAGGTTGACGGCGGTGAGCCCGGCGACGTTGATCCGGCCGCCGCCGACCAGGTACACCGCGAACTCATCGCGGAGACGGGCGACCTGGCCGGCCGAGAGGCCCAGCAGCGCGAACATGCCGCGCTGCCGACGGATTGGCTCCCAGAGGCCCGGAACGTCCGCCGCGACGAGGGCATCGACGAGCGCAGCCCGGTTGCCGAGGATCCGGTTGCGCATCCCGGCCAGATCCACTTCCCACCGGGCGCGAAGGGCCGGGTCCTCGAGGATCGCCTCGACGATGTCGGCGCCGTGCGCCGGCGGGTTGGAATAGTTGGACCGGATCGCGATCTTGACGTGGCTCAGGGCCGAGGCCGCTCGGGCAGAGTCCGCGGCCACCACGGTCAGCGCGCCGACTCGTTCGTTGTACAGCGCGAAGTTCTTCGAGTAGCTCGAGCAGACCAGGAACTCGAGATCCGGTCTGGCCAGTCCGCCCAGCCAGTCGGCATCCTCGCGCAGGCCGAAGCCGAAGCCCTGGTAGGCGAAGTCCACGACCGGCAGCAGCTCCCGCTCGGCGACGATCTCCCCGATGGCGGACCACGCCTCGCGATCCGGGTCCACGCCGCTCGGGTTGTGGCAGGAGCCCTGGAGCAGAACTACGTCGCCCGGGACCGCGGATCGAAGCGCGTCCAGCATCCGCTGCAGGTCGACCTCGCGCCCCGATTCGGCCAGGTACGGGTACGTCCGCAGGACGAACCCGGCCAGGCTGAACAGTTGCGGGTGGTTCGGCCAGGTCGGCTCGCTCAGCCAGATGGTCTTCGATGAGCCGGCCTGCAGCAGGAAATCGGCCGCGACTCGCAGCGCGCCCGTGCCCCCAGGGGTCTGCGCGGTAGCGGATCGGCCGCTCGCGACGATCTCGTGGTCAGCCCCGAAGACAAGGTCCCGGACCGTGGTCTTGAAGCCGGGCCGGCCGTCGATCGGCAGGTAACCCTTCGACCCCGCCTTGCTGAGGAGCAGCCGCTCGGCCTCCAGGACTGAGGGGATGACCGGCGTGATGCCCGACTCGTCGACGTACACGCCGACCGAAATGTTGACCTTCTCGGGACGTGCGTCCGCCTTGAACGTCTCCGCCAGGCCCAGGATCGGGTCGGGAGGAGCGAGCGTCAGCGAGCGAAGAGGCAGGGCCACGGGACATTCCTCCGTGATGGATGGCGGCAGGCTGCAGTACACGATAGCGAAACCCGGCGCGAGGCGACGGCCTTGTCCTCAAGCCCTGTGAGGTCGGCTGACCCGGGCGCGTATCCCCTGGCGCGGCGCTTTTCAGGATTCCATCAGCGACGGATGCGAAGAATCACAATCGGCATTGCGCTCCGGTCTCGATTCCGCGATACGCGGGCAGCTGAGCAGCTCCGTTGACAACTGAACACCCTCCCCGCTCCCAGACGCCCTCCCGATCTCCCTCCGGGAGGGCGTCGGCTTTCCCGTCGCCATCCCGGGCTTCGCCCGCGCGATCGCGGCGGGCGGGCGACTGGCGGCAGCAGGAGGAGGCGCTCTCAGTCAGTCGGCGGCCGACCCGGACGGGTCCGGCTTCACCGGCGGCATCGCCGCCCCGGAAACCGGCGGCACTGGCTGCTGGAGCAACTTCGCCATCACTTCGGCCTCGAGGGCCAGCCTGACGCGTTGAGGATCCAGGGCCGCCTGCATCGCCAGCCCGGTTCCGAGAGCCTCGATCACGATCGCCATGTCACGCGGCTCCAGCTTCGGCTCCCCGGCGAGCTTGTCGTAACCCGAGTCAACCAGGAACTTGCCGACAACCGTCCTGGCGCGCTCGTACTGCTCGGCGATCAGGAGTCGCGCCCGCTCGTCGCGCATCGCATGCAGCCAGAACTCGACCAGAAGCACGAGGAACTGCTTCTCCGATTCCGACATCTGGTCGGCTGGCTGCAGCAAGCTGAGCGCGACTTCCTCTGCGTCATGCCCTTCGAACCGCCGCGAGTACTGAGCCGACTGCACCTCGATGCGGCGTTCGAGCAGGGCGATCAACAGGTCCGTCTTGCCCGCGAAGTTGGAGTAGACGGCACCCTTGGTATAGCCGGCTGCCGCGGCCACCTCGTCCAGGGAGGCTGCCTCGAAGCCCCGCCGCGCAAAGACTTCCGCCGCCGCGTCGAGCAGCCGCTCTCGGGTCTGGGCCTTGCGCTCCTGGCGACTGAGTCGTTCATGCATGGGCAGAAGATACCACTCAGTTTCACAATACTCAAGGGTATTGACATACTGGCCGATATCCCCATACTAACGAGTATCGCCACCGAAAGCGCGGGGGCCGGCAACGAAGGGAGACAGAGGGGCTGCTCGAAGTCGAGGGAATCACAAAGCGGTACAGGCGGAGCTCGGCCCCCGCCAACGACGGCGTGAACCTGGCGGTTGAGGCGGGACAGGTCTACGGCCTGCTCGGCCACAACGGCGCGGGGAAGACCACCCTGGTGAACCAGATCGTGGGGCTTCTGAAGCCGGACAGCGGATCGATCTGGATCTTTGGCCGAGACATCGTGGCGGATCCTGGCCATGCCCGTCGGGCCTGCTCGATCCAACCTCAGGCGCAGGTGCCTATCGACGGCCTCACGCCGCGCCAGGCGATCGAGACACTGGGCCGCCTTCGAGGCGGTGAGGCCGGCTCGGTGAGGGCCCGCGCCGCTCGACTGATCGAGGCCCTGGGGCTGGACGAATGGTCGGACACCGACGGCGCGCGCCTCTCCGGTGGCGTCAAGCGGCTCGTCTCGTTTTGCATGGCAGCCGTCGTCCCGGGTCGGCTCGTCATCCTCGACGAGCCGACCAACGACGTCGACCCAGTTCGGCGGCGTCTGCTGTGGGCGCAGGTCCGGGCGCTTGCCGACGAGGGCGCGGCGGTGCTGCTCGTGACGCACAACGTCATCGAGGCCGAGCGGTCGGTCGATCGGCTGGCCATCCTGGACCAGGGGCGCGTGCTGACCGAGGGCACGTCTGCCGATCTGAAGTCCGGCATCGCCGACGACCTCCGCCTCGAACTCGTGCTGGAGCCGGGAACCGATACGCCCGCGCCGCCGGAATTCGCCAGCTCGTCCGTCGCTGCCGGGAGTCGGCTCGTGGCCACGGTCCCGGCCCGCATGGGCGGGGCGGCTGCGATGTGGGCGCAGGACCTGCGCCGTGCGGGCCGGATCGAAGAGTACTCGCTCGCCCCGGCGACCCTGGAAGACGCCTATGTGGCTCTGGTCGGAGCCGCCCACAAGAACGAAAGCCTCATGAGGGATACCGATGTCCGCGCTGCGTAGCTACCGCCTGCTTGTCACCTGGCAGTCACGCCGGATGCGAATGTTCCTGCCGCTTGGAATCGTGGTCCAGGCTCTCTTCGCCTTTGGCATCGTGGCTGGGTACCCGCTCCTGTTCCCGTCCATCGATCGGCTAACGATCCTCTATCTGGCCACCGGCGGCCCGGCCGTCAGCCTCATCACCATAGGCCTGGTCGCGGTTCCTCAACTCGTAACCCAGGCCAGGACCGAGGGCACGCTCGACTACATGCGGACGCTGCCGGTGCCCCGGATCGTGTATCTCCTGGCGGACATGACCGTCTGGCTCGCGGTCGTCCTGCCGGGCGTCGCCTTTGCCGTGGTCGTGGCCGAGATCCGCTTCGGACTGGATCTGCAGGTCAGTCCGCTGGTCGTTCCAGCCGTCCTGCTGGTGGTCCTGACCGCCACATCGATTGGGTACGCGATGGCGTCGCTCCTGCCAGCGATGCTGGCCCAGATGGTCAGCCAGATCCTGGTCGTGTTCATCCTGATGTTCTCCCCGCTCAACTTTCCGGCCGATCGACTGCCCGGATGGCTGGCCGCGATCCACAGCGTCCTGCCGATCCAGGCCATGGGCGAGGTCATGCGCGGCTCCCTGGCCTCGAACACGTTCCCTCTAACAGCCGGCGCCTTCGTCCTCCTCGGCGCCTGGTGCGCCGCGGCCTTCGCCGCAACCGGACTTGTGTTGACAAGGCGGGCGTGATCTCGTCGCCGGCACCGGCGATGACTCTCGATCGGGCGATCGCTTCGGCGGTTCGCCCGATCGGCATCTCCGTCGCGCTTCACGGTCACCCCAGCAGCACGCCGTCGGGCGTCGCCACGATCTCGTAGCCGAGACGGGCACGCAGTCGGCCGAGCGCCATGAGCACCGGCGTGCCGAAGGCCAGGACGGCGATCCCATCCCCTCCAGCGCGGAACGAATCCCAGGCGAGTGATGTCAGGACGTAGTAGCGGCCGAACTGGGCCAGCGTCTCCGCCGGCGACAGGCCCGGTATCCAGCCGAAGTTCTCGACCCCCCTGTAGAAGGCGACCCACCCGTAGACGTCGGTCAGGGCGCCATAAGCGAAGCCGGTCACGACTGCGACCGCTGCCAGGGCTCCGACGTCGACGCGCGATGGCAGCCACGATCGACGCGCGGGCCGAACCCGACGAACGAGCAACCCGGCCAAGCCGGCCGACAGGCCGACCCAGCCCACGGCGAAGGCCTCGTAGGGAAGCCATGGACCGACGCCTCCGGTCGCGACCGCGGAAACGAGCAGCGAGAACGACCCGACAAGGAACCCGTACGAAGGGCCGAACTCATAGCCGGCGGCGAGGACGAGGAAGAAGATCGGGCTGAAGCCGCCGACGCCGTTGACCAGGGCGAGTCGAAGCGCAGCGTCGATGCCCGCAAGCGCGGCGAGCAGGGCGAGCCGGCCGGAGTCCAGGCGCCGGGCCCCAGCCTCCATGATCGCCAGCGAGACCACGGCCGCCAGGGTCAGGGCCAGGGCCGGCGCGTCGGGCGTCAGCCCGAAGCCGAGGAACGGCCAGAGGAACAGGACCACCCCGACGATCGACACCGCGGCGATCATCGCGACGCCCCGGAAGAGGCGGTTTGAGTGGCGGGCGGAGCGGCCCGGGTGGCGGGCGGAGCGGTTTCGACCTCGGTCGCGCGGCCGTCGCCGACGGCGATCGTTCGATCCGCGATCTCGGCGACCAGATCGGCGTCGTGGGTGGCGACGACCACGGCTGTACCCCTCCCGGCCAGGGATCGGATCGCGTCCACCAGCGAGCGACGCGCGGCGGTGTCCATGCCGCGGGTCGGCTCGTCGAGCAGGACGAACGCGGGCGAGCCGGCGAGCGTCGCCGCGAGCGCGGCCCGCTGACGCTCCCCGGAGCTCAGGTCCCGCGGGTACCGCTCTGCAAGAGCGCTGAGCCCGAACGCCGCCAGCATCGTCTGAGCAGACTCGGGGGACCCGGCCCGGCGCAGCGTCAGCTCAACCTCGGCCCGCACGGTCGGCATGTGCAGGAGAGCCCCGGGGTTCTGCGGCAGATAGGCGGTCCGGCCGGGCGGACGGTGCACCGTCCCCGCCAGCGGAGGTAGCAGCCCGGCCAGCGTCCGCAGCAGTGTGGTCTTGCCGGACCCGTTCGGGCCGATGAGCGCCACCACCTCGCCCGCGGCCCCCGCCAGAGAGACGCCGTCGAGGATGGCCCCGCCGGCGGCACCGGCCGGCCCGGCCGCAACCTCGCGCAGCTCCCATGACGCTCCGACGTCGGAGGGGTGGGGCGGCCTAGTCCTCGGAGCGGTCCAATGCTCAGGCGGCCTGGTTCGAGCGACGCAACCGCGATCAACGAGCAGCAATCGATCGGCCGCCGACAGGAGCGAGTCGACCCGGTGCTCGGCCATCACGACGGCCTGCCCGGCGTCGGCCAGGTTCCGGCAGGCCGCGAGCACGGCCTCCGACCCCTCCCGATCCAGCTGAGAAGTCGGCTCGTCCAGGGCCACGAGCCGGGGCCGCATCGCGAGGACGGCCGCGAGCTGTACACGCTGGCGCTCCCCACCCGACAGGGTCCTCAGGCGCCGACTGCGCAGATGCTCGATCGACAGCCCGGCAAGTGCTTCGTCGACTCGATGGTGCATCTCGGCCCGATCCAGCCCGGCGTTCTCCAGGCCGAAGGCGAGCTCGCGTTCGACCGTCCCGTAGACGGACTGGGTCTCGGGGTCCTGGAAGACCAGGCCGACGCGCTGAGCCATCCTCGGAATCGGAGTCCGCAGGGGATCCAGCCCGGCCACCGACGCCGACCCGGAGATCCGGCCACCATGGAACTGCGGCACGAGCCCGTCCAGGAGACGCAGCAGGGTCGACTTGCCGCCGCCCGAAGGGCCGACCACCAGCGTCAGCCCCGGCCCGATCTCGAGGTCGACCTGCCTCAGGGAGGGTGACGCCGCGCCCGGGTACGAGTAGGTCACGCCCTCGAGTCGGGCGATCGGAGGAGCCACGTCACCGGCCCCTCGCCGACGAGGCCAGCGCAGGGATCGCCAGGGCCAGGCAGCCGAGGACGGCCGTCGGATCGATCGGCGGCAGATACAGGGTCGGGTACGGGTACCAGTCGACCGGGGACCCGGCGACCCGAAGGCCGACGAAGACAGCGACCGCACCGATCGCCCCTGCAAGGACGGCGAGGTCCATGCGGCTCCAGCTCGCCCGAGCATAGCCCGTGCGCCGGCCCGCCCCGAACCCGCGCGCCTCCATCGCCTCCGCCAGCAGAACCGAATCCTCGATTGCCGTCAGGAAGACTGGGACCAGAACCTCGTTCCAGGACCGAAGCCCGCGAGGCCGCCAGCCGCGCATCCGCTGGGCGTCGCGGATCTCCGTGAAGGTCCGACCGAAGCCCGACACCAGGTTGAGGGACGTGGCAACGGCAATCCCGGTCCGTTCCAGCGGCGCCGGCACGGCGTCCACGACATCGTGGGGTTCCAGCACGAGAGAGAGTGGCGCGAAGGACAGAAGGGCTGCCACGAGCCCCAGGCCCACTGACCCGCCAAAAGCGAGCGACTCGAGCGTCAGGGCCCCGCCGACAAGTGGCCATCCGCCGGGCAGCCGGATCATCACATCTGCGCCGGAATGGCCGGCCAGCAGGTTGATCAGGACAGCGATCCCCGCCGCGACCACCACTGTCAGCGCCAGCGGCCGAACGCGACGGCCCGATGGAAGCCAGGCGATGAGGACGTTGAGTGCCACCAGCCCCACCAGGCCGCGATAGACCGGGTTGTCCGTCGACAGGGCGACCGTCACGGCGGCCAGCGACCAGATCAGCCAGGCCCGCGGGGCCAGGTTCGCGGTCACCGGCACGGCACCTGCGGCTCCCGGAAGGCGGCCCCAGGCGCGAGGTGTGGGACCCTCTGCCCGGGAAACGGGGCCCGAAGCGCGCGGTGTCCCGGTCACGGACCAGCCCGGCGGCGGACCAGCAGCCGCAGCAGCGCCAGCCCCGCCAGCCCGCTACCGACGCCGGCCGCGAGGAGGAGGCCGGGGTCGGCGCCGCCGGATGGCGTTGGGGCCGGAGCCCCGGCCGGGGGTGAGGCGCCCGCCTTCGCAGCGTCCGCGACGCCAGCCGAAGTCGCAGGGGCTCGAGCCGTGGCGTCGGCGACGGCCACCGGGGAAGCGGCCGAAGCGGCCGACGCGGCGGGCGACGCGGCGGCCCCGGCGGGCCGCTGGGACGCGCCGGCGTCGGCGGATCGGCCAGGAGCCGGCGTCGCGACGGCGGGGCATACCCCGGCGGCCGGGATCGGGGCCACCGGAACCCCCGTCGCAGGCACGTAGCGGAAGCCTTCGGCGTCGCCTTCACCGAGCGTGAGGGACGAGATTCCAACGCTTGCAAGCTGCCACGTGCCGTCTCCGCGCGACACGAAGACGGCCCAGTATGCGTCCCTGCCCGGGCACGTTTCGTAGTGAACCGGCTCGTCGTCCAGGGCGCACACGGCATCGCCGAAACCGCCGAATGTCTGGCCGGACCACGCCACTCCCGACAGGTTCAGCAGTTCCTCCCCGGTGACCGTGGCCGAACTGAAGGCAACGCAACGAGTCACGACCGAGCCGTCGCCGTGCTCCACGACCAGGGAGGCTCGATTCATCCCAGCTCCTGCGCAGGACGCCGACAGCGGCGAGCCCGGCGCGAAGATGGCAAGGAGCGCCAGCGCCACGCCGGGCAGCAGCAGGGCGAGGCGGCGCATCACCGCCTCCTCGGTCCGCTCGACTGCGCCTGGCTCCCGCCCGCTCCGACGTCGAGCCCAGGCCGCCTCCCGTGGCCGGCGCCGCGTCGGCGGACCTCGAGAACCGCCAGGCCAAGCCCGCCGAAGGCAAGGCAGGTCAGCGGTACGAAGAGCGGCGCGGGGCCGGGCCGCTGCGACGAATCCGGGGCCGTCGAGGTGGGTGGCAGAGACCCGCCGGGGTTTGCTGTTGCGACCGGAAGCTTGCCGGAGCCGGAGGCCCCACTCGGGCTCGGATTTTGGCTGCGGCAGCCGCTCGTCGGGACGCTCGACCCTGGCCTGGGGTGCACCGTCGCCGCGTACGGGACACGCATCAAGGCAGCCGGCACCTGGCTCGTCGTGAACGCATCCTCGCCCTTGTTGCCCGGGTAGGCAAAGCCGCCGTCGGCACCCTGGTAAGCGCGCAGGTTGGTCAAGACGCCGTTCGATCCCTGAAGCCAGGCCGGGGATTCGGGATCCTGGCCGGCTGCCACGAGGGCCTGCAGGACGATCGAATCCGAGTCGGGGTCGGCCGAAGGTCCGTACGCGGACGAGTAGGGAAAGCCGCCGTCGGCGCGCTGCTGCGTGTGAAGGTATGCCAGGCCCGCCCCGTCGGCCGAATGAACGCCCGCTGCGTCGAGCGCCATGAGCGCTATCGCAGTCGAGTTGGTATCGCCCCCGCCGGCCGCCACCGGCGCGGAGCCGTAGCTCCAGCTGCCGTCAGAATCCTGCAGCGCCACCAGGTGGGCGGACGCCGCGGCCGGAACGAAACCGCCGGACGCGACCAGGGCCAGGATCGCGAACGACTGGCTGAAGGTCGAGCCGTCGCCGTATGCCCCGGCGGTGGAGTGGTACAGCGCCGCCAGCCTTGCGAGCAGGTTCCGGCCGTCGAAGCTCGTCGGATCGCTGGCCGCCGCGACGACCGCCAGGACCGTCTTACCCGTCTTCGCCGCATCGGCCGCCGCTGCGTCTGATGCGGCCGCGAGGTAGCCCAGGGCGCTCGCGCCGCCGGAGCATCCGGTGAGGGTCGAGGGATCGTAGCCCGCCGCGGCCGTCCCGATCACGAAGTCGGCGGTCTCGCCGATGGAGTCATCGATTGAGCCGTCTCCCTTCTGAGCCGCGAGCAGATAGCCCAGTGCCTCGGTCGCCCGATCGGCATCGGTCGGCGCCGTTTCCGGGTGTGCTGAGGGCGTGACGGCAAGAAGGCCAGGCGGCAGGGCGAGGAGAGTCGCCAGCATCGCGCCGGCGACAACCAGTTTTCGCATCGTTCCTCCGGCGGCAACCCCCGCCCGCCGGAGGGACCTCGCCGCCGGAGGCCTCCCATCCGATCCGCGCAGGTGGGTGACTTGCGCCGTCCGGTCAGGTCTCCTGGCTCGCGAATCTTGGCTGCTGGCCGCCTTCCCGGGCTCTCCGGCCCCGTGGCATTTGGCCAGCCGCTCCTCGCTCACAGTTGCGCGACAGCGCCGGATTCACACCGGCTTCCCTGGTACGAGCGGCTCTATTCGATATGGCATTGGGAGGTTACAGCGCCCAGAGCAGCCGCGCCAGCCGCAATTGCTCCCACCGTTCGGCCGTGCAGCCTTCCGACCGGTGTCGGAGTTACAGTGGCCTCCTGCGCAGCAAGAGGAGGCAGGGCATGGGCTCCGTTCGGTTCGGCCTGTTCGTACCCCAGGGCTGGATCCTGGACCTGGCCGATATCGAAGATCCGATCGAGCAGTATGAGACGATGAGTCGCGTCGCCAGGACGGCCGAACGCCTAGGCTTCGACTCGATCTGGCTCTTCGACCACTTCCATACTTACCACAGGCCGGTGCTCGAGACGACGTTCGAGTGCTGGACGTCGACGGCGGCCCTCGCCCGCGACACCACTCGCATCCGGCTCGGTCAGATGGTCACCTGCAACGGCTACCGCAACCCCGCCTTGCTGGCCAAGATGGCCTCGACCGTGGACGTGCTCAGCCACGGCCGGCTCGACTTCGGCATCGGCGCCGGCTGGTACGAGCACGAGTACATGGCCTACGGCTACCAGTATCCGTCGACAGCCGATCGACTCCGCATGCTGCGCGAGGCGTTGCAGGTGATACATGCGATGTGGGCGTCGCCGTACGCGTCCTTCGAGGGCGCCTTCTACAGGATCTCGGGTGCCATCAACGAGCCGAAGGGCGTCCAGAAGCCCCACCCGCCGATCTGGGTCGGCGGCAGCGGCGAGAAGGTGACGCTCAGGCTGGCAGCCCAGTACGGCGACGCCACGAACTTCGGCGGTCACCTCGACGACATGGCGTGGTACGCCCACAAGCTCGAGGTGATCCGGGCCCACTGCGAAGAGTTCGGGCGCAACGCGGACTCGTTGATCCGGTCCACGAACGTCGAAACCACTCTCCTGCGGCCGGGCGACGATCCGGTTGCCCTCACTGGGCGATATCGCCGCGGCCAGTCGCTCGCGGAGTACAGGAGCCACGCCGTGGTCGGTGGTCCGCAGGAGGTCATCGACACCTACGGCCGCCTGATCGACGCCGGGATGGACTACCTCATCGTCTCCGACGTACCGGGCCTGGCCACGACCGACGTCCTGGAATACCTGGGGTCCGATGTCCTGTCGGCCTTCCGGTAGGCCACGCCGATTAGAGCGAGGCGCGCAGGATGGCGACGATCTCACCGTCGGTGAGGACGACCGGATTCGTCTTCATGCTGCTGCCACGGGCATCGGCGACGAGGGCCGGAATGGCACGCTCACCGACGCCGAAGGCGGCAAGACGCGGGATCTTCAGTGTGGCCCTCAGCGACTCCAGGGCTTCGACCAGGGCCGATCGCGCCATCGCAGCGAGCGCCATGGGGCGACCGGCGAGAAGCCTTCCCGCCTCCGCGTAGCGGTCCAGCGCCGGGCTCCGAGGATCGCGCGCCTCGAGAGCCGCGATGTTGATGCGCGTGGTTGCCGCGAGTGTCGCGCCGCAGGCGACGCCGTGGGGGATCGGGAACTGCGCACCCAGGGGCGAGGCGAGGCCGTGGACGGCGCCCAGCCCGGCCTGGGCAAGGCAAATGCCCGAACAAAGCGCCGCATAAGCCATCCGTTCCCGGGCAGACGCCGCGACGAATCCCGGACCTGACGCGCCTCGACCGGCGCAAGCCTCTTCATACCACGCCCGCAGACCGTCCTGCACGGCCGCGAGGCCCGAAAGCGCCAGGGCGTCTGTGAACGGGTTCGCCCGAGTTGAGACGTAGGACTCGAGCAGCTGCGTCAGCGCGTCCATGCCGTTGCCGGCTATCAGCTCCGGCGGACAGCCGGCCAGCAGATCCGCATCCACGATGGCCACGCGCGCCACCAGCGTCTCGTCGCGGAACGATTTCTTGAAACCGCCGGGCCCACGCACGCTCAGAACCGCGTTCTTGGTCGCCTCGCTGCCCGTGCCAGCGGTGGTCGGTACGGCGATGAACGGCACCGACGGACCTCGGTACGGCAGCTCCGGTCCGATGCCCTCGAGGTGGTCCATGACGGAGTCGCCCGGGATCAGGAGGCCGGCGACTGCCTTGGCCGTGTCCAGGACACTGCCGCCGCCGATCCCAACGACAACGTCGATCGGGCCGGAGCCGGGGCGAGGGCCAGGGCCGGGGCCACGGCCGCGCTGGCGAGCCACGATCCCATCCACGACGGTCGGCGAGGGCTCGTCCGAAACCGATTCGAGCGCGACCGCCACTCTGGCCGATTCGAGGCCGCGGCTCAGTCGAGCCCAGTCCGCCGACCCGGTGAAGCCCGGCCCTCGGACGACGACCAGCGCGTTCGACCCGAACTCCCGGACGACGGCCGGCAGCTCCGCGGATCGACCGGCGCCGAACAGGATCCGCGGCAAGCGTGAGATCGAGAACGCCTGCCGGACCGCCGGCGCCGTTCCGCTCACTCCCGCGCTCCCTCGTTCGCCGGGCACCTTCCGTCCTTTGGATTCCATTTCCGCCGCCTTATCGGTCCTGTGCGGAAGCTGGATAGAGCCCGTCGTAGCGGACTCCCTGGCGCGGCTCGGCCATCCAGTCGGCCACTTTGTCGCGCCAGGCAAGGTAGTGTGCCGTGTCCTTGTGGGCCCTTGCCGAAGCCTCGTCCCGGTAGGCTTCGTAGGCTATGAAACGGGTCGGATCATCGACCGACTGGAGGATGTCGAAGCGGAGATTGCCCGGCTCCCGAACCGAGTTCTCGTGGTTCTCCCGAGTCGACTCGACAAAATCCGCAACGTGCTCCGGCTTCACGTGGATGAAGACGACGGTGACGTACATGGATCCTCCCGTATGAAGGCTCGCCGCGATGCAACCGCGCTCGATCGGATCCGATGATCGAGCATCCGTTCGGAAGATGGTGCTGCGGCCTCATGTTGCCAGCGGCGCGGGAGATTGTAAGGCGGCGCTGCGTGACCGGCGGCGCGGGAGGACCGGACAGCCGCGCTACGGGGTCAGCGGCGCAGGCGGGGTGGGCAGCGCCGAACTGGATTGCCCGGTCCAGACGATCTCGGTCACCAGGTAGAAAGCGGCGGGCGGGCAGGGCGCCCCGGTGCAATCGACCAGGGACTTCGAGACGGTGACGCTGGCCACCACCAGCTCGCCGATTTGCGCCTCAGATAGAGCTATCGTGGTGCCCACCTTCACGCCGTCCACGGTCCAGTAGCCGCAGCTCGGCGGAACTACATTGGCGGGGCTGGGGACGGCGCAGCTCGTGTCGCGGCCGAGCCGGCCGCCGAGGAGGAACGGCGGGCTTCCGAGCACGACCGAACCCGACGGCGTCAGGTCCGCGGCGCGCAAGACCTTCTTGCCGTCGATGGCGGTCGGAACGCCGTCCGCCGAGCCCGACCCGATCCCTCCGGCTGACGGCGGGGGCACGATCGACGGCGGCGGGCCGATCGTCTCAGAGGCGAGGGGGCCCGTGCCGGTGGTGGAGACCGGGTTGGTGACTTCCGGAGTCGGCGTCGGCGAGACGGGCGGCGTCGAAGCGATCGCGCCCTCGCTTGAGCGCCACACGACAGATTCGACGACGATCTCAGTCTCGCATTGGGGCCTCACATCGATCGGGCACTGCGCCGCCAGCGGGTCGTTGACGTGGACTCGCGCGACGACGACCTCATTGTTGGGCTCGTCGAAGTTGCTCATCGGAGCGACCGCCAGCCCATCGATAGATAGCCAGTAGCAGTACGGGATCAGCTGCTGTTCGGCCTCTGACTGGCCGAGCGGGGCCGGACAGGGCGGCATGACCTCGGGCTTCGTCACGCGCCCGCCCAGGAGGAAGCTGCCCTCAATGCTCGCGAACGAGCTCTGGTCGGCCGCGCGGTAGACGCGCTCGCCATCGAACTGGATCGGCATGCCGTTTGAGCCGAAGGTGACGCCGCTCGCCTCGAAAGCCGGCGCCACCGGTGCGGCGCCCGGCATCAGCAACGGCGCGCCCACAAGCGCGACCAGCACGACCGCAACGATCCCCAGCGGAAGCGCCACCAGGCGCGGCCATCCTCGGCGGATTCGCGCGTTCTCGGCGGCGTCGCGCGCCCCAAGCCGAAGTTCTGGGTAGTCGTTCTCCGCGCGACCAAGCTCGGCAGCGAAGCGGCGGGCCAGCCGCTCTTCCACGCCGTCCTCGGCTGCGCCGCCGGCCGATTCAATCTTCATCGAGGCACTCCCGCAGTCGAGCAAGGCCCGTCTTCAGCCGAGCCTTCGCCGTGTTCTCCGTGATGCCGAGGGCTTCCGCCGTCTCGAGCACGGAAAGACCAACCATGTGGTGGAGAACCACGGCGGCCCGGATCGGCCGGGAAAGCCGTCCGAGCGCTTCGTCCAGCTCGAGCGACGCGGACGTCTCCGGGCCGCCGATCGGCAGCTCGTGGATCGTCGGCTCGAGCCGGAGCGTTCGGCGCAGCCGCCGCACGACCCGCAGCGCCTCGCGCGTCTCGACGGTCAGGAGCCACGCCCGAATGGCCCGTGGCTCCCGGATCGCCGGGCCCGCCCGGAGCGCCCGCTCGAAGGCGATCTGGACCAGGTCCTCCGCCTCGGCATCGTTCCGGGTGATCGCCCGGGCTGCGGCGAGAAGCAGGGGTCCGTGGTGGTGCAGCGTAGCCACCCACTCCGGGCCGGGCGCCACAACCCGAACCGGAGTTCGAGTGGGCTCGCTTCGTTCGTCCTTGTCGAGCGTTGCCGTCATGTCCCTCACATCACTAAGAGGCACGGGCAGCCGCAAATGGGTAACCCCCACCTTCGAGAATAGCGAGTCGCCGGGCGGGTCGGCTACTGCCGCGCCCGCGCTCCGTCCAGCGTGAGCTCGAACCAGACTGCCCGTTCCGGATCGAGCAGGTTCTCGACGATCCGACGAATCGACTCGCGGTATGCAGGCCAGATGACGAGTTCGAACGCCCGGTCCGGCGAGACCCAGCGAATCGACTCGTGCTCGTGCGACATGACCGGCTCCGCCCCGGCCACGAGTCGGACCGCAAAGACGGCGCTGCTCAGGACCGCGTCGACCGACGGCTCGTGGAACTGGTTGACCTGATCGAGGTCGTAGAAGCCCTCGATCTGGCCCGGCCCGAATCCGGTTTCCTCTCGCAATTCGCGAAGCGCGCCGGCCGTAACTGACTCGCCCGGCTCCAACGAACCGGATACGCACTGCCACAGCCCGGGAAGGATCCGGCCCCTCGACCGCCGCATGAGGAGGAATTCCAGGGTCGAAACGAACGCAGAAGGGCTCGGTTTCGACGAGCCCCCTCGCCCGGGAGCGTCGCCCCCCGAGCGAAACGACCAGACGTCGACGAGGTCCGGCCTGAAGGGGCTCACAATCTCACTCCAGCTCCGACGGAATCCTCAGCTGCGCTCGAAGCGCTCGACCGGCAGGACGAAGACCACGGCGCCCCCCACTTCCACCTCGAGCGGATACGGCATGAAGAACTCGCCCGGCTCCATGATCGGCGGGATCGGGCTTAAGGTCTGCGTCCTGGAGTGGCAGTTCTCACGGACCAGAGCCACCACCTCATCGACCTGTGCGTCGTCAACGCCCAGGAGGATGGTCGCGTTGGACTGCTTCAGGAACCCGCCGGAGCTGTGCAGCCACGTCGCCCGGTACTCATGGGCGAGCAGGGCGTCGATCAGGACGCGAGAGTCCTCGTTGTGGACAATGGCAACGACGAGCTTCACGACCCCGAGTATAGGCGGACCCCGGCTGCCGCTGAACGGTCGGTCAGCCGACCGAGCCGGGAGGCTGGCCGTCTGGCGGCGAGCCTGGCCAGAGAGCAAGGCGACACCGAAAGATCGCGGTCGAGGTATGGCGATCTTGGGTGTGGCGGTCGGGGATCGCGGTCGCGGGAGCCGAGCCGTACAATCTCGACGGTGCTTCCGTCTGCGCGCACGGGAGGGAATGGTGTCGGGCGAACAACCGCTTCAGGGACGGACCGATAGGCAGCTCTTCGCTGCGGCCGCAGCGGCCGCAGCCCGCGGAGACGACCTCGACGACGAGCTGGCCGAACTGCTCGGGCTCGCCGCCGAATACCTGGGAGCGAGTCGCGGTGCCGTCTACATCGCCGATCCGGACCACGATGAGCTCGAACTGGCCGTGACACACGGCATCGACGCCGAAACGGCCTCAGCCACCGCCTCGGTCGAATCCCTATCCACGAGCAAGGATCCGGTCGCCGAGGTAGCTCGAACGCGGCACCCACTCGAGCTCGCCGACGCGGCGCGCGTGGCCGTCCTGCGGGGCGCGGCAACGGCCCTGGTGGTGCCCCTGGTCGTCCGGCGGGACGGCATCGAGATATCACTCGGCGCGATGGGCCTGGGCTTTGCCGGGTCCGGGCCGGCGCACCAGGCGCTGACGGCGGCGGAGCCGCTGGCCGATCTGGCAGCAGTAGCGATCGAGCGCGCCCTGGCGGCGTCGGTCGGTTCCGAGCGCGCGGACTGGTTCGATCGGCTCGCTCACACAGACCCGTTGACTGGCCTCGCAAACCGCCGCACCCTGGACCGCGCGCTCGAACTTGAGCTGGCCCGAGCCGCTCGACAGGGCGCGCCGTTGAGCGTCACCATTCTCGAGATCGATCGCTTTGCCGATATTCAGCGAATCGGGGGCAACGCCGCCGGCGACGAAGCTCTCCGTCGAGTGGCCCAGGTGATGGCCGAGTCCGTGCGGCTCGTGGATACGATCGCTCGCTTCGGCAACGACCAGTTCGGCCTCATCGCACCCGGCCCCGACGGGCTGGTCGTCGCGGAACGGCTGGTTCACGCCATCGGGGCCCTGCCGGCGGTCGGCGGCACGGCCACGTCCGTGTCGGCCGGGCTTGCCAGCTTCCCGCCGGATGGCCGCACTTCGGACGAGTTGCTGGCGGTCGCCGAGAAGAATGTGGGCGCGGCGCGCCGGGCCGGTGGCAACCGGGTCGCAGCTCAGCCGGCACCGGTCGGGTAGGCCAGGGCGAGACGCCCGGCCGGGACCCCGGGCTGTGCTGGTGCGCCGCGGCGCACCTCAGAGTGAGAAGGTGCCGCTGACGACCGCCGGAAGCGTCGGCTGGATGACGTTCCCGTTCGGCTCCCTGGAAACGAACAGCCGCAAGCTCGACGAAGTGGGAACGTTGTCGACTTCCAGGTAGCCGGTTCCCGAGTCGTCAACTGTGAACGAACCTGCCCTGATCGGGTTGCCGGCATCGCTGCTGAGCCAGACCACGTAGACCTGATCGCCCGTTGTCGGCGTCAGACCGTACAGCCTCACGATGATGTGACCGGTGGGCCGAAGCGCGGCCAGCCCGCTCGCCCCGGATCCGTCCGTGGCCGACATGACCGCCGTCCGCGTGTCCGGTTGAGTCAACACGTAGTTGAAGCTGGCGTCTACTTGAGTGGCCTTCTGGGCCCTGGCGAGGTCACCCTGGAGAACCAGCGCATAGCCGGCGAGAGCAATGACGGCCACCACGGCCGCGACCCGCATCGTCCAGGCGACCACCCGGCGTCGGCGAGAGAAGCGGGCGGCGGCAAGCGAGATAGGCTCCGTCCCGGACGGGGTACCCTGACGGCCGGTCAGGGCGACCGGGGCCGGAGCTGGTTCCGTCGCCTGCTCGGCGACTGCGCGACGGGCGACCAGGTCCGCCTGCGCCGCGGCCATCACCGACTCGCGCAGCCAGGCCGGCGGCTCGATCGGCTGGAGAGAGCCGGCGAGGTACGGCAGAACGCCGCCGAGTTCCTCGATCTCCGGGTGCGACCCAGGGCAGCTTTCCAGGTGATCGCTGACGGCGATCATCTCGTCGAGGTCGAGCGCGCCAAGCACGAAGCCCGAGGCAACGTCGCGCACGTGTTCGCAGGTCATGGCCATGTCAGGCCAATCCTCTCTTGCCGTTGGCAGACGGCGCGAGGGCGCCTCTGCTCGCATCGTCACGGCCGACGAGTTGCTCACGCAACGCCACGAGGCCGAGCCGCATGCGACTCTTGACCGTGCCGAGCGGGGCGCGTGTCCGGTCCGCGATCTCTCGCTGAGTCAGGCCGTCGAAATAGGCGAGCTCGATGACCTCGCGCTGGGCGGGAGGCAGGCCGGTGAGCGCGCCGCGCACCTGCTCGGCATCCAGGCGGCCGGCGACTTCGGGCCAGATGTCGGGAAGCGTCAGGGCCGCCGGCAGGGTCTCCTCCGTTTCGTCGGCGAGGGCCAACCCGGCATGCTGGCGGCGCACGGCGTCGATTGCACGGTGACGGACGATGGCCAGCAGCCATCCCCGGACGCTTCCCTTGGCTTCGGCATAGCGGCCGGCGTTCCGCCACAGGCCCAGGAACGAGTCCTGGACCACGTCTTCGGCCAGCCCGGTCTCCGTGGTGATCCGCAGAGCAAGGGCATACGCCATCGCGTGATAGCGGTCGTACAGCATTTCCAGTCCGCCGATCTCCCCGGCGGCCACCTGGCGCATCAGTTCGGCCTCCGCTTGACCTTCCGACAAGCCGTCGGGAGCGACTTCAGGCTGGGGCGCTGCCACTGAGTCCCTCATTGCATCATTCGCAGCGAGATAGGTTCCGGTTCACTCAACCCACCGACAGAGTTCCCGGTGAACCGCCCCGTCCCGCCCGGAGCCGGCCCAGGGCGAACCGGCCGACACGATACCCGACCTCCGCCGGCCGAGATCTTCCCGCCCGCCGGAGGCTGCGGCCGAGGCGTGTCCGACTCCTCGGCCGCATCAAGCATCGGCCCGGGGTCGCGCCGGCAGCCGCCGTGGAGTCGCATCGGTCGAGTCTAGCCGAGCCGACCCGATGCAGGGCGCCGGGTGACTGCATTCGCCCTGGCGTGGCCCCCACGCCACCGCCAGCGAGATTCGGCCGCCCGGCCGCCTGCCTACGGGTAGAGGCGGACCCGACGGTACGGCTCTCGGCCGCGAGAACGAGACACGAGGTTGGCCCGTTCGGCCATCTGGTGCTGGAGGCGCCTGATGTAGGCGTTCTGCGGCGACAGCTCGACCGGCTCGGTCTCACGGATGACAACGCCGATCGCCTCTTCGGCTTCGCGCAGGGCGGCCTCGCGAGGGTCGATCTCGAGGGAGAAGATCGAGGTCAGGCTGGCCTCCATCTGGACGATGGTGTTGCTCTTGAGAACGTAGATCGGCAGCGCCCGATCCTCCGCCTCGCGGAGCGCGGCCGTCTTCTGCCGGTACTCGCTCTTGAGCGTCATCACGACATCTGCCTCGTCCGGATCCCGGGCCAGGATGACGGGCAGCTGCAGTTCCTTGATTGCCTGCTCCAGGCGTTTGCGACTGATTCCGTGCGGCAGAACGCGCAGCGTGGGCAGGATCGAGCTGGCATCCCGTACGCGGAGGACGGGCCCGTCGTCGCCGCGTTCGGAGCCGTCGGTCGCCGCCCGCAGCCTGACCACGTCTGCCAGCGCCTCGTCATCCTCATCGAGCTCATCCTCGATGTCCTCACGCTCGACTTCTGGCTCCGCAGCCGAGAGGCCGGCCGGGACGCCCCGAACGGCGGCCGCGCCATGGGCGCCGCCCGGGCTCGCCGGCGCCGCTCCCGATTCGTCCTCCTCTTCGACCGCGTCCGCACGGTAGGCGTTCAGGGCGCGGGTCGCCCCCTGGGCCCACGATCTCTGCCTCTCCAGCTCTCTGATCTCGCGGGCGCGAGGCTCGAGGGCCGGCGCCGCTCCGCGCTCGACGGGGCCGCGATCCGCCACTTCGTCGACCCGAAGCGGTCCGCCCGTGCCGGCGTCCCACCCGATCTCTGATCCGCTGCTCTCCGCCGACGGTCGCTCGCGGCCGCCGGGCGGCAGTGCGAACCGCTCGCCGGGGAGCATCCGTGCGGGCGCACCCGGTCCGCCGCCGGGCCAGCCCGGGCTGGGTGCTCCGGCCCCGCCGGCCCCAGTGCCACTTCCTCCGGAACCGCCGTTGCCCACGTCGCCGCGGCTCCGGCGGGCGCCCTCGTGGGTCTCCCGCGTGCCGCGGGCTGGGGTCCGCCAGCCCCCGCCGGCGCCGGGGCGGTACCCCGGCCGGACGCCGCCTCGATCCGCCGCGCGCCAGTCCGAAGGTTGGCGGTAGGAGCCCCAACCGCGCCAGCCGGGCTCGGTCCGCCAGCCGGGGCCGGCGCCAACCAGCCCGGCGAAGCGGTCGCTTCCGAACCGGTCGCTGGTCATCGCCTCGCGCGGCGATGGCTTGGGCCGAGACTGCGAGCGATGGACACCGCCGTCGTCGCGCCAGCGCAGCTCGGCCGACACCGGATCGCCACGCAGCATCGCATCGACCGTCTCGGCCACGTCGGCATGGACGGTGACCTTCTCCCGATCAAGGATTTCGACTATGACGTCGAAGGTGGGTGGTGCCTTGCGCTCGAGGACGCTCTTCTGTGAGCGGCGGCGGCGCGCCTCCTCGTCGCCCAGAGTGACCGTCTGGATGCCGCCGATCAGGTCGGTCAGGGTTGGGTTGAGCATGAGGTTGTCGAGGTTGTTGCCGTGCGCGGTGCCGATGAGCTGGACGCCGCGTTCGGCGATGGTTCGGGCCGCCTGGGCCTCGAGTTCCGTGCCGATCTCGTCGATGACGATGACCTCGGGCATGTGGTTCTCCACGGCCTCGATCATGACCTCGTGCTGGAGCGAGGGCGTTCGAACCTGCATTCGGCGAGCTCGACCGATCGCCGGGTGCGGGATGTCACCGTCGCCGGCGATCTCGTTCGAGGTATCGACCACGACCACGCGCTTGCCCTGGTCGTCCGCCAGGACGCGGGCGGCCTCGCGGAGCATGGTCGTCTTGCCGATGCCAGGCCGGCCCATGATCAGGATCGACTTACCCGACTCCACGAAGTCGTTGATGATCTCGATCGTGCCGTAGACAGCGCGGCCAATCCGGCAGGTCAGCCCGACGATCTTGCCGGTCCGGTTGCGGATGGCGCTGATGCGGTGGAGAGTCCGCTCGATGCCTGCCCGATTGTCGTCGCCGAAGGTTCCGATGTGGTCGACCACGTACTCGATGTCTGGCTCGCCGATCTCGCGTTCGAGAAGCGTCACCTCATCATCGATGAACCGGGCTTCCGGCCGGCGGCCGAGGTCCATCACGATCTCGATCAGCTGCGTCGGGTCGGTCAGCGCATGAACGGCCGCGAGGATGTCTGGTGGCAGTGCGCTGAGCAGCAAACCAAGGTCGTCGATCGACTCGCCTCGGCGGTGCGTCGTGCCCTGATCAGTCACGTCTTCTCCTGCCAGGTGAAATCAGCGTGTTGCCGGCACGAGGGCCGGTTCGGCCACCCGGACGACCGCCTCCTTCATCAGGAGGGTCACGGTGTCCAGGCTGGCGAAACCGCCGTCCATGAGCCGGCGATCGATTGGCGATTCGTAGGTTCGGACCGGCGACAGGATCCCGTTGTCCGGGCAACTGCCGCCCTTGCCGAGGCGCGCTGCGAGCAGCCCGAGGCCGAAGCTCACCAGCTCGGCCACGTCGGTCTCAGGTCGGGCCATGATCTTCAGGTAATGCGGCTGCTCCTCTCGGGCGACGCCCAGCTGCACCAGGGCGCCGAGGTCACCGGCGCCCTGGGACCTGACCTGGACGTAGGACTCCATCTCGGCGAAGCGCAGGATGGGCGCCAGGCTGGAGCGCGGCACGCGCGAGTTCGAACCCTGGCGTTCCCAGTCGTGCAGGCGGTACGACTCGAGGCGGACGACGGGCTGGGGCGTCACGGCCGCGTAGAGACGGGCCAGCGGCAAGGCGTCGAGCGGCTGGCAGGGCCGGATCCCGGCAGCCCGGGTCTGCTCATCCGACCACGCCTGAGGCAGCGGCTTGTCGGTGCCTCGGAAGAACAGCCACTCCTGGCCGTAGCGGGCGAAGCCAGCCTGCATGAAGAGCTCGGGATTGCCCTGGCCGTCGGAACAGGCGACGTGGAAACGGACGGCGCCGCGCTTGGCGCCGTCGCGAAGGAGGTGCTGGACGAGGCGGAACCGCGTGTCGCCGGAGTCGCCCGAGCCGATGGCATCCAGCTCCACGATCGTCCATTCGTCGCGGGAGGCATCGCGCTCCACTCGAAGCAGGCCGGAGATGCGGCGCTCATCCTCGTAGACGAAGAGCAGGTCGTTCGGACGGAAGGCGCCGAGCGGCAACCGGAAGAGGCTGAAGACGCCGATCCGCGGCCCGCTCACCGGCAGTCCCAGCGAGCGCGCATCGACGTGTTGCTGCTGGGAGAGCCTGGAGAGCTCCCCGAGCGCGGCCAGATCGGTCAGCCGGGCGAGGCGGACTCGGCCGCTCACCTGGCCTGCCCCAGCGCCCACGGCCCGGTCCCTTCCGCGGTCGTTCCCTCACGCGGCTCGGCGAACTCGGCGGCCATCGCGGCCACGAGGCGATGAATGCGGGTTTCGCCGGCCAGCTCCGGGTGAAAGGAGATGGCGATGACATTCCGCTGCCTCACCGCCACGACACGCCGGTCGGGCAGCCTGGCCAGAACCTCGACCCCGGGTCCCACGCGCTCGATTATGGGGGCTCTAATGAATATCGCCCGGACCGGTCGATCCCCCAGGATCGGCATCGGCAGCATGGTCTCGAACGAATCGAGCTGGCGCCCGAAGGCGTTTCGCTCGACGGTCACGTCGAGCATCGGGAAGACGGGCTCGTCCCCCCCGGCGATCTCCGTGGCGACGACGATCATCCCGGCGCACGTGCCCAGGATCGGGGCGCCCGAACGGGCCAGGGCCATGACCGGTTCCCGCAGGTTCCACCGGGCGACCAGCTTGCGCATGGTCGTGCTCTCACCACCCGGCAGGATCAGGCCGGAGAGACCTTCGAGATCCTCTGGCAGGCGGACCGCTACCGGTTCGACACCGATCGACCTGAGGATCTGGATATGCTCGATGACGGCGCCGTGAAGCGCCAGCACGCCGATCTTCACTACGCGCTCCGGGTTCGCACCGGTACGGTTCGACCGTGCGTCCCGCTACGCCGGGCTACCAGCCCCGGATTGCCAGCCGATCAGCCTCCGGGACCGTGGCCGCTGCGATGCCGCGCATCGGGCTGCCCAGCCCCTTCGAAACCTCGGCGATGATCTTGGGGTTATCGAAGTGGAGCGTGGCCTGGACGATCGCCTCGGCCGTCCTGGCGGGGTTCTCGCTCTTGAAGATGCCCGATCCCACGAAGACGCCCTCGGCCCCGAGTTGCATGGCCAGGGCCGCGTCGGCGGGAATGGCGATGCCGCCGGCCACGAAGTTGACGACCGGCAGCCTGCCTTCCGCCGCAACCTGCCTGACCAGGTCATAGGGAGCCTCGAGCTCCTTGGCCGCTACGAAGAGCTCGTCCTCGCGCATCGACCCGAGCCGGCGAATCTCCGCCATCAATGTACGGATGTGGCGAACCGCCTCGACGATGTCGCCGGTTCCGGCCTCGCCCTTCGTCCTAATCATGGCTGCGCCCTCGTTGATGCGCCGGAGCGCCTCGCCGAGGTTCCGGCAGCCGCAGACGAACGGCACCCTGAAGGCGTGCTTGTCGATGTGGTTCGTCTCGTCGGCGGGGGTGAGCACCTCCGACTCGTCGATGTAGTCCACGCCGAGCGCCTCGAGGACCTGGGCCTCGACGAAGTGTCCGATCCGTGCCTTGGCCATGACCGGGATGCTGACCGCTGCCATGATCGATTCAATCATCAGCGGATCGCTCATCCGGGCGACGCCGCCGGCGGCCCGGATGTCGGACGGAACTCGCTCGAGTGCCATAACGGCACAGGCCCCGGCGTCCTCTGCGATCCTGGCGTGTTCGGGCGTAACGACGTCCATGATGACGCCGCCTTTGAGCATCTGGGCAAGCCCTTTCTTCGTGGCCCAGGTGGAGGTCTCGGCGGTCATTGGCGGGGTCCAATCCTCAGCTGCGGACGGGAAGGCGGGGCATGCCAGCTCGGCGGCGACTCGTACCGCGCCCCGCGATTATACCCGTGCTGACCGGCCGTCCCGCCCCGTGGCGCCCGGACGCCTGTCGTGGGGTGCGGCGGACGGGGATCGGGCGGGGTAGAGTCGGGCCGTGGCACCCGAGACGCTGATCGATCTTGCCGCCGAGGTCCTGGCCTGCCGGCGCTGCCCCAGGTTGGTGGAGTGGCGTGAGAGGGTAGCTGCCGACCCACCGGCACGCTTTGCGGGCGAGGAGTACTGGGCCCGCCCGCTGGCCGGGTTCGGCGACACGGGAGCCAGGATCCTTGTCGTAGGCCTGGCGCCGGCCGCTCACGGCGGCAACCGCACCGGTCGCCTCTTCACGGGCGATCGGTCGGGCGACTTCCTGTTCGCCTCGCTGCACCGGACGGGGTTCGCGAGCCGGTCGACTTCCGTTGCGATGGACGACGGACTGACCTTGATCGGCCTGTACGTCGCCGCCGTGGTTCGCTGCGCCCCGCCCGACAACAAGCCCCTCCCCCAGGAGCGCGCCAATTGCCTGACATACCTGGTCCGCGAGCTGCGCCTGCTTTCGGACGCGCGGGTCGTCGTGGCGCTCGGATCCTTCGCCTGGGATGGTGCTCTACGGGCGATTCGCGACCTCGGCTACCGGGCGGTTCCCAGGCCCGACTTCGGCCACATGGCCGAGAGCCACATCGGGCCGTTCGCCGTGATCGGCTCTTACCACCCGAGTCAGCAGAACACGTTCACCGGCCGGCTCACGCCGCCGATGCTCGATGCGGTCATGAATCGAGCCCGCGAACTGGCGGATCTCGACCGATAGACGGCCGCGGCGTTTCGGCCTGCTCGCCTGCTCGTTCCGTCCCCCTGTCGCGCCGTAAGATTGATTCCCGTGAGCGAAGCGCGACTGCTCCTTGTCGACGACGACGCGGCCCACCTCAACGCCCTGGGCGAGCGCCTGAGTGGCGACGGTTTCGAAGTGACCCGTGCCGCCAGCGGGTCACAAGCCCTTGAGCGCCTCGACGCAGCCTGGCCCGACCTCGTCATCCTGGACCTGATGATGCCGGAGATGGATGGCCAGGCCCTGGCCGTTCGGATAAAGAGCCGCGCTGACATCCCGATCCTCGTCCTTTCGGCCGTGGCCGCCGCCGACAGCAAGGCCGATTTGATCACACACTTCGCCGAGGACTACGTCACCAAGCCCTACGACTACGCCGAGCTGGTGGCGCGGATCCGCCGGGTGCTCCGGCGCCTCCAGGACCAGATCCCGGTCGAGGAGCTGGCGCTGGGAGACCTCACGCTCATCCCTCGCAAGCGCCAGGCGATAGTTCGCGGCGAGCACGTCTCTCTCTCGCCCATCGAGTCGCGGTTCCTGGCGACTCTCGCCGCCGCCATGCCGAAGGCAGTCTCGACGGACCAGCTGCTGCGCAAGGTGTGGGCCGATTCAGACGCCGCGGATCCTGTCTACGTGTGGGTCACCGTGCGCCGGCTCCGTCAGAAGGTCGAGCTCGACCCGGACGATCCCCGCCACCTGCTGACTGATCCGGCCGGCGGCTACAGGCTGGCCGCGTGGAACCGCGGCAGCGAACCGACGCCGCGAGAGGCGTAGGACGCCGCGCACTCGCTCGATCGGGCGGCCTGACGCCGGGACATTTGCGAACGCTACCGAGTGATTTGCGCCGATGTTGCCCGAACGCACCGACTTACTGTCAGGTCAGCCCGGCGGACCCATTCGTTATTGTGGCTGCAAGGAACAAACCGTAGTCTCAAAGCCTTGAACCAGGCTAACGCGCGATCAGGGATCCTATGCAACCACTCGGACGTTCACAAAGACTCAGCCGCCTTCAGCGCGGCCAGGCGCTCGTCGAGTTCGCACTGATCATCCCGACCTTCCTTGTCCTTGTCGTCGCCATCATCGAGTTCTCGTTCCTGTTGACTGCCAAGATCGGGGTGACCGATACCTCACAAGATGCAGTCCGATACGCGGCCGAGCTTGGCAACACGGTCGACGCGGACTTCGACATCCTGCAGCTGGTCGAGAGCGAGATGGGGCCGCCGATCAACAAGGCACACATTGCATCCGTCTCGATCTTCTGGACGGACAAGGATGGAGACAACCTGGGAGCCGCAGACACCTACACGCGCGGCGGCCAGTTCTGGAACTCTGCCGGGACGGCCTCCGTTCCCTACCAACAGATCACTTCTGGCTACCCGGTGTCCAGCCGGTGCAACGTGCTCGGTGGTATCGGCTGCGCGACGGGGCATACCGGAGTCGACTGGATCGGGGTGACAATCACCTACAATTATTCTTGGGTCACTCCCTTGCCGAATCTGGTCCCGGGCCTGGGCACGGCTGCCCTACAGTTCGTCCAGACGAGCACGAGCCGTTTGGAGCCGGTGCTGTGAAGCGGCTGCCTGGGTCACAGTCCAGCCGCGGTCAGGCGATGGTTGAGTTCGCCATGATTCTACCGGTCATCCTGTTTCTGCTCCTCGGCATGGTGGAGATGGGTTTCGCCATCAGTAACAACACCTCGATCGTTACGGCCACACGGCAAGGGGCGGCAGTTGGGTCCGAACTCGTCAATGGCAGCTACAGCTGTTCCAACTCGACATACTCGGCTTCCGTCGATCCACAGATCATCGGCGCGGTTGAGGGCGTGCTTCTCTCTCCGGGGTCGCCCGTGGGTGTCACGCAAGTCTCGGAGATCGACATCTTCGAGGTCAGCGGGACCACCGGTAGCGCGACCGGTCGCATGAACAAGTGGGTTTACGCCCCTGGGCACTCTGGACCTGCGCTGCCCGGCTCATCCCCCACGCAATACCTCGACTTCACGCCAAGCAGCGTCACCTGGGACGCCTCGCTCCGCTGTGGAGCGAGCCCCGCGCCAGGCATCGGCGTCAGGATCACCTACACATACAAGTTCATCACGCCGCTCGGCAATCTCATTTCGGCATTCAGCAGCGGCAACATCACGATGACGGATCAAACCATCATGTCACTGCAGCCCCCGTCGGGACGCAGCGGCCCGGTTTCGTAACAACCATGTCACTGGAGCCCCCGACATCATGAGCCTGTCAAAGATCCGCGTTCACGTCGGCAAGGGAAAAGATCGAGTCGATCTGAGCGCCAAACAAGCAGGTCAGATCATCGTCGTCTTCGCCTTGATGCTGACCGTTCTCATCGGACTCGTTGGCATCGCCGTCGACGTGACCTACGCCTGGCGCAACGGCCTGCAGATCCAGCGCGCGGCGGACGCGGCGGCGATGGCCGGGGTCGTGTATCTGCCAGGCGCGCTGACCACTGGCCAGGCAGAGGCAGTTCTGGTCGCCAAAGACAATGGCTACAGCACGGCCAACGGTGCCACGATCGCGGCGAACTATGCACCGGGCGACCAGTGGAAGATGCAGGTGACGATCACTGCTTCGGCTCCCACGTTCTTCGTAAGGCTCTTTGGCATCAACAGTTGGACAATCTCGCGGACCGCCAGGGCGGCTTACATAATGCCGGTGCCGCTTGGGAGCCCGCTGAACTACATGGGTGTCGGTTGCCTGGTCCTGTCAGGGCAGACTCCACCCCCCTGCAACTCGAGCTCGACGAGCACGGGGGCCAGCGGCGTGACTACGGCCGGCACGTCCGGGGGCCAGTCCCTGAACAGCCTGGGTGCCTGGGGAGCCATCATCACTCGCGGCGGGAACGAGGAGAATGGCGACGCCTATGCGCCTGCCAACAACAGCACCTACAGCCCGTCGACCAACGTCCTGTACCCGGCCTCCCCCACAGGGTTGAACGGGTACCAAGGGTACTTCTACACGGTTGTCTTGCCGGCGGGCGGCAGTATCCAGATCTTTGATCCGGGGTTCTGCGAGAACAAGGTGAACGGAAATGGCTACTACGGAACCGGCGACCACTGGATCGCTGGCACGGGTAGCAATGGCAGTACCTACAACAGCGTCTCCACGTACTACACCCTCTGGAACACGAACGGCATTCCTATCGATCCAGGCGAGTGGACCAAGACGGGCAACACCGATGGCGGGCTGTTCCTAAACGAGCGCGGCACGGACGGCGGAGCTCACGGCTCCGGTTTATGCGACGCCTACCACAACCAGTGGTGGACGCTCGCAAGCGGTTTAAGCGCCGGGACCTACGAGGTCCAGGTCTCGACCAGTGACTCGATTTCCGGGACCGTCAACGCCAGTACCAACGCGGAGAACATGTTCGCCATCATGGCGGTCGGTCTCAACGACTCCAGCGGCAATTCCCCGCAGGTCTACGGCTACCAGGACATGGCCGTCTACAACAACCTGGTCGGCGGCGTGCAGAAGTTCTACCTGTCCAAGGTCGACCAGAAGACGGGCGCTGGCAAGACGCTGACCATCGACCTGTTCGACGTCGGAGACTCCACGGGAGGTACCCTCCAAGTCCTGAGCCCGGACACATCCGGGTCGAGCCCGGTGCTGGTCACTAACTTCTCATACAGCACCTACAACTACAACTCGAGCCTGGCACGAGTGAGTCCGGGTAACTGCGTCTCCGGGACGTCGGATGTCTGCTCGGCCAGCGGCCGCAGCAGCATCACAGTCGCCAACGGCAGCAACAAAAGCAGCTTCAACAACACCTGGATCGAGATCACTATTCCGCTGTCTGCCAACTACGGCGCCAACGGCTTGTGGCAGGGCGGCTGGTGGCAGGTGCAGTACAACGTTACCGGTGGCAACGACACGACGACCTGGGAGGTCAACGTGAACGGCCAACCCGTCCACCTGGTGCCGGTCGACTGAATGTTGTTGGCTGGGAAGCCTCAATCTTTGGTGGACACCGGCCAGACACTCCTGACCTGCTAGTGTCCCGCTTCGAAGAACGCTAGACCGTGAATGCGTTCGCACCAGGATTCGGCTTACGGCAAACCATGCAGTTGCTCCCCTGGTGGCTTGTCCGGAAGAACGTGAAGCAGGGTCCCACGCCGTTGGTCTGGACAAAGACAGCCGACCAGATCCTGGCCACAGCGGTCCGCAAGCGGTCGGCCATCAGCGAATCGGGACACTAGCAGCTCAGCCCGCCGCCGCCTCCGCCACCGCCGCCCGTGATCCCGGCCGGTACCCCGTCGAGGCCGTGCGCCACGATGCTCTGTATCTTGGCGACGGACGCGGCGGTCAGGAAGTCATCCGTCGCGCCCGTGACATCGGGCGTGAGTTCGTAGCCCTGCAGGTTGCTCACTCCGATGTGTTCCATCAGCGCCAGCATTTCCGGGGCGTCGTTGAGCGACATGTCGGTCCAGAACGTCTGGCCCACGGCGCCCAGAATCGACGGAATCTGCGTCACCAGCGAGCAGGGATTGATCTGCGCACGGATCGCCTTCAAGACCAGCTGCTGGCGCACCATGCGGCCGTAGTCTGAGTCCTGGTGGCGGCTGCGTGCGTATTCGAGGGCTACCAACCCGTCCATTTGCTGGACCCCGGGCTTGATGTCGATGGTGATGTCCTTGCCATCCTGCGGTTCGGAGTACTGGTTGTCCTTCAACTCGGTGGGGACGTTGACGGTCAGCCCTTGCGGGAACAGGGCGTCGATCAGCCGAACAAAGCCCATCAGGTTGAGCACGACCGCGCCGTCGACGTGAAGCCCGGCCAGGGTCCCGACTGCATCCTCGAGGGCCTTGAAGCCACGCACGAAGTCGCTGCCGGGGTATGGGTAGAGCCCTGGCTTGCTGACCGCGTCAAGCCAGAGCGCGTTTAGCAAGTTTGGGTACGGGAAGCAGTGGCAGGGATAGGCGTTCGCCGCCGCGGCTCCCAGAGGCACGTTCTCCAGGTTTCGCGGAATGCCGTACATGGCCGCCCGACCGGTGGCGATGTCCACCTCGAGCAGGATCATCGTGTCGGGACGAAGGCTCCACCGGCCCACACCCTGGTCGGCGCCGACGAGCAGCAGCACGAGTTTGCCATCCGACGCCCAGTCGGTGTTCCCGCCGGTGATGGCCTCAAGGGTCGGGACTGCGTACACGGGGACCTTCGGCACCGGCGTGGCGGAAGCGGCCGAGCCCGCGGCCGACCCGAACGGAGTGTCCGTCGGCGCATCGGTGTAGATCGGGACGGTTTCGCCGGGAGCAAGATCGCCACCGCCGGCGAAGAAGCACGGCGCGTCGCTGTTGAAGACACAGGAGATGGCGGTCTGGGCCTGCACGTCGACGGCGCCAAAGGCCGCGTGGGTGCCGACCGTGGCAATCAACAGAATCGCGAGCGGCACCGCCGCGGTCGAACCCGAGGGCCGGCGAGGGGATCGCTGCCTGCGCTGCTCACCCCGAGCAAGGAGGTACGCGTCGATGATGGCCCAGATGCGATAGGCCAGGACCACCCCGTCGAGGAGGAGGAGGGTCATCAGGGCGGAGGGCTGGATGAGGGCGTCGAAGATCGCCTTGCGGTCGAAGACGAACACGATCGCGCCCGCGCCCAGGGTGGCGATCATCGGGACCGCGACGATCACGCCACGCTCGGGATCCCCGGCGGCGGCCTGACCGAGACCGGGGAACAAGAACGACAGCAGCGCAGCCCCGGTCGGTGACTGCAGCCATGACTTGGGACGCATCGGGTCAGGTCCTCTTCCTTACAGCGGAGGGGGGAGCCGGCGCCAATCTTATTGGCAAACCGCCAAACCCTCCTTTGACGGCCTGGGGCGCCGGATGTTCCGTCCAGTGCGAACGGATTGCCGCGAATAGCGAGAGCCGTTCTCGGTCGCACCGGCCAGCCTGCCAGGCTGTGCACGATGCGAGCCGCCCGGAAGGCTGAAACGTGCCCCCCGGCAGCCTCCCTTCATGGGGCCGGGGGTAAGGCCTTGCTCTGGTAGGATGCGCCCATGGAGGGCGTGGTCCTGGTCCTCAATCAGAACTATGAGCCACTCAACGTGTGCAACCTGCCACGCGCCTTCCGGCTGGTGTTCGGCGAGCGGGCCGAGGTGCTCGAATACGACCACCAGGTGATCCGGACGCCGCGGGCCGACTTCCGTGCGCCCGCCGTGATCCGGCTTCAGCACCAGATCCGCCGGCCGCGGCCCCGCGTGAAGCTGACGCGCCGGGAAGTCTTCGTTCGAGACGCCTACACCTGCCAGTACTGCGGTCGTCAGACGAACGACCTGACTCTCGACCACGTCGTGCCGCGTCACCGTGGCGGCTCTCACAGCTGGGACAACCTGGTCACGGCCTGCAAGGCCTGCAACCACCGTAAGGGTGGCAAACTCCTCGACGACGCCAAGCTGCGGCTGGCCCGCCGGCCGATCGAGCCTCGCTGCGACGTGTATTCGCTTTTCACCCCGTACCTGCGCGACGATCGCAACGAGACCTGGCGCTCGTACCTCTTCCTTGGCCACTGAGCCGGGTCGGGGGTCGAAGCCGGGTGGCAGCCCACGGCCCGATATCTCGGCCCCAGTCGCCGACCTGATGGCGACTCTGTGGCACGGCGGCCAGGCTGCGTACGTGGTCGGTGGCTGTCTGCGCGATGCGCTGCTGGGCCGCGAGCCGGCCGACTGGGACCTCACGACCGATGCGCCGCCTGAGCGGGTTCAGGCCCTCTTCCCCGGCTCCGTCTACGAGAATCGGTTCGGCACCGTAGTTGTCCGGCGTGACGAGGCCCAGTACGAGATCACGGCGTTCCGGCGCGACGTCTCCTACTCCGACTTCCGCCATCCCGATGCGGTCGAGTTCGGGGATTCGATCGAGGAGGACCTGGCCCGGCGCGACTTCACCGTCAACGCGATGGCCTGGGGCGCACGACCGGACGACGAACTCCTTTTCGTCGATCCTCACCGTGGCCGGACCGACCTGGCACACCGTCTTCTACGGGCGGTCGGCGATCCGGATGAGCGGTTCCGGGAGGATGCCCTGCGAATGGTCCGGGCCGTCAGGCTGGCGGCGACGCTCCGGTTCGAGGTCGAGCCCGAGACGCTCGCGGCGATCTGCCGAAACGCCGAGCTGGCGCGTCACCTATCCCGCGAGCGTCTGCTCGCCGAGCTGCTGAAGCTGCTCGCGGCCGGCGAGCCGTCCATCGGCCTGAGACTGATGGCGGATACCGGCCTGCTGTCCGTGATTGCCCCCGGGCTTGCCCTCCAGCGCGGCGTGACCCAGAACAAGATCGAACGAGAGGATCTCTGGGATCACACGCTCCGCACGGTCGACGCGGCCCCCAACGGGCAGGTGGTGCGCCTCGCGTCGCTGCTCCACGACGCCGGCAAACCCGACACCCTCGCCGACGGCCATTTCCACGGCCACGAGTCGGTCGGTTCGAGGATGGCGAGAGACTTCCTGGCCGACCTCCACGCGCCTCGCGCGCTCCAGGAGCGAGTGGCACATCTCGTCCTCCACCACATGTTCGCGTACGAGCCGAACTGGACCGACGCAGCAGTGCGGCGCTTCATCCGAAAGGTAGGCCCGGGCTGCATCGGCGACCTCCTCGCGCTGCGAGCGGCCGACAACGTGGGCAGCGGTCTGCCGGCCGACTCCGGCCACCTCGCCGAGCTCGCGGCGCGAGTGCAGGCGGAGCTGGCTGAGAACATCGTGCTGAGCCGGAACCAGCTGGCGATCGACGGCAAGGACCTGATGGCGGAGCTGGGCATACCCCAGGGCCCAGTCCTCGGCCAGCTTCTCGACGATCTGACCGAGCGAGTCGTGGCCGAGCCGGCACTCAACGATCGGGCAACCCTGCTCGACCTGGCGCGAGACGAGATGTCGGATCGCGGATTGATGCAGAATCCGGGGTCGTGAAAGCGATGCACGGGGCGGCCTGATGTTCGAGCTGTTGCTCCAGGCGGACAGGGCGCTGGCGGATGGCCTGCTCGACGAGGCCGAACGGACCTACTGGCAGCTGATCGAAAGCGACCCGACGAATGCAATCGCGATCGGCGGTCTCGCGCGCGTCTTCCTGGAGCGCGGCGACGAGCGGCTCGCCAGCAAATTCGCCAGCCAGGCCATCGACCTCGATCCGGGTTGCGTCTTCGCCAGGCAGGTTATCGAGACGCTGGAGCGTCGAGCGGGAGCACCCGCCGGCTCGGTGCCGCCGGAACCCGCCGGGCACGAGCTGCCGGAGCTGCCACTGCGCGCCGCCGAACGGCTGGAGGCCATAGGCCGGCAACGCCGCAACGGACGACCTCGCAGCGGCGAAGCCGCCGCGGCCGAGACGGTAGAGGATGACGAAGCGGGCGAGGCGTGGTCGACAGGGTCGGCGCCGGACAGGGAGTCGCTCGCTCGAACCGTGCCCGGCCGGGTCGGCCCAAGATCTGCCCGTGCGCGTGAGCCCAGCCGCCCCCGAAACAAGCGGCATCACGCCATGCCGATCGGCTGGCAATCGGTTGAGCCGGACGGGTCGCGGGCGCAGCCACCCGACGCGTTTGCCGAAGCGGAGATGGCGGCAGCCGTCGAGGCCATCGGTGCGATGGGCGATTCCGGCGCGAATGAAGCCGCGGGCGCGCCGGACACCGTTCCGGCCGAGGCTGGTGAGCTCCGTGGCCCTGGCGACGCTCTTCGAGAGACCGACGCCCAGGCCGCCGCAGGGGACGGCAAAGTGGCGGCGGTAGCCGCCGGCGCCGAGGCGAGCGACGCTGCTGAGGAGCCCCACGGTGTCACCGCAGGGACTTCACCGGGGCCGCAATCGAACGAGACCGCAGCGACTGAGCGGGGCGCCGTTGCCCCGTCCCGCAAGCGCGGCTGGTTCCAACGCTTCAGGGGCAATTGAATGCGCATTCTCGTGACCGGCGGAGCTGGATACATCGGATCAGTCTCGGTCGAGGCTTTCCTCGACGCCGGTCATGAGGTCACCGTGCTGGACGACCTGTCGACCGGACACCGCGGTGCTGTTTCGCCCGGAGCGGCCCTCGAGATCGGCACCTACGGCGACACCGCCGCGCTGACCGTCCTGCTGAAGCGTCGGCGGATCGAGGCAGTCCTGCACTGCGCAGCCAAGTCGATCGTCGGTGAGTCGATGACCGATCCGGCCAAGTACTTCCGCGAGAACGTTTCCGGCGGCATCGCCTTGCTCGAAGCGATGCGAGACGCCGGCGTGAGGCGCATCGTCTTCAGTTCGACCGCGGCCACTTACGGCATGCCGGACAGGACTCCCATCGTTGAGTCGGATCCTATCCGGCCGATCAGCGCCTACGGTGAGACGAAACGATGCGTCGAGGCCGCGATCGCCTGGTACGGCAGGGGCTACGGCTTCCGCAGCGTTATCCTGCGCTACTTCAATGCCGCCGGCGCCACCAGCCAGTACGGTGAGCTCCACGAGCCCGAGACGCACCTGGTCCCGGTCGTCCTGTCGGCGGCCGCAGACGGACGAGCCGTGACCGTCTTCGGCGACGACTACCCGACTCCCGACGGGACCTGCGTCCGCGACTACGTCCACGTCGAGGACCTGGCCGCGGCCCACCTCGCGGCCATCGAAGCGACGGACCCTGCCAATCCACGGACCGGCCGGGCCAGCGGGCCCTGTCAGCCGCTCATCTGCAACCTGGGTAGCGGCACGGGCTTCAGCAACCGCGAGGTAGTAGCCGCCGCCGAGCGAGTGGTCGGCCACGCAATCCCCGTGAAGATCGGACCGCGCCGCGACGGCGACCCGGCGGTCCTCGTGGCGAGCGCCGACCGGGCCGCGGCCGAGCTCGGCTGGAAGCCGCGCCACGGCACGATCGAGGAGATCATCGGCTCGGCCTGGAAGTGGCGCCGCGCTCACCCTGCCGGGTACGTCGGGTAAGAGCGCGGGCGAGGGCTAGAATCCGCCCATGCCGCTTCTCCGACGCGCCCACCCACCGGATCCGCCGGCGAACCCGGACGAATGGAGGCCGCAGCGTTTCGGCCGAGGGGGCCGCGTCATGCGCGACGCAATCGTCGAACCCTGCTGGAGCGGAGTTCGCGTCCTGGCCCGGTTCGAGGGCAACGACACGCGGCTGATCGACGAAGAGGGCATCGACTGCACCGCCGAGTTCTCTGACGTCGCAAATGCCATCTCGGTCGCGGCCCTGGCGGGTGAGCTGATCCTCGATGGCTTCCTGACCGTCGAACCGACGCAGATCGTCGCCGGCGTCCCGCCTCGAGAGATTCAGGCGCCGACGACCGGCCAGATGATGACCCAGTGGATCGTGGGCAATCGCATCGCAAGGCCGTCCGCACCCCACCGCAACCTCGACCCCGACCGTCCGATCGCGTTTGTCGCGGTGGACCTCCTGCGGATCGACGGCTCGCCCTTGCTCAGCGTCCCGCTGCTCGAGCGCAAGCGACTCCTCGACGGATCGCTCGAACCGTCCGCCCTGGTTCGAGTAACGCCGTTCGTTCGGCCGCCGGTTGGCAGCTTCGCCGCCACGTGGCGCGGCGCCGGTTTCAACGCCATCGCCTACAAGGATGCCAACAGCCGTTACGAGCCCGACGTCCGCAACGACGACTGGTCGGTCGTTTCGATACCGCTTCGGTAGGCAGGCCGGCATCGAACTGTTCCGAGTGCGTCCGGCGTGGTACGGTGACCGCGATGCCGTCGAGCGCGCTCACCCCAGCAATCAAGGACGAGATTGCCAGGCTCGGTTGCGCCGACATAATGGTCGGAATCCCGAGCTACCGGAACGCGGCCACCATCGGGCACGTCGTCCGGGCGGCCCAGGCCGGCCTGGTCCAGTACTTCCCAGACCTGCGCCCGGTCCTGGTGAATGCCGACGCCGGCTCCCCGGACGGCACCCAGCGTGTGGTCGTCGAGACCGAGCCGCCCGGCTACGTCGAGCAGATTCTGCTGGTCAAACCGACCAACCGCCTCGATCGCGTCAGCCTTACCTACCCCGAGGTGGACGGCATCGGCGGCAAGGGCGCGGCCCTGCGGACCCTCTTCGAGATGGCCGCCGCGCTCCAGGTCGAAGCCCTGGTTGTCGTGGACTCCGACCTGCGGTCGATCGTGCCCGAGTGGATCGAGCTGCTGGCGGGACCGATCCTGAAGGGCGGCTACGACTTCGTGGCACCACTCTATGCCCGCCACAAGTACGACGGCACGATTACCAACACCGTCACCTATCCGCTGACGCGGGCTCTGTACGGGCACCGCATCCGCCAGCCGATCGGCGGGGACTTCGGCGTGAGCGGCGACCTGATCCGCTACTACCTCGAGCAGGAGAGCTGGACCGCCGACGTTTCCCGGTTCGGCATCGACATCTGGATGACCACCACGGCGCTGACGGGCGGGTTCGCCGTCTGCCAGACGCGCCTCGGGGCCAAGATCCACGACCCCAAGGATCCCGGCTCGGACCTCGGCCCGATGTTCCGGCAGGTCGTCGGCACGATGCTCACCATGGCCCGCGACAACGCCGACCGGTGGCTTGCCATCACAGGCAGTCACGACGTTCCAGCCTATGGTTTCGAGCGGGTCGTCGAGCCGATTCCGCTCCAGGTCGACACACTCCGCCTGCTGGCACAATTCCACTCGGGCTCGCTGACCCTCGCCGAAACCTGGCGCGGGTTCGTCACGCCGGCCGACTGCAGCCACGTCCTTGACCTTGCGGCTGAGGCAGGAAAGCTGGCCGAGGCCGCGGCGCACCGGCTCGGGTTGAGCCGCCAGTCCGGCGAGGGCACGGCCGGGCGGGCGATGCCGTCCACGGACGAGCTATCCGACGCCGTGGCCACGTTCTACTTCCCAGATGACCTGTGGGCCCGCGTCGTCTACGACCTGCTGGTCTCGGCAAGCTTTGGAAGCGTGGAGGTCGAGCGGCTCGTCGCCGGGTTCGTGCCGATCTACTTCGGCCGGGTCGGGAGCCTTGTCATCGAGAACCGCTGGCTGTCCGAGGAGCAGGCCGAGGACCACGTTGAGCGGCAGGCCCGGGAGTTCGAGGTCCTGAAGCCCTACCTGGTCGAGCGATGGCGGCAGGCGGCCGATGGCGCTGCGGCGGAGGCCGCGGAAGCCGCCAGGGTTGCCCCGGCGCGGGCCACTGCGGTCACCGAGCCCCTCGACACCGCGGAGCCTGCCGAGACCGCGCCGGCCGTGGGAGTCGTGGAGGCGGACCGATGACCAGGGCCCCGCTGCCATCGCGGATCTTGATTCCCGTCGCCAACCCCCTCACCGCCCAGGAGCTGGTGCGCATCGGCGCGTCGCTGATGGATCGCCGGACGGGTGTGCTGACCGTCCTCGGGATAGTAGAGGTCCCGGAGGAAACCCCACTGAGCGAGGGCGCGACCCGGGCGCGCCAGGCTCGCCGGCTGCTGCAGCGGGTCCTCGACTACGCCCCCGAAGGCGTCACGATCCACCCCATCGTTCGAATCGGGCGGCGGGCCGCAGAGGGAGTCATCGAGGCAGCTACTGAGCTGGACGCCGACCTGATTGTCTTCGGCTGGGGCGGGAAGCCCACGACGGCGAGGCCCGGTGCCCGGGCGTCGGTCTTCTCGCCGACCATCGACGAGGTCGTTCGGGACGCGCCGTGCGACATCGCCGTGATCAAGCAGCGCGGCCCTTCCGAGATCCGCCGCATTCTCGTGCCGATCCGCGGCGGCCCCCACGCCGAGCTTGCCCTGCGCGTTGCCGGTGCCCTGGCCCATCGCAACGAGGCGAAGGTTGTGGCCCTGCACTTCGTGCCACGGGGTGTCGCCGAGAGCATACGAACGCAGTCGGAACGTGCCCTGGCGCACTTCATCCGCCAGCACGCCGACGGCCAGGTGGAGGGGGCCGTCCGAGAGGCCGCCAACGTGCGCAACGCGATCCTGCGTGAGTCCGAAGCCGCGGACCTCGTCGTCATGGGGGCGTCGGCCATGCCGGCCGCCGGCCACGGCGAGGCCTTCCTGTTCGGGGCGCTGCCCGAGGCAGTTGCAACGAGGTCGCGCACTACGGTCATCGTCGTCAAGACGCGCGAGGCGATCGGCAAGGCCACTTTCGAGAAGCTCGAGGCGCGGGCCGAGACGCTGGCGGCGGCCGACCGCGCCGCCATCGAGGCTCGATCGATTCCACTGCGGGTGGAGCGCTGGTTCGGAGAATCCAACTTCCATCACCGCGAGTTCGGCGACCTGGACCGCCTGGTCGACTTGAAGCGCAAACAGGGACTGACTGTCAGCCTGGTGCTGCCCACTCTCAACGAAGAGGAGACGATCGGGAGCATCGTCCAGAGGGCGCGGCGCGACCTGATGGAACGCCATGCGCTGGTCGACGAGCTGCTCGTAATCGATTCCGATTCGACCGATCGAACCCGCGCGGTGGCCGAGACGGAGGGCGCCCGCGTCGTCGTCCACCAGCAGGTCCTGACACGATACGGAAGCTACTCGGGCAAGGGCGAGGCTCTGTGGAAGAGCCTCTTCGAGACGAGCGGCGACCTGGTCGCCTGGGCCGACACCGACGTCCGGAACTGGCATCCGCGGATGGTCTACGGGACGGTGGGACCCCTCATCGCCGAGGAACGTATCCAGTATGTCAAAGGCTACTACCGGCGGCCGATCGTCGAGGGCGGCGTCCTCAAGGAGGGCGGCGGCGGCCGGGTCACCGAACTCGTCGCCAGGCCGCTGCTGAACCTCTTCTTTCCGGAGCTGTCGGGTCTCATCCAGCCCCTGGCGGGCGAGTACGCCGGACGGCGGGAACTGCTCGAGACGTTGCCCTTCTTCACCGGCTACGCGGTCGAGATCGGGCACCTCATAGACGTGGCCGACCGATGCGGCCTCGAAGGGCTGGGCCAGGTGGACCTGGAGCGAAGGGTGCATCGCAACCAGGAGCTCGAGGGCCTCTCTCGGATGAGCTTCGTGATCCTGCAGGCCGTCATGAAACGAGTCGAGGAAAGGAGCAAGACCCGGCTCTTCGCCGAGCTGGGCTCGACGATGAAGCTGCCGCGATCGGGCCGCGCACGACTGGGGTTGGAGGTTATCGAGCTTGCCGACCACGAGAGGCCGCCCATGATTCGCATCCCCGAGTATCTCGAGAAGCGCCATCGCGACGCCGCGGCAGTGATGCTCGACGGCCAAGGCGGTCGCGCCGCGACCGCCTTGCCGTCGAGCATCGGCCCGGCCGTGTCGGAGACGCCGAGCGTGGGCTCGGCTGGGATGGATTCGGCAGCCTCCGGCGCCTCGATGGGGACGGAGGCGTGAGCGAGCACCGGCGCGATGGGCTGCGGGTACTGCTCGCGCCCGACTCCTTCAAGGGGTCCCTCTCGTCGGTCGAAGTGGCGCGGGCCCTGGCGGAGGGCTGGGCGAGGGCCCGCCCGCAGGACGAGTTGATTCGGGCCCCCCTCGCCGACGGAGGGGAGGGCACGCTGGCCGCCATCGCCGAAACGGGCGGTTGGGAGTGGCAGGAATGCCCGGCTCACGACCCGCTGGGTCGCCCTCTCACGGCGCGATGGCTGCTCTCGGCCGACGGCGCGCGCGCCGCAGTTGAGCTGGCCGAGGCCTCCGGCCTGTCGCGCCTGCCCGCAGGGGAGCCTCGCAGCCCGATCGCAGCTACAACCGAGGGCACGGGCGAGGTCCTGCGGGCGGTCCTCGACGCGGGCGTTCGCCACGTCCTGATGGGCGTGGGCGGCAGCGCCACCACGGACGGTGGCTCCGGCCTGCTCCACGCCCTGGGCGTCTGGTATCGAAGCGGCTCGGACGGCCGGCTGCGGGGGCCGGTTCCGGACCTGGCAGCAGTGGACCTTGCTTCGCTGGACCCGCGGCTCCATGAGATGGAGATGCGCATCGCCTGCGACGTGACCAACCCGCTCCTCGGCGAGCAGGGCGCGGCGGCGGTTTACGGGCCGCAGAAGGGGGCATGGCCGGAAGACGTGGCGGTCCTCGAGGAATGGCTGGCCCGCTACGCCGACCTGCTCGAGAAGGCGGCCGGAACGCGGGCCCGTGACGTTCCGGGGGCCGGAGCGGCCGGTGGGACCAGCTTTGGCCTGCTGTGCCTGGCCCCGCGGATGCGGTCGCTCGAGCTGGTCCCGGGAATCGATGTGGTCATGCAGGAGACTGGCTTCGACGAACGACTGGCGTCCGCCGACCTGGTGATCACCGGCGAGGGCAGGATCGACGAGCAGACCGCGTACGGGAAGACGGCGTTGGGAGTGGCCAGGCGAGCCGCCGCGGCCGGGGTTCCCTGTCTGGCCGTCGGCGGTGGCGTCATGCCTGAGGGCGCCGCCGTGCTGGCCGCGGCCGGGACGCTGGCGGTCCCGGTGCTGGACCGGCCGATGACGCTGGAGGATGCGATGAGCCAGGCTGCGGACCTGGTCGCCCAGGCCGGCGAGCGGCTGGCGCGTCTCGTGGAACTGGGGACCATCGTTGGGGAACGGAGGACGGTGCGCCTCGTTGCCGGGGATGCCGAAATCGGCGGGACCGTTGGTCGCGGGACCGTTGGTCGCGGGACCGTCGGTCGCGAAACGGAGACCCGCTCCGGCTCCCGCAAACCGGCGTCGTGACGTCTCCGTCCGGCGAGTCCCGCCCCGATCCTTCCGAGGTCGCCCGAGCCTGGGCGGCGCGGCTGGAAGCCGAGCGGCCGAGCCTTGTTTCGTTCGTCCTCGATCGCCTCGCCGAGACCACCGGCAGGCCGGTCTGGAAGCGCCGCCTGGATCCGACGAGCGAGCTGGTCCTGACGATCCTCTCGCAGAACAGCGCCGACACGAACGCCGAGGCGGCATTCGGCGCGCTCCGGGCCGCCTATCCATCCGCGCCGCCGCCCCGAGGAGCGACCGCCGAGCCTCGCCCCTTCGCAGGCTGGGGCGGTCGAGGCCTGCCGGACCTGCCCCCGCCGGACTGGGCCGCCGTCGAAACCGCGCCCGTCGCCGAGCTGACCGACGTCATCAGGCCCGGCGGCCTGGCCAACCAGAAGGCGCCGCGCATCCAGGCCGCCCTTCGGGCGCTGCTGGCAAACGGTGGGGGCTACTCACTCGAATTCCTGTCCTCGATGCCGCCCCTGGAGGCGCGCGCATGGTTATCTGCGATCCCCGGCATCGGGAAGAAGACCGCCTCGGTGGTGCTCCTCTTCAGCTTCGGCACGCCGCTCATGCCGGTAGACAGGCACGTCCATCGGGTGGGCTCTCGGATCGGCCTGATACCGCCGCAAGCCGACGCCGACGGCGCCCACGAGTACTACCTTGCCATGCTGCGGCCCGATCAGATGTACGAGACGCACGTCTCGCTGATCGGCCACGGCCGCCGAACCTGCCACGCTCAGCGACCCGATTGCGAGGGCTGTCCGATCGCTCCGCGCTGCCGGTACTTCGACCCGAAGGCGCCCTAGCAAAGCGCCGCCGCACCGCGGTCCCCCCGCGTCGGCCCGGGGGCTGAAAGGCCCGAGCCGCACCATCCGTGGCCCACCTATACTCGGGGCGACGCCGGAGTCACCGGGCCTTCGGGGAGGCGAGCCAGGAGATGATCGATTCTCGGCCGCAACGGATCCTGCTGGTCGACGACGACCCGAGACTGCTCATCGTCCTGGCCGAGCAGCTGCGCGACGACGGCTATGAGGTCGCCACCGCCCGCGACGGCCTTGAAGCGCTCCGCAGGCTCGAGGTCGGCTGGCCCGATCTGATCATCCTGGACCTGATGATGCCCTCGGTCGACGGCCTGGCCCTGGCCCGCCGGATCAAGGCCGAGGCGGACCTGCCCATCATCGTCCTGTCGGCTATCGACACGGCCGACAGCAAGGCCCGCCTCGTCGACGAAGTTGCCGAAGACTACGTATCCAAGCCGTACCACTACCCGGAGTTGCGGGCTCGAATCCAGCGCGTCCTGAGGCGTCTGGGAGACCGAGTTCCACGCCGGTCGCTGGTGCTCGGACCGGACCTCACACTCGACCTGCATCGCCGGGCAGCGACAGTCGCGGGGGTGGAGGTCCAGCTGACGCCGACCGAATCCAGGCTGCTCCACGCTCTCGCCGCGCACCTGGGCGAGACAGTCACGACCGACACGCTCCTGGCTCGCGGCTGGGCCGCAACGGAAGAGGCCGACCCTTCGTACGTCTGGGTCTCCATGCGTCGGCTCCGTCAGAAGATCGAGCTCGATGCTGACCGGCCGGCCCACCTGCTGACCGTTCGAGGCGTCGGCTATCGGCTCGTGGCGACGCACCCTGATGCCTGAACGCGGGACCGACCCCCAAGCCATGGACCGGCCGACCGTGGCCCCGACCGAAGACGGCGCGCGGCCGGCCGGCGTCATCGCCTCGACCGTGCCCGCCTCGACGGCGCCCACGGAGCCCACCGCCGCGGGCGCCACGGCCGCGGCGACCGGCCCTTCCTTCCGCGCTCTTCTCACGGTCGGGCTGATCGCGTCCTCCGTCCTGCCGGTGGCCGTCTTCGGCGGCGTCGTCCTGGCGGCGGGGCTGTCCGCCGACGCGAGGGTGATGTTCCCCCTCCTCATCGCGGTCGTCGTCGCAGCAGCGTTCTTCGGCCTGCTGGCAGCGGCCGTGACCATCTCCGGCCTGACCGCGCCCCTGCGACGCATCACAGCGGGCGTTGAGCGGGTGGCCGCAGGCGAATCCAGCCCGCCGATCCTTCTGACCGGCGATGACGAGCTGGCTCGACTGGCGGACAGTCACAACCGCATCGCCGCCGAGGTTGCGCGACGGAATCGAGAGCTGGGCGCGCTGCTCGTCGCCATCGCGGGCTACAACCCGGCCGATGGCCTGGAGGCGCTCGCGACGCGAGCCGAGTTGGACGCGTGCACCATCTACAGCCTGATCGACTGCCGCCTCCGACTTGCGGACCCCGCCACCGTTCCGGTCGAGGAGACAGTCCCCGGCGACCCGAGGCCGGTGCGGGCCGGGGTTCGAGCAGGCAATGAGACGCTTGGGGTCCTGACAGGCCATCTTCCAGCAACCAGGAACTGGGAGCGGGCCGACCAGGACCTGCTCGACCTCTTTGCCAGCGAGGTCGGCGTGGCCCTGCGTAACGCTGATCTGTTCGGCCAGATCGATCGCCAGAACGAAAGGCTGCTCGAGCTCGATGCGGCCAAAGACGAGTTCCTTCGAAGCGTGAGCCACAACCTGCAGACGCCCCTGACCAGCATCCGAGCCTACGTGGACCAGCTACTGGCCGCCTCGGATGAGGCCGCCACCGACCGGCGCCTCCAGATCGTCGGCGAGCAGACGGATCGCCTTACCCGACTCGTCCGCCAGTTGCTGACCGTGACCCGGCTGGAGGCCGGCGCGCTGCGGCCCGAGGTCGAGGTGATCGCCCTGGGGCCGCGGGTTCGTCGCGCCTGGGAGGCGCTCAACGCCCCGGACGTCGACTTCGAGCTACGCGACGAGGCCGGAGGCTGGCTCGCGGTGGCAGACCCGGACCAGCTCGACCAGGTCCTGTGGGCCCTCCTGGACAATGCCGTGAAGTACGGCGGCCGCGACGGTCGGGTTGAAGTGGCGATACGGGCCGACGACACGATCCACCGCCTTCACATCACCATCTCGGACCACGGCCCCGGCGTCGCCGAGGCCGATCGGGAGCGACTGTTCACTCGCTTCACGCGCGGCGCGACCGGGGCCGGAGGCGACGGCACGGGCCTCGGCCTGTACGTTTCGAGAGAGCTGCTCCGAACCATGAGCGGGATGCTTTGGCTGGAGCCGCCCCGCGAGGGGCGTGGAGCCGCGTTCACGCTCTCACTCCCGGGCGAGCCGCCCGGCGACGAGGACTGAGTTCCCGCGGAGCCCGAGCGCGTTCGGGCGAGGCTATGGTGTGCCGGCAGGGAGCCGTGTCAGCGAGACGGCCGCGTCGGCAACCCGCGGCGCACCGCCACGACGCGCTCGAGGTCGAGGTCCGCGACGACGACGCCAGGCCCGTCCGGCGCCTGGGCGATGACGATGCCCCATGGGTCGACCACCATGCTGCGGCCATGCGCCGGCACGCCCGCCCCGATGCCGCACTGGGCCGGCGCGATGACGAAGGCTCCATTCTCGATGGCCCGGGCACGCAGCAGCACCTCCCAGTGGTCGCGGCCGGTGGCCTCAGTGAAATTGGCCGGTACGGCCATGACTACCGCTCCGGCGGCCGTCAGCTCCCGGTACAACTCCGGGAACCGCAGGTCGAAGCAGATGCTCAGGCCGAGGCACACGTCGGCTCCTTCGGCCGCACCTTCCAGGACCGCGACGACACTCGAGTAGCCGGGCGTGATCCGAGCCGACTCGCGGTCGGACGGGCCGTTCTCGATGACCACATCGAAGAGGTGACGCTTGCGGTAGGTCGCCGCAATTCGACCGACAGGATCGAGCAGGACCGAGGTGTTGAAGGGTCTCATGGGGTCGGTCGAGAGTTCGGCCAGACTACCCAACAGGATCCACGAGCCGAGATTGCGAGCCAGCTCGGAGAACTCCTCCGTCAGCGGGCCGGGCAGCGTCGTGGCCGACTCCCGAAACCCTGCAACGGGGCCCCGGTACTGGAACATCTCCGGCAGGGCGATCAGGCCGGGCTTGCTCGCGCCGGCTTTCCGGATCAGCGCGGCGGCGCGGTCCACGTTGGCGCCTGCGTCCCCGTCGGCGGCCAGCTGGACGAGGGCTACCTTGAGTCTGCTCATATGTGTGCCCTTCCGAGTACAAGCTTGCGCAAGACGGCCGCCTGCCATACCCGGTCGATGGTACGCTCCAGAGCAGGAGGCTTCCATGAAAACACCGACCCGTGAGGACGCCTGGCAACTCCTGACCGAATGGACGCCGAGCGAAGCGCTCCGCAAGCACGGCCTGGCTGTGGAGGCGACCGTCCGCTGGTACGCGGAGCACCGCTTTGGGATCGTCGAGCCGGATCTCGAGACGTGGTGCGCGGCCGGCCTGCTGCACGATTTCGACTACGAGCGCTACCCGGAGACCCATCCCATGCGAGGGGCTGAAGAGCTACGGCGCCTCGGCTACCCGGAGGAGGTCGTCGAAGCGGTCCTCGGCCACGGCGACCACACCGGCGTGCCACGGGTCGGCCTTCTCGCAAAGACCGTCTATGCCTGCGATGAGCTCAGCGGCTTCGTCATCGCGGTGGCGTACGTTCGCCCTAACCGGAGCCTGGACGAGGTGGACCCGCACGCCGTCGTCAAGAAGATGAAGGACAGGGGCTTCGCTCGGCAGGTGCCACGCGAACAGCTGACCAGGGGCGCCGACGAGCTGGGGGTGCCGTTCGAAGAGCACGTCGCGAACGTCATCGAAGGGCTCAAGACGATCCGCGGAGTCCTGGGCCTCTAGCCCCGCTGGGCGGCCGACGGACGGGCCGGGCGGCGGACGAGCCGGGCTCCTGGTTTGCCGCCGGGCGGCCGAGGCCCGGCGAATTGCCGGCCGATCAGGCTCGGTCGGTCAGGACCGGCACGCCCGGGAATGCGCGGGCTTCATCCTCGTTGGCCCGGACCCAGTCGAGCATGTCGCGGTTGACGATGAGCGAGCCCACGTCCCGGAGTTGCACGGAGCCGTGGCTGACGAAGCCGATCGTTGCGTCGGAGAGTGGGATCATCGGCCCGCCGGAGTGCAGGTACGGCAGAGGCATCTGCCCCGGCAGCGTGTGGAGCAGGCCGAGGACGCTGTACGGCCCGAGCTGGATCTGCAGGCGGTGGCGAATGGCGTGGATGCGGCGAGCGTCCTCGTCGCGACCGCTGCCGGCTTCGACCGCGTAGAGAATCGAGCGATCGATTTCTCCGTCGCCGAGGTTCACGACCGTGTCGTCGTCGAAGCTCTCGACGAAGGCCTCGCGCACGATGACCGACTCGGATCGATTCATAGTCTCGGCGAACCGTTCGTCCTCGGACTCGAGGTAGCCGATGAAACGGCGACCGAGGGCATACCCGATGAACGGGATGAGCACGCAGCCTCCTGAGCGACAGGTGGGGGCCGGCTGGCCGGAACGAACGCGGAGAAGTTACCTCCGTCCGACTGGCGAGCCACTCCCACGTAAGTACCGATGGTGAACGCGCGCACCACTCGGCACTCACGGCATCATAGGGGCCCCCTTCCATACGCCGATCGCAGGCTCAGCCGGGTCGCCCTGACACCCCTGGCCCGCCGGGACGGGGCGGTCCCGTGGTCCGGTCATGCTAGCGTTCTCGCATGCAGCCTTCGGAAGTTCCCGCCGCGGCGCAGACGGCGCGGTCGCCGCCGGCGGGAGCCTCGTGGCCGACGAGAGGTCGTTGACCTGGAGCGGTCCCACGAGCCGGCTTCGGGTGGAGGTCTGGGGACCTCACGCTGTCCGCGTCCGAGCGACGGGCGGCTGGCCCATCCCCGACCGCCCGGGGGCCCTGCTGCCGCTCGGGCCGGGGCCTCAAGTCGCGTCCGAAGCAGTGGCATCGGTTTCCCGCGGGCAAGGCGTCCTCGTCAACGGCCGCCTTCGCGTTCAGCTGTCGACCGATGGCCGCCTGACGTTCCTCGACGCCGGGACACGAGCACCCCTCCTCGCGGAGCCGCCCGGGCGAGCAGTCGACAGGCCCGCCCGCCACTTCGCCGCCCGAGGTGATGGCCTGCACCGGTTGACCGTGAGCTTCGAGTCTGATTTGGCCGAGCGTATCTACGGCCTTGGCCAGCACCCCAACGGCCGCCTCGACCAGAAAGGCCAGCTCCTCGATCTCTTCCAGCGCGACGCCTGGGTGGCGATCCCGTTCGCGCTCTCCTCACGCGGCTATGGCTTTCTGTGGAACAACCCTGCCATCGGACAGGTTCACCTGGCGGCCGCCGAGACCCGCTGGACCGCCGAGGCCACCGACGTCTGCGACTACTGGGTGGTCGCCGGTGACACCCGCGAGATCCTCGCCGCCTACGCCGACGCCACCGGCCATCCCCGGCCGCTGCCAGACTGGGCACTCGGGTTCTGGCAGAGCCGGCTTCGCTACCGCACGCAGGCCGAGGTACCGGAAGTGGCCCGCGAGTACCGCGAGCGCGGGCTTCCACTCTCGGTCATCGCCATCGACGCCTGGCACTGGCCGCTGATGGGCGAGTGGCGCTTCGATCCGCGCTTCTGGCCCGACCCGACCACCATGGTCGCCGAGCTTCGCGGCCTGGGAGTTGAGACGCTCGTGTCCATCTGGCCGACCGTCAACCCTCTCTCGGGCACGCACGCGGAGCTGCTCGACCGAGGCGAGCTGGTCATGGCGAAGAGTGGCGGCCCCGCGACCACCACGTTCCGCGACGTCGACTCGCCCCAGTTCCGCCCGCTGGCAATCTACGACGCGACCAACTCTGCGGCGCGGGCGGACGTCTGGGCGCGGATCGAGCGCGGCTACGCCTCCATCGGGATCCGTGCGTTCTGGCTCGATGCCGCGGAGCCCGAGCTCGTCCCGCCGACGCACGAGTCGCTCATCCTCGCTGCCGGCTCCGGCCTCGAGGTCGGCGCCGATACCCCCACGACCACGCCCAGACCTTCTTCCACGGCTTCAGGGCGGCAGGCGTCGAGGAGTTCGTCCTGCTCACGAGATCGGCCTGGGCCGGGACGCAACGGCTCGGGGCAGCGCTGTGGTCCGGCGACATCGACTCGACGTGGGATTCGCTGAAACGGCAGGTTCGGGCCGGACTGAACGTCGGACTGAGCGGCATGCCGTGGTGGACGACGGACGTCGGCGGATTCTTCGGCGGCTTCGCGGCCGACGAGGGCTTCCGTGAGCTGCTTGTCCGCTGGTTCGAGTTCGGCGTCTTCTGCCCGATCTTTCGCCTCCACGGTGTTCGCGCCCCCTTTGCCGACGACACGGGCGCGCCGAACGAGGTGTGGTCGTTCGGGGAGCCCGTCTACCGCATGCTGGCATCCATCCTTCGGTTGCGCGAGCGTCTGCTGCCGTACGTGCGCGAACAGGTCGCGGTAGCGGCCCGAACCGGGCTGCCACCGATGCGGCCGCTCTTCGTCGACTTCCCAACGGATGACGAGGCCTGGGGGATCGAAGACGAGTTTCTGCTCGGACCGGACCTGCTCGTCGCCCCGGTAGTGGAGCCCGGTCTGCGCTCCCGGGAGGTGTACCTGCCGCGTGGCGCCGAGTGGACGGACCCGTGGACCGGCGAGCGGCATCCCGGGGGCCGGGCGGTGACGGCCGAAGCCCCACTGGGGCGGCCGACGGTCTTCATCCGCGACGGCCGACGGCTACCAATCGCGGGCTGAGCTCCAAGCGGAGCCGTGGCCACCCAAACCGCGCCACCAGGTCGTCGACTCCCGCATCTCCACCTCCGCCAACGGCGACCGCGCGAAATGCGCGAGCCAGGCGGCGTTCGCAGACAACACGGCGGCCAACGCGCCGGACAGACTGCCTAGAGAGCTCAGCATCGCCGACTGGACGATCTCATTCGAGCGGAAGGCGCGGTCGAACAGGTTCTTGCCCGGGGTGGTCTCTCCGCAACCGCAACCGAACGCGACACCCGCATTGCGAGGCTGCCGCCGCCCTGCCGGCTTGCTGGGATAGACAGCTTGAGGAGCAGTGGAGCCGACACTCGGATTCGAACCGAGGACCTGTTGTTTACGAAACAACTGCTCTACCGCTGAGCTATGTCGGCGCGACCGGGATGGTATCACGGGCGTGGACCGACGGATCGCGGTCGGGCCGGCGGCCGCCTGGACGTCGGGCAATCCGGCCCAACCGACTGTCACGCGGATAGAATCTCCGCCCGCCGCATGGGTAGGATGTATGACATGAGTATCGTCGCTCGAGCGCGCGCGGCTCTAAAGCCAGTGCTCCTGGCCGTCGGGCTGTCGCTGGCTCTGGCGCCATGGGCGGCAGCCCAGTCCACGCCGCACCTTACGAGCCAGATCACGGACCAGACGGGGGTCCTGGGCTCGGGCCAGGCCGGCGTGCAGACCGCGCTGGCCAACCTGCTGAGAGACCAGAACGTTCAGCTGTGGGTCGTGCTCATCCCGACCACGGACGGCGCGACGGCACCGGATCTCGCGGAGGAGACGTTCCAGGCGAACGGGTTCGGCGGAAACGACATGGTCCTCCTCGTTGCGGTCAACGACCACCGCTATGGCTGGTGGGAAGACTCGGCGACCGGGCTGTCGACGGCCGAGATCGACGACCTCCTCAGCTCGCAGATGGAGCCCAGCTTCGAGGCCGGAGACTACGCGGGCGGCATCGTCGCGTTCGCTACCGCCCTGGGTCAGCAGATCGACGCGGCCCGGGCTCCCGTTTCGACGCTGACGGCCAACCAGCCCGCCGGCACACCCGCCCCCGGAGGCGGGTCGACCTCCTCCGGCGGCTCCGGTCTTTCAGCCCTCCTGTGGGTCGTGATCGCGGTCATCCTGGTCGGCTGCGGCATTGCCCTCGCAGCCGGGTGGTTCCGATCGTGGCGCCGGTCGCGCCTCAGCGCCGAGGAGCGCGACAAGCAGACGGGAGACCTTGCCCGCCAGGCCAACAAGGCCCTCGTCGACACGGACGACGCGCTACACGAGGCGAACCAGGAGGTCGGGTTCGCGGAGGCCGAGTTCGACGATAGCGACGTCAAACCCTACCGCGATGCGGTCGCCGCCGCGCAGGATCAGCTCAAGCAGGCCTTCGCGATCCGGCAACAGCTCGACGACTCGATCCCGGAAGACCAGCCGACCAAGGAGAAGATGTACGGCCAGATCATCTCCTTATGCCAGGCCGCGGCCGCGGGAGTGGCCGAGCAGGCCAAGCGCCTGGACGCCCTGCGCGACCTGGAGAAGACCGCCCCGGATGCCCTGGCGGCGCTGCCAAAGGCGATCGACGCACTTAAAGCTCGACTACCCGCGATCCAGGCGGCCACCACGACGCTATCCGGCTATGCGCCCTCCGCCTGGGCGGCCGTGAAGGGCAACGCGGAGGAGGCCGACAAACGAGGCGACTTCGCGGAGAAGCAGATCGAGACGGGCAAGGCAGCCCTGGCCGCGACGCCGCCCGACACCAATGCCGCCGCCCATGCCACCCGCGCCGCGCAGGAGGCAGTAGCAGGCGCCAACCAGCTTCTCGACGCCGTGGAGCACCTCGCGGCGGCGCTGGACCAGGCCCAGGCCCAGCTGAAGGACGAGATCGCGGCCGCAGAGGCAGACCTGGCGGCAGCGAAGGCAGCGGCCGGGGCGGCATCTACCGCCTCGGGAGGGGCCACCACTCCGCCCGCCGACCTCGCCAAGGCCGAGGCACTCCTGCAGACCGCCCGGCAGGACGCCGAGGCCGCCGCACCCGACCCGATCGCAGGGTTGAAGGCCGCCCAGACCGCTCACGCGAGCGCCGACCAGGTATTGAGCGGCATCCGCGAAGCGGCGGCCCAGCAAGCGCGGGCCAGGGCCGCCTATGCCTCGGCCCTCCAGTCCGCCGGCACCAGCATCACCCAGGCTCGGTCCTTCGTTTCGTCGCGTCGCGACGGCGTGGGCACCCAGGCCCGGACCCGGCTTTCTGAGGCGGAACGGCACTACGCGCAGGCCCAGGCCCTGGCGGCCACCGACCCGGACGCCGCGGCCCAGGAAGCACGCCAGGCGCACCAGATGGCCGATGAGGCCCGCGACCTGGCCGCAACGGATTTCACCAACTACGACGGCCGCGGCGGTCCCGGCACGGGCGGTATGGGCGGGTCGATCGGCGGCGCGATCCTGGGCGGCATGATCGGCGGCATGCTGCTCGGCGGCGGCAAACGCGGTGGCTTCGGCGGTGGATTCGGCGGCACTCGCTGGGGCTCGGGCGGAGGCTGGGGTGGCGGCGGCTTCGGCGGCGGCCACGGTGGTGGTGGCGGTTGGGGCGGCGGAGGAGGCGGCCACGGCGGTGGCGGCGGCTGGTAGGCCAGCCGGGACGCGAACCTTCTACGGATTTCGACGGTCAGAACAACAGGACATCAAGAAGGGAGATCGCATTCATGGCTCAGACGACGATCCTGGGGCGTGTCGGCCAGCTGCTCCGGGCAAACATCAACTCGCTTCTCGACGGCGCCGAGGATCCGGAGAAGATGCTCGACCAGCTCGTTAGGGACTTCACCAACAACATGAGCGAGGCCGAGGACGCCGTCGCCCAGACGATCGGCAACCTCCGCATGGTCGAGGACGACGCCAAGGAGGTGCAGGACGCCGCGGCCGACTGGGGCGCCAAGGCGGCCGCCGCCTCCAAGAAGGCCGACGAGGTTCGGGCCACGGGCGACACCGCGGGCGCGGATAAGTTCGACGACCTGGCCAAGCTGGCGTTGGGGCGGCAGATCAGCTTCGAGAACCAGGTCAAGACGTTCCAGACGCAGATTGCCCAGCAGACCGATCTGGTCAATCAGCTCAAGGACGGTCTTACCAAGATGCGGATCCGCCGCGACGAGCTGGTCCAGAAGCGCGACGAGCTGGTGGCCCGGGCGAAGATGGCGCAGGCCCAGACGCAGGTTCAGCAGACCCTGAAGAACGTCTCGGTCATGGATCCCACGAGCGAGCTAAGCCAGTACGAGGAGAAGATCCGCCGCCAGGAGGCGATGGCTCGCGGCATGGCCGAGGTCAACGCCACCTCGCTCGATGACCAGTTCTCCGCGCTTCAGGGCGAGCAGGATGCGACTGAGGTCGATGCCCGACTGGCCGCCTTGAAGGCGAAGTAGGGGGCAGTTCGCGGGTCAGATCCCCGGCCTTCACGGGCCGGCGCCCGGAACCTGCTCCGAGCGCCGACTGGCCGGGCCAGGCGCTCGAAGCTCGCCCGGCACGACGGCTGGCGGGACTGGGTTCGCCCGCGAGCCGCTGCGCCCGATCGAGTTCGATTCCGTCCGCCTCGGCCCCGGCGCCGAACGCCGCGCCGCTCTGGTCGGCTTCCTGATCCAGGTGGGCCGAAGCCGCACAGCGCCAGGTGAACGCAGGTCGGCGCCCGGGTGTTTCGAGCGGCACATCACGGAGCGCGACAAGCCCACGGGTCCGGTGGTCCGGTATCCAGGGCGTCCCGGCTGCCTTAGAGTGTGAGCACCGCCCGCTGCAGAGCGGGCAGATGGAGGGACCGATGCACACCGAGTATCTCCCCAAGCTGCTGCCTACCTCGATCGACGAAGGGCAGGGACCGGGCGTCCAGTTCCGAACCGACGGACAGCTGGTGCCAGCACTCACGATGGAGCTAGACGGCACCATGCCGGTCTACTTCGAGCACCACATCCTGCTGTGGAAGACGCCGTCGGTCGATATCGGCATCCACCAGATGAAGGGTGCTTTCAAGCGCGCCGTAGCCGGGATGCCGATCTTCATGACCGAGACCAAGGGCGCCGGGCAGATCGCGTTCAGCCGTGACGGCGTCGGGCACGTCTTCCACATGGCCCTCGCTCCGGGCCAGACGATCGAGGTTCGCGAGCACCAGTTCCTGGCCGCGACCGCGAACGTCGAATACAGCTTCCGCCGGCTCAAGGGCGTCGCGAACATGCTCTTCGGCGGCACTGGCTTCTTCATCGATACGTTCACCGGCGGCCAGGGCGGGGGCATGCTCTGGCTTCACGGCTTCGGCAACGTCTTCGAGAAGGTTCTCGGCCCGGGTGAGGTCTTCGACGTCGAGCCGGGCGGCTGGGTATACAAGGATCCCGGCGTGGGCATGGAGATCAAGGTGGTCGGCCTGCGAATGGGCATCCTGGGCGGGTCAGGCAATCTCGTGTTCAACCGCTTCACCGGTCCCGGCCGGATCGGCATCCAGAGCATGTACCTGCACATGCCAACGGACGATTAGCGGCAGCCACACCAACGCTCAACGGATTCGGACGGCCGTCGGAGCCCCGGCGGCCGTTCCGTATGTCCGTTTCTTGAGGCGGCCGCGGATCAGGCGATGGCGCACCTCTCGGCACGGCGCCGGTCAGCACAGGTCGAGATCGATCGGCCGCAGCATCCCAGCGGAGTGAGCTCGTTCCGGCGCCGACCCGGTCGGTGACCGACCACGATGGGTGGACCCGGCGTGCGATCGAGCCGTGCCGGTCGGTGGGCCTCCGGCGGCCTGGGCGCTATCGTTCGGTCATGCCAACGCGAAGCGAGGTCGTCGATGTCGCCGGCAGGCGCGTCGCGATCACCAACCCCGACAAGATCTACTTCCCCGGGCCGGGCTACACCAAGCGCGATCTGGTCGGCTACTACCTGGCCGTGGCCGATGGAGCGCTCCGTGGCGCCGGCGGACGTCCGATGGCCCTGAAGCGGTACGTCAACGGCGCCGAGGGAGAGTACTTCTTTCAGAAGCGAGCCCCCGAGTCGCGGCCGGAGTGGCTTCGCACGGTGGAGCTGTCGTTCCCATCCGGCCGGACCGCACACGAGATCGTCCTGGACGACACCGCCGGCCTGGCGTGGGTGGCCAACCTGGGCTGCCTCGACCTCAACCCGCACGCGATCCGGGCCGACGATCTCGACCACCCCGACGAGCTGCGCGTCGACCTGGATCCGATGCCCGGGGTGCCCTGGGACGACATCCGCCGCGTGGCCCTGGTGGTCCGCGAGGTGCTGACGGATCACGGGCTGGTCGGATGGCCGAAGACGTCTGGCTCGCGCGGCATCCACGTCAACGTTCGGATCGAGCGGCGCTGGTCGTTTGACGAAGTCCGGGGCGCTGCGCTGGCGCTCGCTCGCGAGGTGGAAAGGCGCGCGCCTTCGATCGCGTCGAGCAAGTGGTGGAAGGAGGAGCGCCACGGCGTCTTCATCGACTACAACCAGAACGCCAAGGATCGAACGGTCGCGTCGGCGTACTCGGTTCGGCCCGTGCCCGACGCGCGAGTCTCCGCGCCCGTGACCTGGGACGAGCTGCCCGATTGCGAACTCGGCGACTTCACGCTGGCAACGGTTCCGGGGCGATTCCGCACGAGCGGCGACCCGGGGTCCGGCATAGACGAGGCCGTGGGGTCGCTGGAGCGGCTGCTCGAACTCTCGGCGCTTCAAGAGCGGGGCGGGCAGGGCGATGCGCCGTGGCCGCCGCACTACGCCAAGGCGCCCGGAGAACCCCCGCGAGTCATGCCGTCTCGGGCCCGAAAGGCGGCCGGCGACGGAGGCGCAGGCGCCCCAGCCGGCGCTGCAGCCTTGCCGACCGGCCGGCGCGTCTCGGCCAAGCCGCTCCTGGAGATCGCCCGCGCCGCCACGAAGGAAGAGGCCCTGGCCGGCTTCGAGCGCTGGAAGGTTCGCCACGTGCAAGTCGCGGCGCACCTCGAGCCGGCCGACATCCTGGTCGACGGCATGCGGGGCCGCTTCACGCTGTGGTACCGGATCCGAGTCAACCTCGAGCACGTGCCGGAGGCTGAGCGGCCGCCGCAGGAGTCCCTCGAGGTCGACTACGACCCCTGGCGCGACGTATCGCCGAGCAACCGGAGGCTCAGCCCGGCAACCTCTACCGGCCGAAGATTGCCTTGAGTTCGAACGGGGTCGTCGACTCAAGCTGATCGTAGCGGCAGTCGGAAGGGCGCTTGTCCGGGCGCCAGCGCAGGAAGGTCGTGGCATGGCGGAACCGGTCGCCCTGGAGATGGTCGTACCCAACTTCGCACACCCGCTCGGCCCGCAGCGGCTCCCAGGAAAGATCGCGGTCGCGGTTCCAGCGGCTCGTCGCCCCGGGCATCCGCTGGCCGCCGGCCCGCGCCGCCTCCTCCCACTCGGCCCACTCCGCCCACGGATGACGGACCAGGGCGTTCTCGCGGAGGGGGGCCAGCTCGTCGACAAGCCGGCGCCGTTCATCGGTGGTGAAGCTGGCGGTGATCCCGACGTGGTTCAATCGGCCGGTCTCATCGAACAGCCCGAGAAGGAGGGAGCCGACCAGCGTTCCCGGTCCGTTCTTGTGCCATCGGAACCCGGCCACGAGGCAATCTGCCGTGCGAGAGTGCTTGATCTTGGCCCAGCCCCGCTTGCCGGGCATGTACGGGTCGGACAGCCGCTTCGCGACGACACCATCGAGACCGGCGCCCTCGAATCGCCCGAACCAGTCGGCCGCGACCGATGGATCGCGGGTCGCCGGCGTCAGATGGACCGGTGCCGCCGCGCCCGCCAGCGCCGCCTCAAGCAGCGCGCGCCGCTCTCCCTGGGGAGTGGCGCGGAGATCGTGATCGTCGACGGCCAGGAGATCCCAGGCCACGTAACTGGCGGGCGTCCGGGCCGCCAGCAGCTTGACCCGGGATTCGGCCGGGTGGATGCGGAGCAGCAGCGAGTCGAAGTCCAGGCCGTGCGGCCCGGCGATGACCACCTCACCGTCGAGGACGCACCGTTCAGGCAGCGCGGACCTGAGCGCCGGCGGCAACTCCGGGAAGTAGCGATCAAGCGGCCTGAGGTCGCGGCTCTGGAGGTACGTGTCGTCGCCGTCACGGAAGACCAGGGCCCGGAACCCGTCCCACTTGGGCTCGTAGCTCCAGCCCTCGCCGGTCGGGATAGCGTCGGTGAGCCTGGCGAGCATGGGTTCGATCGGCGGCCGAAACGGCAGATTCATTCGCCGACTATAGCGGGACCGCGCGCGCCCATCGCGGACGGATCGCGGCCCGCGTTAGACGGTCGGCGCCGGCTCGGGTCGTCCCAACTGCACAACGACGCCTTCGATCGGGCCGAGGCTCAGCGGCCGGAGTGAAACCGGGAGGCCCGTGGGCCTGTCGGCGACGGTGGAGAGCTCGAGAATGCCGTGCGCGGGCGACCTGGGCGCGGCCGGTGGCTGGGCCACGGCCCTCAGCTCAGCCGCAGCCGGACGGCCGGCCCCAAGCCGCGGCTCGGCGCCGGCCGCCGACCCATCGCCATCGACTCCCTCCGAACGCGCCGGGGACAATGCCGCCGCGTCGAACCGGACCTCCCGGTTCGTGAAGTTCAGGGCCACCAGCAGCGCCTCGCCGGCCGCCTCACGCACGAATGCGAAGACGCCCTCCGGCGCATCGAGCGAGCGGTAGATACCGTGGAGGAGCGGCGCCGATCGCTTCCGGTACCAGATCAGCCGGCGGTAGAGGCTCAGCATCGACCCCTGGTCGCCCCGCTGCGCCGCCACGTTGACGCGATCCGCTTCAGACCCGATCGGCAGCCACGGTTCGCCGGTCGTGAAGCCGGCGCCGCGGCCCGGCGCCCACTGCATCGGGGCCCGCTCCGGATCGCGGCCGTCAACGTCCACCGCCCGCTCCGGCGGCACCTCGGCGTCGGCCTGGCCTATTTCCTCGCCGTAGTAGATGAACGGCGTCCCGCGCAGGGTCAGGAGCATCATCGCCGCGACCCGGGCCCGGCCCAGACCCACCGGGCCGCGCCCGCCGCCCGCGCCTGAGTCATACCGGCTGCGAGCACGACCGACATCGTGGTTCGAGAGCGTGTAGTCGGGCCAGGCGCCCGCCGGCAGCACCCGCTCGAATGATTCGGTCGCCTCGCGAAACGCCGAAGCGACCCAGGGCTGGCGCAGGAAGGTGAAGTTGAAGACCAGGTGGAGCTCGTCGTTCGCCGCGCCGTAGTAGGCGGCCATCCGTTTCGGGTCGGGAACGAACACCTCGCCGACCGCCATCCTGTCGCCGTAGCTATCGAGCAGCCGCCGCCAGGAGCGGTGAATCTCGTGGACCTCCGGCCAGTCTTCGTCCATCCGACGCGACCGGGCGATGAGCGACTTCGGGTTGTCCCGCAGCTCCGGGTCCTGGAGCATCATGTGCGCCACGTCGACGCGGAAGCCGTCCACGCCCCGATCGAGCCAGAAGCGAAGGATCGCCTCGAATTCCTCCCGAACAGCCGGATTCCACCAGTTCAGGTCGGGCTGGTCGGGCAGGAACGAATGCAGGTAGTACTGGCCGGTCCGTTCGTCGAACGTCCATGCCCTGCCGATCCGGAAGCGGCTCTGCCAGTTGTTCGGAGGCCCACCGTCCGGTGCCGGATCGGCCCAGACGTACCAGTCGCGCCTGGGGTTCGTCCGCGACGACCGAGACTCCCGGAACCAGGGATGACGATCCGAGGTGTGGTTGGGCACGAAATCGACGACGACCCGAATGTCGCGGCCGTGCGCCCGAGCCACGAGCTCGTCGAAGTCGGCGAGGCTGCCGAAGACCGGGTCGACGTCGCGGTAGTCGGCCACGTCGTAACCGAAGTCGGCCATCGGCGAGCGGTAGAACGGCGAGATCCAGATCGCGTCCACGCCCAGCGAGTCGGGCGTGCCGTCGTTGAGGTGGTCGAGATGGGCGGTGATTCCGGGAAGATCGCCGACGCCGTCGCCGTTCGAGTCGGCGAAGCTGCGCGGGTAGACCTGGTAGAAGACAGCGCGCTTCCACCAATCGCGGTCCAGGGCGCTCACAGTCGTTCCATCAAGGCCGCTTCGGGGCTGCCATCTCGTCGCTCCCAATCGGGCCCGCCGGCACGGCCGCGGGACCAGCCCGGATTGTAGCCACGGGCAGACTCGGCCGGCTGTCGCGCAGCCCGCGCGGCCGGGGCGCCCTCCGGGTACCCCCCACGGCATCCTGGCAGGGAACGACGGGCACGGTCAAGGACGACAAACGGCCCTATGCCGCACGGCTGAGAATCGGGCACCCTCGGAGGGCTCGGGTCCAGCTAAGCAGGCATACAACCAGGTGACAGACCAATGGCCAAGGTAGAAGTCGCGACCGGCCAGCACAACTTCGAGGTCGTGGGGATCGCGCGAGTTGAAGGCGAGGGCACGCTTCGGCTCCGCATCACCGATGGTGAGGTGCGCGAGGCGCGCCTTTCGATCTTCGAGGCGCCACGTTACTTCGAGAAGCTGGTCGTGGGTCGGACGCCCAACGAGGTCGTCGACATCGTCGCCCGCATCTGCGGCATCTGCCCCATCGCCTACCAGATGGGTGCTTCGATGGCTTTCGAGCACCTGTTCGAGGTCGAGATCGACCCCCAGGTTCGAGCTCTTCGCAAGCTCCTCTACTGGGGCGAGTGGATCGAGAGCCATGCCCTCCACGTCTACATGCTCCACGCACCGGACTTCCTGGGCTACGAGAGCGCCATAGCCATGGCCCGCGACCACAAGCCGGTGGTCGAGCAGGCGTTGCGCCTGAAGCGGACCGGCAACGAGATCATGAAGCTGATCGGCGGCCGGGCCATCCACCCCGTGGCGATGCGGGTGGGCGGGCTCTCGCGGACGCCGACACGGGAGCAGATCGCGGCGATGCGGGAGCCGCTGGGGGAGGCCCTGGCCCTGTCGCAGGCGACCCTCAAGCTCGTCGCCACCTTCAAGGCCCCCAAGTTCGAGCGCGATCCTCTCTACGTCGCGATCAAGCACCCGGTCGAATACGGCCTCAACGAGGGCCGAATCGTGTCGAGCGATGGAATCGACGTGCCGCTCTGGGGCTGGCGCGAGGCGTTCCACGAGGAGCAGCACGAGGGCACGAACGCGCTCCACGCCCGAACGACCGACGGTCGCACCTACATGCTCGGCCCATCGGCGCGCGTGACCCTCAACGCCGACCAGCTCCACCCGCTGGCGCGGGAGGCACTCAAGACCAGCGGACTGGCCGGGCAGATCGCCAGCAACCCGTACTGGGCTATCGCGGCCCGGTCCGTGGAGTTGATCCACGCGTCGGCTTCCGCCCTGGATATCGTCAACACCTACGAAGAGCCGGTTCGGGCGTTCACGCCCTGGACCCCGCGCCCCGGCGAGACAGGTTGGGGCACGGAGGCACCGCGCGGCATCTGCTGGCACCACTACGACGTCGATGAGGCCGGCCGGGTCGCAGCCGCCCAGATCATCGCTCCCACCGGCCAGAACCAGGGCATGATCGAGCAGGACCTGGCCGAGTTCGCGCCGCGGGTGCTGTCTCTGCCGCATGCCAAGGCCACCGTCCGGCTCGAGCAGCTGATCCGCTCCTACGATCCCTGCATCAGCTGCGCGACGCACTTCCTCAAGCTCGAGATCGACCGCGACTGAGCCCGGATTCGCGGTCGAGCGCCGCGGATCTTCGGTCCGACGAGCGCAGGCGGCGGCGTCCTGGCGTCCGACCGGGTGGGAGAACCGGGGCGGGAGCGTCTTGCCCAACTTCACCGGGATGGGAGTTGGGCCTGTCCAGAGGGCTCGTGGACGTCCGTCTGTTGAGATCGAACAACCGGCCACCCGATCCGCGGCTGGCTGGAATGCCTTCGCTATGGCCGTACTCGGGCCGTAGAATCCGCTGAGCCCATGAGCGAGCGCCCGAAACCCGGCCGCGTCCACGTCCTGCTCTGCGGGGAGCGGCTCCGCGGAGACGATGCTGCTGCCCCACTCGCCGCGGGCATGTTGCCGGCGGACGTCCTGGCGCTGGCCACCGTCATTGAGTTGACCCAGCTGGGCATCGAGGCATTGCTTGACGTGCCCGCAGAGGCGGCCGTGGTCGTGGCGGATGCGGCCGTTGGCATTCCCGCGGGACGGATCGTGGTTCTGCCGCTCGAGGCAGTGGTGCGGTCGGCGGGGAGAGGAGCGAGCCCCGCTTCCTCGCACGCGCTGCCGCCGCACCAGGTCCTGGCCCTCGCCGCCGAGCTGCGCGGCTCGCCTGCGCGGGGCACCTTCGTGGGCATCGGCGCAAGCGAGTTCGGGTTCGGGGAGACGCCCTCGGAGGACGTGCTCGCGGCAATGCCCGCGTTTGCAGCCGCCATCGCCGCCGAGATCCGCCGGCTCGCCGCCACTCCGACGGGCTGAGCCCCCCAATCCAGGCGCGGCCGCCTGCCGGCCGAGGCGCTGCCTGTCCGCCGCCACACCGCGTCGTCTGAACCGGTCCGCCCCGTCCGGGCCGCCGCTATACCCTTCGGGCGTGGCCCTGCTTCTCCTCAAGCTGACCCTGACACCGATCCTGATCGGCTGCGCAAGCCTGGCCGCCCGACGGTGGGGGCCCTCGATCGGAGGCTGGCTCGTGGCGCTGCCGCTCACGTCCGGACCGGTGGCTCTCTACCTGGCCCTGGATCGCGGACCGGCTTTCGCCGCCGGGGCAGCCCGGGGGTCGATCGGCGGGCTGCTGGGGGACGCAGCCTTCGCACTCGCTTACGGCTGGCTGGCGCGGAGGCTCGACTGGCCGGCATCGCTCCTCGGAGGTGGCGCCGCCTTCGTGGTCGCGGCCCTGGCCACCACGCCCATCCTCGGAGCGCCCGCGCTGGTCGTCTTCGTCGCGGTCGACGTCGCCATGGCCGTGCTGCTGCGCCTCGCGCCCCCGGCCACCCGAGCGCGTGACCCTCGGCCACTCCCCTCCTGGGACATCCCCGCCCGAATGGTCGTTGGAACCGCGGTCGTCCTTGCGGTTACGGAGGCCGCCGGGTTCCTCGGGGCGCAGGCCAGCGGCCTTCTCGCGGCCGTGCCGGTTTACGTGTCGGTGCTGGCAGTCTTCGCCCACCACCTGGAGGGGCCCGATCAGGCCCTCGGAGTGGTGCGAGGGTTGCAGGTAGGACTCTTCGGCACGACGGTCTTCTTCCTCGTGGTCACGACCGCGATCGAGCCGCTGGGGATTGCGGCTGCCTTCGCCGGCGCGCTTCTGGCCGTGGCGGCGGTGCAGTCGGTGTCGCTGCGGCTCCTGCGCCGGCCGATTTCGTCGACCGCCAGCGCCCCGTAGTCACGCCCCCTTGCCACCGTCCTCGGGCAGCGAAGCGATCAACTTGACAGAACATACATACTCGTATGCATGTCAGTCACTCGCCACGGCGTCGGCCCGCAACGCGAGACGCCGCGTCCTGTCGTCTCCGTCAGGGACGCAATCCTGGCCGCAGCCCGAGGTCAGATCGAGCATGGGGCGAACCTCTCGATCAAGGCCGTCGCAGTTGAGGCCCGTGTCTCGCGACAGACCGTTCATCGCTATTTCGGAGGCCTGCGCGGCCTTCGAGCCACCCTCTCCGCCGAAGGCCTGGCTGTCTCGACGGCAGCCGACGAGCCGACGCGCGAACGGCTGGTCGATGCCGCGGTCGGGCTTCTCTCCCGCCCCGGGAGCGGCCTGATCTCCATCGATGCGATTTCCGCCGGAGCGGGACTGACCAAGGGCGCCTTCTACCACCACTTCGCGGATCGGGCCGAGTTGCTGCGAGCCGTGGCCCGTCGAGTCAGCCCGGTCGAGGAGATGCGGACTCAAATCGAGGCGGCAGTCGAGCTGAGCGCCCGTGAAGGACTGATCACCATCGCCCGTGCTTACTACAAGGCCATGCGCACCCGAGCTGATCTCGTCCGCAACCTGGCCGCCAACTCGTCCCAGGATCCCGAGCTTGCGCGGGCCGTGATGACCGAGATCATCGGACAGGGCGCTCCGCTGATGCTGGCCTGGTTTGCGCTTCAAGTCGAAAAGGGAGCCCTGCGCCCGATCGAACCGGCTTTGCTGCTGCAAGGCCTGTTCGGGCCGGTCTTCCTTCTGATCGTGCTCGGGCCGGCCGTCTTCGACGAGCTGGCCAGAGTCGGAGTTCATCCTGCCATCGACGACGTCGAGGCGTACGTGGACCTGCTACTCCACGGAGCCGTACAGCCGAAAGGCTCTCAGGAGGTCGATAGATGACCATCGGACCCAATCCCCCCGCGCCCGAGCCCCTGCCCTCGCCTGCGGTCGAGGCGCTCGGGCTGCACAAGGACTTCGGGCCGATCCATGCCGTGGACGGCGTCGACATCGCCCTGCCCCCGGGTCGCATCTACGGCCTCCTGGGCCCGAACGGGTCCGGCAAGACGACGCTGATCCGCCTCCTGACCGGCCTCGCGTCCGCCACCCGCGGCCGGGCCCGCGTCCTCGGGGTGGACATGCCGTCGCGCGCCAACCTTGCCCGGATCGGATACATGACGCAGGCGGACGGCATCTACCCCGAACTCTCGGTCTGGGAGAACCTGACCTTCTTCGCCGCGCTCTACGGCCAGACCGACAGGGCCGACCTGCTCAAGTCACTCGAATTCGTCGAGCTGGAGACGCGAACCGGGACGCCCGCGATGCAGCTTTCGGGTGGCATGAGGCGCCGCCTGTCGATGGCCTGCGCCCTGGCCCACCACCCGGCCGTGCTCTTCCTGGACGAGCCGACGGTCGGAGTGGACCCGGCCCTGCGAGTCCAGTTCTGGGACCACTTCCACCGACTGGCCGCAGACGGAGCCACGCTCGTCGTCTCGAGCCACGTCATGGACGAGGCCGATCGCTGCGACGAGCTGCTGTTCATCCGCGACGGGCACGTCCTCGCGCAGGGGGCGCCCGACGATCTTCGGGCGCGCGCGGGCACCGCCAACCTCGAGACCGCCTTCCTGAAGTTCGCGACGGGTTGGACGGCCGCGGACTCGGGCTCGTCTGCAGCCGGCACCGCGACCGTCCCCGACGCGGCAGGCCCGGAGGAAACGGACCGATGAACCCCCTCCGAGTCGCCGCCGTCTTTCGCCGAATCGTCGCCCAGTTCCGCCGCGACCCCCGATCGCTGGCGCTGCTGTACATCGCGCCGCTGGCGATCATCGCCCTGCTCGGCTGGGTGCTCAGCAGCGCGCAGTCGACCACCTCGAACGTCGCCGTGGTGAATGAGTCGGGCCTGCCGGCCGGTGCGGCCGTCGCGACCCGACTCGAGGCCGCCCTCGATGGTCAACCGGGGATCGTCCTCGACCGTTCGGTCGCCGACGACTCCACCGCGCGCCAGATGCTCAAGGACAAGCGGCTCGACCTGGTCGTCGTCCTCCCGCCCGACTTCAGCCTCCAGAACCGGCAGATCGAGCTGCTCACTCTCGGCCTCAACCCGGCCGGCGAGGCGTCCGTCGTGCCCGCGGTCCAGAAGGCGCTGCTGAGCTCCGTCGCCCAGGAGGCAGGAGTTGCCCTCCCGACGATCGAGCGAGCGACCGTCTACGGGTCGCCCGACGCGACCCAGCTGGACTCGCTTGCCCCGGTCGTCGTCGGCTTCTTCGCCTACTTCTTCGTCTTCATCCTGACCGGCATCAGCTTCCTGCGCGAGCGGATAGGTGGGACGCTCGAACGTCTGCTGGCGACCCCGGTCAGCCGAGCCGAGATCGTGCTCGGTTACAGCCTGGGCTTCGGCTTCTTCGCGACGCTCCAGGTGGCGGTCGTGCTGGCATTCGTGCTCGGCCGCCTCGAGATCCCGGCGCTCGGACCCGTCCCGGCGTTCGCGATCGGGCTCGGCGTCCGGACGGCCGGCAACCCGTTGATCGCCTACCTGCTCGTTCTCGTGCTCGGTCTCGGTGCGGTCTCGCTGGGCATCTTCCTATCGACCTTCGCCCGGACGGAGTTGCAGATCCTGCAGTTCATCCCGATCGTGATCGTGCCGCAGGGCCTCCTCGGCGGCTTCTTCTGGCCGATCGAGCAGCTGCCGAATCTGTTGCAGCCGGTGGCCCGGATCCTGCCGGTCACCTACGCCATCGACGGCCTGCGCCAGGTGATGATCGCCGGCTCCGATCTGTCCTCGCCCCAGGTTCTGCTGGACCTGGGCGTGCTCATCGGCATCGCCGCCGTCTTCATGGCCCTCGCAGCTGCCACGATCCGACGGGAAGTGGCCTAGCTTCGGCGGACCGGGCGCCGATCAGACCGGAATCCGGGCCCGGACGCTCCGCATTCGCTTTCGGAATCCGTGGCGGCGCGGGCCGGCGGCCACCAGGGCAGTCGTCCAGGCGGCGAGCGACACCATGGCAATCGCATACACCGGCCAGTAGTTACCGATGCGGTCGTACAGGATGCCGCCGGCGTTCATGACGACGATTCCGCCGGCCGGGTACGCGACGGCGATGATCCCGAATATCGCTCCGAAGTTGTGGCCCCCGAACACGTCCGAGAAGGCGGCCGAGCGAATGGCGATGGTCGCGCCGATGCCGAAACCGTAGATCGCATTGCCGGCGACGGCGAGGGCGAGCAGTGAGCCCGTGGCAGTGAATAGCGCGGTCGCCCCGACGGCGATCAATCCGGCGCAGATCATCCCGATGTAGCGCCGCCCGAACCTGTCGGACAGCCAGCCGCCTACGATCTGCCCCACGACATACGCGTAGCACTGGAGTGCGAGCAGCGAGGCGGCGAATCCAGGGTCAATGCCCCGATTGACGGCGTGGCGCGACGAAGTCTGGAATATGCCCTCGTCAATGCAGCCGATGCCGACCGCGCCGATCAGCAGGATCAGGAATCGACGTGTCCGGATCGTCCGGCGCAGTGCATCGGGGCGCGAGCGACTGCCCGGCGGCACCGGTTCCTGAGAGGCGGCCACCACGCCCGGGCCCGAAGTCTCATGCAGACCCCGTCCGGACGGCGCTCCCGAGGTTCGGGGCGGCGGCTCTACACCGGCTATCCCCTTCACACTCCGGCCGCTCTCTTCGGCCGGCACCACGACGGCCGAGCCGGCCGTCATCAACCAGACGAACGGCAGCGCCACGAGCGAAAGCAGGCCGAAGACGCCCGCGGTCGACCGCCAACCGATGTCCGGGATCACGCCCGCGGCCACCGGAAGAGCCAGCGCAACTCCAATGCCCGGCCCCGCGTAGGCCACACCCAGGGCCAACCCCGCCACGCCGGCGTACCGCCTGGCGATGGCAGTGCTCGTACCGACGAATACGAGCTGGAGGCCTATCGCGAGGAGGATGCCGTAGGCGGCGATCAAGAGAGCCACGTCTGAGGCGGCCGATGCGACCAGCCAGCCGGCTGCCAGCAGGGCCGCCCCGACCAGGAGCAGGATGCGGTCCTCGATCACGTCGTAGGCGCGCCCGAGTAGCGGTGAGCAGAGCGCCGAGACGAGCAGGAACACCGTCCACGGCATCTGGCCCAGCTCGCGGGAAGTGTGGAACGTGCTCTCGAACTGTGGTGCCAGGAGCGGGTAGCAATAGAGCGGCGCGTAGGCGACCGCACCCACGACGAAAGCGGCCAGGACCGGCACGGATCGACCCAAACCGTCACGAGAAGATCTCAGGCCAGGCACGTGCCCATCGTAGGTGCTCGCCGCGGACCCGAGCTATCAGGAGCGCAGGGACCGCAGTCCCCCGGGCGTTTCGGCGCCCGCACTGGGAGCGATTACTCCTCGGTCTTGGGCTCGGCTGGGGCCTCGGCCGGCTCCTCGACGGCGACCTCAGCGGCGACCGGCTCCTCGATGACGTGCGGAGCGGCCACCTTCGCCACGACCTCATCCGGATCGGACAGGAGTGTTATCCCGCCCGGCAGCGAGAGGTCCCGAAGGTGGATCGCGACATCGAAATCCTTGAGCGGCTCGATGGAGTACTCGAGCGCCTCCGGCAACTTCTCCGGCAACGCGCGAACCTTGACCCGATCGATGTTGTGCAGGAGCGTGCCGCCCAGGCGCTCGACGGCGTAGGACTCTCCCACCGTGTGAAGCGGGATCTCGACCGTGACTTCCTCGCCCGACTTCACTTCGAAGAGATCGACGTGGAGCAGGCTGCGGGTTCTCGGATCCATCTGGACGCCGTGAACCAGCACGCGGTGCGTGTCCTTGCCGTCGACCTTGAGCTCGATGATCGTGTTGGAGTGGACCGTCCGGCGAAGGTGGTCGAATTCGTGGGCGTCCAGCGAAACGGAGATCGAGTCGAGGCCATGGCCGAAGACGACGGCCGGCAGGAGCCCTGCCTTGCGCAGGTGAGCGACCGACTTGCCGGTCTCGGTCCGGCGTGTCGCGGTGAGCACTGTCGGGGATGGCACGGAATTGGAACCTCCCTGCGCGGGTCGATCGAGCGCACTGACCGTTGCGGAGGCGCTTCGGCCTACGAGCCTACCACGGGCCGAGTGGTCATGCCGGTGACGCACCGGCAGACCCCTCGCCGCCAACCTCCACCTTGCCCCAGGGGGATCGGCCGAATCCGGCCCGATGGCGCCGATGTCCGTGCCGCCGGACGTCTGCCACGGCTGCCCGGAACGATACGGGGGCCATTACCAGGCCGCGGCCCGGGTGTAGCATCGAACGGTGGCTGCCACGATCCTTATCGTCGAGGACGAATACGCCGTCGCCCGGGGGATCCAGTACGCCCTTCAACAGGAGGGCTACCAGGTCGCGGTCTCGCGATCGGGCGAAGAAGGGCTGGAATTCGCGCTGCGCGAGGGCCCGGATCTCATCGTCCTCGACGTCCGCCTGCCCGGCATCGATGGATTCGAGGTCCTGCGCCGCCTGCGCACGAGCGGCTCGAAGGCGCCCGTCCTGATCCTGACGGCCCGCGACGAGGAGATGGACAAGGTGATCGGGCTGGAGCTCGGCGCTGACGACTACGTGACCAAGCCTTTCGGGCTGCGCGAGCTCATGAGCCGAGTCAAGGCCCTGCTCCGCCGGGCCTACGGCGACCTGGCCGATGCCGGAGGCGGCCGGCTGCTGCGCCACGGCGACCTGCTCATAGACCTGGAGCGGCGGCGTGTCCAGCGCGGCGAACGGCGGATATCCCTGACCGCCACCGAGTTCGAGATCCTGCGCCATCTTGCCAGCCGGCCCGGCCGCGTCTTCTCGCGTCGGGAGCTGCTCGAGCTGATCCGCGACTACGAGGCCTTGGACCAGGACGAGAAGACCATCAACGTCCACGTCAGTCACCTTCGCGAGAAGCTGGAAGACGATCCGTCCAGCCCGCGGTTCGTCTTGACGGTCCGCGGCGCGGGGTACGCCTTCGCGGAGCGCTGAGGTGGCACGAGGGCGCCGGAAGAAGCCAGAGGCGCCTTCGACGTCTCTCGACGCCGGTGCGACGGCCGGGAGAGAGCCGGCCGTGGCCGTGCACTCGGTGGAGCCGAAGGCGCGCACGCGGTCCCCAAGGGCCAGCCACGGCCTCTCTGTGCCGGTCTCTCGAGCCCTGCCGAGAACGCTTCAAGGCCGCCTTTCGATCGCCTTCGTCATGGTCTTCGCCGTGGCCCTCGGCATCGTGTCCGCGGTCACCGTCTTCGTCCTCGACACCGACCTCCGCCAGCAGGAGGTCACCAACCTCGAGGCGCGGGCCAACGCCGTGGCCGCAGTGGTGAAGGTCAAGGCCGAGGCCGCGGCCGCACAGGACCCCGCGAACGCCACCGTCGTGTCGGCGGGTGGAGTGCTCAACGACGAGGTCAGCGCTGCCATCGGCGATCCGGCCACACTGACCGACTACGCCAACAACGTCGCCCAGGCCGACCTGCGGCTCAGATTCGGGCTCGGCTCCGACACGCCGGGCGGCACCGTGTTCATTCCGGCGACGCCGGTGTCCACATTCAGCGCGCCGCTCACGGCCGCGCCGGGGCTCGGCCAGGCGCGCGACTCGATCGCATTCACCGAAACCTTCAAATTCGCAGACCCCGAGGGTGTCGAGCCAACGTGGTGCCTGGAGGTCAGCCTCTCTGCGCCGTACACGACCCGCGGCAGCACGATCGCCAGCGTAGTGGGGTTCTTGCTGTTGAGCGCCGTCGGTGCTCTCCTGCTGGCCATCGTCGTCTCCGCTCTGCTGGCCCGCCGCTTCACGACGCCGCTGCGCCGGCTTACAGAGGCGGCGGGGGCGCTTGCCGAGGGCGACCTGGCCAGGCGAGTCCCCGTCGACCGGGCGCGGACGGGCGGGGCCGAGATAGCAGAGCTGTCGCACCAGTTCAACGCCATGGCGGACCAGGTCGAAGAAACCATGGAGGTCATCCGGCACGACCGGGATACGAGCCGGGAGTTCCTAGCCGACGTCTCGCACGAGCTCCGCACGCCCCTCGCTGCGCTGCGCACGTTCAACGAGTTGCTCCAGGAGAAGGCCGGCAGCGACGTTGCCGCCCGGACCGAGTTTCTCGAGGCGAGCGCCCAGCAGATCGAACGGCTCGACTGGCTGGCTCAGAATCTCCTCGAACTGTCCAAGCTCGATTCCGGGTTGATTCGTCTGGACCTTCGACCCGACGACCTTCGGGCGACGATCCTTTCCTCGGTCGAACAGGCCCAGGTCTCAGCCCGGCGACGAGGCGTCAGCCTGACGACCGAGCTGCCGGACACCTCGCTGGTGACACGGCACGACCCCCAGCGCCTGGGACAGGCGCTTGCCAACCTGATCGGCAACGCGTTGAAGTTCACGCCGCGTGGCGGATCGGTTCGAGTTGTGTTGAGCCCGCACAACCGCGGGGCGCGCATCCAGGTAATCGACACCGGTGTCGGGATCGCCGCCGATGAGCTGCCGCATATCTTCGACCGCTTCTACCGCGGCTCGAGGGCCAACGAGGCTCGCGGCAGCGGCAGCGGCCTCGGCCTGGCGATAGTCCGGTCGGTCGTTGAGATGCACGGTGGCCGGATCATGGTCGAGAGCCGGGTGGCAGCCGGATCCACGTTCACCGTCACCCTGCCGGCCGATCCACGGATGTCGCCCGATGCCATCGCCACCGGCGCGGTGCCGGCCGCCGGGAGCGGCCAGACCGGAGTCTCGCGATCGGGGCTCGCGCCATCGAGACCGGCGGTGAGCCCACCGCCATCGGTGGAGCCAGGGGCGGCATCCGGCCGGTCTCCCGCACCGGCGGAATTAGCGCCCGTCGCCACGGCCGCCACGGCCGCCACGGCCGCCAGCGAGCACGATCGCACCCGGTCCGGCTGAGCGGGCCGGGTCTGTGCTTGAATCTTCACCATCCGCGATCTGGTACCTGAACGCGAACCGGGGCAAGCTTCGGCCTGCGCGGCGTCCGCTGCCGTGGATCAACATTCGGGCGCCAATTCGCCCTCGCGGATAGCATTCGCGCTCGTCACCTCTCCTACGCCGGAAATGGCCGCGTGATGTCCGACCCAAGCCCACCCGAGATCCAACGGTTCGAGCTCCCGCCCGACGGGCGCCACTACTGGAAGGCGTCCTTCGGCGGCGGAGCCGCAGAAGGCTCGGACCAGATGACGCCGGAGCGGTGGTTCGAACCTGGCTCCGAGCAGAGTCCCGAGCCAGCCGGACCGCCATCTTCGAGTCACGGCCCCGGCCAAAGGCTTGTCGTCCCCTTGCTCGCGGCGTCGTTGATCGGGTCGATCCTGGGTGCCGGCGGGACCTACGCGGCCTTGCGAGCGTCCGGCGCGCTGGATCCGGCGACGATGCCGCCGGCCGCGACCAGCGGCCCCAGGGCGCCCGTCATATCGGACGCTTCGACCGTGATCGCGGCGGCGAGCCGGGTCGGCCCAGCCGTGGTCCAGATCGTGGCCGACGACGGCGGCGGCACCACGTCTGTGGGTTCGGGGATCATTTTCGACTCACGAGGTTGGATTCTCACCAACAAGCACGTCGTGGCCGGGGCGCAGGCGATCTCAGTCCGGCTGGCAGACGACCGCCAGTTCCCGGGCACGACCTACGGCCTCGATACCCTGACCGACCTGGCCATCGTCAAGATCGGCAGCCCATCTGGCCTTACGGCCGCCGCGATGGGCGACTCGTCGTCGCTGCAGGTCGGCCAGCTTGCCATCGCGATCGGCAGCCCACTCGGCCTCCAGTACCCGAACAGCGTCACATCCGGGATCGTTTCGGCACTCGACCGGGACGTCTCGATCGCCGGCGACAGCGCCGCCTCCACGGCCTCGACCAGCCTCCACGGCCTGATCCAGACCGACGCGGCCATCAACCCCGGCGACAGCGGCGGACCGCTCGTCGACGCGTCCGGGCGGGTGATTGGCGTCACGACGGCGCAAGCTCAGGTTGCCCAGGGAATCGGCTTCGCGATCCCCATTGACATCGCCAAGCCGATCATGCAGCAGGCACTGGCCGGCGAGAAGCTGTCCAGGCCGTTCATCGGCGTCACATACGATTCGATCGATGCGGGCGTGCAGCAGCGGTACAGCCTGCCCCTTGGCCAGGGCGCGTGGGTCCACAAGGAGGACGCCGCCGGGAACTCGGTCGAAGCCGTCGTGGCCGGCAGCCCCGGCGCCCAGGCCGGCATCAAGACCGGCGACATCATCACCAGCGTCGAGGGCCAGGCGATCAACCCTTCGCACCGGCTGGAGGACGTTCTCGTCCAGTACGCACCCGGCCGGACGGTCAGCGTTGAGATCTACCGGGGCGGAACCTACATGACGATCAGGGTGACGCTCGGGACCCGGCCGGCGTCGACGAGCTAGAACGGGCCTTCGGGGCGTCGGCGCCTGATCTCGACCGCGGCGCAGTCGAGCTCGCCCGGCAGCGGAACCGTTGGTTTTCGGACCCGGACAACAACCTCCGACACTCCCACGGCCTCGAAACTTGCGAGAAGACGCGCCGCGATGCTTTCCGCGAGGGCCTCGATAAGCTTCATGCTCGGGCCCTCGACGACCTCGCGGCAGATCTCGAAGACGTCGCGATAGTCGGCGGTCAGCGCAAGGTCGTCGGCGAGGCCCGCGGGGCCGAGATCCAGGTGCAGTTCGGCGTCGACCTCGAACGGTTGGGCCCGCATCCGCTCTTCATCCAGCACTCCGTGCCGGCCCTCGAAGCGCATGTTCACGAGCCCGACCCGGTCCGTCATTGGGGTTTCTCCCGGTAGATCGCGTCGGCGACCAGGGCAGCTCGAGCGTTTGCCCGAACGTCGTGAACTCGGATCATGTCCACGCCGGCCGCGATCGCGACTACGGTCGTGGCGAGAGTGCCTTCGAGCCGCTGATCAGTGGGCAGGCCTCCAAGCAACCACCCTATCGTCGACTTGCGGGATGCGCCCAGCAGGATCGGCTGACCGAGTCTCCGCAGGCTCGCCAGCTCGCGCATGACCGTGAGGTTGTGCTCGGGTGTCTTGCCAAAGCCGAAGCCCGGGTCGACTATCAGGTTCCGGCGCGGCACACCCGCGGTCCCGGCTCGATCCAGCGCCGCACGCAGGTCGGCCGTCAACTCCTCGATCAAGTCCCGATAGTGTGGCCGGAGCCGGTTGTGCATCAGCACGAGGGGCACGCCGCGAGCGGCGGCGAGGCGGGCCATGGCGTCGTCCGACGATACACCCCAGACGTCGTTGAGAAGCGATGCCCCGGCGTCCAAAGCCGCCGACGCCACGGCGGGCTTGGATGTGTCGACGCTGACCGGGACGCCGGGCAGGGCGGCGCAAATGGCGGAGATGACCGGGACGACGCGGGCTTCCTCCTCGTCCGCGGCCGTCGGTTCGTGACCGGGACGCGTGGATTCCCCGCCGACGTCCAGGATGTCGGCGCCCGCGTCCACCATGCGGCGGGCCTGAGCCACGGCCGCCTCCACTGCCGCGTCGCGGTGACCGGCGATTCCGGCCGCTCCGGCTTCTGCCGCCAGGAGGCCGTCGCCGGAGAACGAGTCCGGGGTCACGTTGATGATGCCCATGATGTACGTCCGGCTGCCCCACTCGAAGATGCGCGACCCGATCTGGGTGGGCTCGAGCGGCCGGGGGGCGGGATCGAGCGGCTGGGTGCCGGGATCGAGCGGCTGGGTGCCGGGATCGAGCGGCTGGGTGCGGTCGACCTGCGTCACGGCTCGCCCTCCGGATGCGGCAGCGACGGATCGGGGACGAGAACCGGATCCTCCACGAGAAGCGCCCGGGCGGCGCCGACGAGATAGAGCGAGCCGGCCACGATGAGGGGGCCGGCCTCAGAAGCGCCGGAGCGGCCGGCAACGCGGCCGGCGGCGCGGCCTGCAAGCCCGACGCCGCCGCCTGCACCCCTTCCTGCGTCGAGGGCCGCGTCAAGGGCATCTCGCGGCTCCCTGATGGCTTCGGCGGCCTGCCCCGCCAGTGCGCTCCAGCGGGCCGCCAGGCGATCCGCACGCAGCGCCCGGCCACCGGCCGGCGCGGTGCATATGACCCGCGCCTCACGAAGCATCGTCGCGCCGGCCAGCGCCTGAATGATTCCGTCTACATCCTTGTCGGCCATGATCGCCAGCAGCAGCGTCGCCCGACCCCGGCGCAGAAGCGGCGCCATTTCGTCGAGCGCCTCGGCGAGTGCCGCCGCCCCGGCCGGGTTGTGAGCGCCGTCCAGCAGGACCTGGCGGCCTTCGACCTCGATCAACTCCAGCCGCCCCGGCCAGCGAACGGTCGCGTAGCCGGCGCGGCGCGCCTCGGCCGGAACGCGGGCCATCCCCGCCGATTCGAGGGCGTCCAAAGTCGCATCTGCGACGGCCACGTTCGCCGCCTGGTGGCGCCCCCGCAGCCCGACACGAACCGTGCCCAGCCGCCCCAGCTCGACCTCGATGCCGGCGAGGTCGAAGCCGCGGATCGGTGCGGGCGTCGTCACCGTCAGCGGAGCCGCCACCCGCCGGCTTCGGCGCTCGATCACTTCGAGCGCCGAGCCCCAGGCGCCTGTCACCGCCCGATCGCCTCTGAGGATGATCCCCGCCTTATCCCTGGCGATCGCCTCTACGGTCGCGCCGAGTCGGTCGGTATGGTCGAGCGTAACGTTGGTGATGACCGCCACACCTCCATCCCAGGCGTGCGTCGCGTCGAGCCGGCCGCCCAGGCCAACCTCGACGACCGCCAGATCGATGCCGGCCTCGGCGAACCACAGGAAGGTGATGGCAGTCAACAGCTCGAACTCGGTCGGATCGCCGTGCCGGCGGGCGACCCGGTCGGCCCTGGCCATGACCTCACCTGCCAGTCGCGCGAACGTCTCCGGCTCGACCGGGCAGCCTCCGATCTGGAGCCGCTCACGGTACGTGACCAGATGCGGCTTCGGCGTCTGCCCCACCCTGTAGCCGGCTTCGGTCAGGGCGGACCCCACGAGAGCGAGGACGCTCCCCTTGCCGTTCGTACCGCCGATGAGCGCGCCACGGAGCTTCCGTTCGGGGTGGCCGAGCTCGGCCAGCAGCGCTCTCGTTCGGGTCAATCCAAGGTGAATGCCGAATCGGCCCCGGGACTGGAGCGCGAATAGCGCCTCCGAATAGCTGAGGCGGTGTGCCGTCAATCCTTCGGCAGTCCGTCTTCGTAGAAGACGCACTGGTTGCACCGAGGCGTCAGGCAGACGTCGTTCACGAATCCCTGCTCCAGGTGGACGCCGCCGCGGAGCTGGCAGCGTGAGACGTTCTGCTCCTGGCGAATCAGATTCTTGAGCAGGTGCGCCGCCTGGATCGGGATCGCCCCCCGGCTGCCGGTCATGTAGAAATGCGGGCACACGTTGCGGCGCAGGTTCGGCAGGCCGATGCCTCCGCGAGCCGTTGCCGGAAATGGGTAGCGTCCCGGCCGGCCGGGGCCTGCATGAGGGAAGGTCCCGGGTGGCGGCGCCGTTCGGATGGCGGTTCGACTGCCGGGCGGCCCGCCGGCTGAACCGGGTCCGGGCTGCAGGCGACCGATCGGCGCGACTCGGCCCCCGAAGCCAGCCACCGGATGGGCGAAACCGGCATCGGGGTCTCGGGGCCGATTGGGCTTTGGGTCGCGAGCCTGCACTGCTGCCTCGAACCTGAACGCACGCAACTGAACGCACGCTCTGTATATCAGACTACATCCATCCCGTCGTCACGCGCACATCCAGCGCGGGTCACCGGGTTCCGCCCCGCGGATCGGCAACCGGCCGCGTTTGGATGGACCGGAGCGATCAATAGCACAGGACGACCTTCCTGTGATGAGACAATAGCGAGCATGCCGATGCGAGAACGTCGAGCCGCTCATGTTCGGCCCCGGCCGCCGTCGAGCGACCGGATGTCGACACAGTCGATCAAGGCCCCGGCACCACCTCCGGGCGTCATGCGCCGGTACCGGCCCCTCTCGACCGCCGCCAGGATCCCGCCGCCGATGGCCGCGGTCATAGTCAGCGGCTGTCTCGTGCTGGGTCTGCTGACGCTCACGGTCGGTTCCGGACTGATGACCGACATCATCGGCCAGATAGCCTCAGCCTTCGGCAACGCGGTCAGCCGCCTCGAGTCAGGGGCTCCGGCAACGGTACCGCCCTCCGGAGTGGCTCTCGACACGCCCCTTCTCGATCCACCGCCCAACAACGGCTACACGAACCAGCCCTCGACTCCGATCCAGGGCAGCGTGCCGGCGGGGGCTGTTGGGAAGACCGGCTACTCGGTCCGTGTCTACCTGCTCGGCAAGAATGGTGCGCAGCGGCAGGTGGCGAGCGTGACGGTTGGAGCCACGACCCGCTTCATCACCCCGCCGATAACCCTGACCGAGGGCAACAACAACTTCGTAGCCACGTTGGCGACGCCCAACGGCGAGGGAGGGCGGTCGCCGGTGATTACCTACGTCCTCGACACCGTGCCGCCCAAGATCTCGATCGCAGCCCCGGCCCAGGGGGCGAAGGTGACGGTCTCAACGGTCGCCGTTTCCGGAACGTGCGACGCCGGATCCACGATCTCAATTCGCAACGAGGAGGCGCCGGGCGGCGCCTTCAGCAGCCAGGTCGTCGGCGCTGACGGCAAGTTCAAGCTGTCCGTTCCGGTCGTCGCCGGTCCGAACAACATCGACCTGTCGGCAACCGACCTGGCGGGCAACTCGTCCTCGGCCAGTCTCACGGTCAACCGCGACTACGGTCAGCTGGCGGCCCATCTCGAGGTCACTCCGAGCAAGTTCGCGTCGTCGTCACCGACCACGCTGAAGCTGACACTCCACGCCACTTCGCTGAACGGCGGGCCGCTGGCCGACGCCGATGTGACCTTCACAGTCACGATCGCGGGGCTCGGCCCGATAGTGTCGCCCGAGCTTTCGACGGACGCAACCGGGACAGCGACCTGGCAGGTGGACATCTCGGGTGCGTTGGCGGGCAGCGGTCAGGCCAGCGTGCTCGTGACCTCGCCCGCGGGAGACCAGGTCGCCGGGACGGCGGGCATCACAACGACTTGAGCGGCGGCACGATCGATTCGCCCGGCGCACGCCTGCTGGTCGGCCCGAGTCATCGCAGCTACAATCGGACTATGGCCGCCTGGCGTTGTCCGCACTGTGGAGCACAACAACTGGAAGCCGCGCAGTGTTGGGATTGTCAACGCTCGACGATTACATGCGCATCGTGCCGGAACTTCCGCAAGGCCGTCGCCATCCGCCTGGGTTACTGCGCCCTGGACAGGGGTCGCGCTCCCCTCACGGGCGAAGAGGAAAGGGCCTGCTGGGAACGATCGTCGGAAGAGACCGCCGACACGGTCGACTCCACGTTCGGCGCGTCAACCGTGCCGACCGCCGAAAGCGGCCGTGGACTGTGGGGGACGCTCGCTGCCATGGAGGAGCCGCCGGACCGGGCCGCCGACGGCCACGGCATGTGGAGGGAGCCGGACTCGATCCCGGCTCAAGGTGGCAGACGACTCCAGCACGGAAGTTCTAATCGATCGCGACCGTGGGGCCCGGTACCGGGTCATCGAGAAGCGCTCGCCTGGCGCCGAGGACTCAAGTCGGTGACGCGTAAGGGTTAGGGCGCGGTAGGACTCTACGTCGGCGTGGGCGTCGGCGTCGGCGTCGGCGTCGGCGTCGGCGTCGGCGTCGGCGTCGGCGTGGGAGCGGGCTTCGGAGTGGGCGCCGGCGTTGGGATCGGCGTCGGCGTGGGAGTCGGAGTAGGTGTTGGGGTCGGAGTAGGAGTTGGGGTGGGCGTCGGAGTTGGAGTAGGAGCCGGACCGTCCGAAACCACGTAGTCGACCGTCGAGCCTCGCTTCACGGAGATGCCGGCACGCGGGTTCGAGCTGACGATCTGGCCCGCCGGGATGGTCGGGTCGTTCTGGTCGGTCCGGACGCCTGCCTGAAGCCCCGCCGTCTGGAGGGCGTTGAGGGCGTCGCTTTCGGTCATGCCGACGAGGTTGGGCACGGTGACGGTGGCCTGCCCATTGAGAACTACGACCGTGATCGTGTCGCCCTGGTGCATCTGGGTGCCGGCAGCCGGGTTCTGCTGCACGACGGTGTTGTCCGGCTGGGTGGTGTCGTTGGCCTGGAAAGTGACCGTGATGTTCAGGCCGACACGCTGAGCGTCCGCCTGTGCTTGCGTGAAGGACTCGCTGATCAGGTTGGGCGCATAGACGGGCGCTGCCGCGCCCTTGCTGAACAGCAGGACGACGATCACGCCGATGATGGCGATGACAAGAATCCCGAGCATTCCGGCAATCCACACCCAGGGGCTGGCCCCGGGCGGTTCCGGCTCCGGCTCGACCGGCTGCGACCGACGAACCTGCCGGCGCAGATGCTCCGGCTCGGGTGAGTAACCGTTCTTCGTTTCGCCGTCGAGTCCAAGCTCGTATTCGACGTCGGAACCCGTTGCGTAGGCGTCCGGCGAGTAGACCACGCGCCCGGCCGGACCGGCAGCGTCAGCGCCCGCGACTCGGGCAACTCCGCCGGCGGCTGTGCCTGCGGCGCCGGCCCCGTCAACGGCGCCCGGGCCGGAAACACCGGCAGTGCCGGCCGCTGCTGCCCCCATCCCGGCAGTGGCGACGACGCTCGCCGCCGGAACTGCGCCACCGCTCTCGGCCGCGCCTTCCCCAGCCGTGGCGACGACGCCCTCCGCGGCACCTGCAACGTCCACGGCACCCCCACCGAGAAAGGCGTCGAGGGCATCCGCCATCTCCGCCGCGGATCCGTAGCGCTCACCAGGCAGATTCGAGATCGCCCGAGAAGCAATCTCATCAAGGGCCCCCGGCACAGCCGGGTCGATCGTCGACGGGAGTGGTGGCGGGCCGGCCTGACGGGCTGCAGCGAGCGCCTCGGCCGGTTGTCCGCTCCAGGGTGCACGTCCGGTCAGCATCTGGAACAACAGGACGCCGAGAGCCTGCACGTCGGCAGCCTCGGAGGGCAGGCCCCGCTTTGTCCCTTGTACGGCGGCCGAGGCGGCGGCTGCCGGGTCGCCCGTCTGGTGCTTAGCGTTTGCGGACGCGGCATCGGTCACGGCGGCTGCCGCTCGGGCGATCCCGAAGTCCGTGACCTTGATGTGGCCTTCGCGAGTGACCATCACGTTGCCCGCTCGGAGGTCGCCGTGTGGCAAGCCACGTGCGTGGGCGGCCTGGAGCGCTCTTGCCACTTCCGAGGCGGCGCGAGCGGCGCGCCGCCTCGGAACCGGCCCGTTGCGCTCGATGAGCGTCGCCAGGTCGGCACCGTCGACGTACTCGGTCACAAGGTATGTGCCGCTCTCGTCGGTGCCGACATCGTAGACCGAGGCGATGTTCTCATGGTCCAGGCTTGCCGCAACCCGGGACTGCCAGCGGAAGTCGGACATGAAGTCGAGGTTGTCGGCGTACTCCGTCTTCAGGAGCTTGAGTGCGACATCCCGGTTCTGGCGGACGTCGCGGGCGCGATAGGCGGTGTCGAAGCCGCCTTCGCCAAGCAGCTCCATGAGCCGGTAGCGGTGCCCGACCATCTGTCCGATCTCGGCCACGCTTGATCCTCTTAGCTGCGGCGCAGGAACGCCCTCTGATGCAACCTGCCATCCGCCTGCCGAGCCTTCACCGATCTACCCCGGCGTCAGCTCAGGTCGAGCGTCTGCAAGTACCGTCGGAACTGACCTCCGATGTCCTCTCTCTGGAGAGCCAGCTCTACAGACGCTTTGAGCCAGCCCATCGTGGTCCCGGCATCGTATCTCACCCCATCGAAGGCATAGCCGTAGACGTCCTGCTCCTGCATCAGGGCCTCGATCGCGTCCGTCAGCTGAATCTCACCGCCGGCTCCGCGCTGGGTCTGCTCGAGCTTCTCGAAGATCTTCGGAGTGAGGACGTAGCGGCCGATGATGGCCAGATTCGACGGTGCCGCCCCCGGCTCCGGCTTCTCGACCAGGCCCGAGAGCCTGTAGAGCCGCGGATCGTCCGGGCCTGCAACCTCACCGGCTATGACGCCGTATCGACTGGTGTCCTCGGGGGGCACCTCCATGACCGCCACGATCGACGAATGGGTCCGTTCGTAGGCATGGATCAGCTGCCCGATGCAGGGCCGCTCGCCGATGACCACGTCGTCGGAGAGGATGACCGCGAAAGGCTCGTGGCCCACCAGTTCCTTGGCCACAAGGACGGCGTGGCCGAGGCCCAGCTGTTCCTTCTGGCGGACGTAAGAGACCTGGGCCAGATCTGAGATGGCTCGTATCTGGCGCAGCTTTTCGATCTCGCCGCGCGACTCCAGGAGCTGCTCCAACTCGAGGCTCAGATCGAAGTGATCCTCGATCGCCCGCTTCTGGCTGCTGGTAACGATGATGACCTGCTCGATGCCGGCCTCGACCGCCTCTTCGACAGCGTACTGGATGACCGGCTTGTCAACGAGCGGGAGCATCTCCTTCGGTTGTGCCTTGGTGGCGGGGAGGAAGCGGGTCCCCCATCCCGCGGCCGGGAAGACCGCCTTACGTACTCGCATCTGCCCTCAGCTCCGGTCGGCGGCGTGGGCGGCCGGATCGACGAACTCGTGAGTGTCGTGGTGGATGCCGTCGCACAACCCCAGTCGGCGGGGGTCGGTCGGCACCCAGACCGGCCTCATGATCTGGCGAACTTGCGAGCGCCGGCAGAAGAGCATCCCCCGGCTGGCCATCCAGGCCAGCACATGGCGCGGGTCGGAGTGGAACTCGAACGGGCCAGGGTTGATCGCCGCGGCTTCAGTCCAGCCGACCGGCGCCTCTGGAGCCACGATATCGAGGATGCTTACCCGCCACGGCCGGCCCTTGATGACCTCGCCACAACCGGAGCACCGGGTTGCTATGTTGTCGGAGACGATCGTCGGGATCCGGACGCCGTAGAGTTCCATCGCCGCCGGATCGTAGCAGGTCGCCGGTATCAAGGAGGGAACGGACGATCCATGGACGACCACGAAGACGAACTTCGGCCCGCGGAGGCGGCGCGTTCAAAGCGCCGCGATCGAGATGCGGACGCCGCGGCGCGTGCCGGCATGAAGACCGGCCTGGCCAAGCAGTTCAAGCAGGTTCTCGATACGCAGGTCAAGCGCGCCAGAAGAGTGCCCTCCGGCCGGGCGCCCAAGCCGCCGAACGCGAACGAGTAACACCGAGCGCCCGGGGCATTGGAGGCGATGATCCCCGTCCCACTCGCGTCGACTGGCCGACTGCCTCAGATGGCCCGCCGGCAGACCGGTGGCCGGCAGCGCCGGCTCGCTGATCTCGTGCGTGCCCCCGCACCACCAGGCGGTGCTGGCCGCGCGCGCAGCCCGCTTCCCCGGAAACGACGCCATCATCGGGTAGCCGAGCGCCTTGAAGAGCCCGGCGCCAGGCCGACGAGGAACGTTTCCATGCCCGCGATCACGGTCCCAGACATCACCGTCCTGCCCCGAATCCCGGAGCCCGACTCAACGATCGCCCGGGTGCGCGCCGTGCGCAGCGTGACGACCGCACCGCGTGGGCTCGAGGGGGAGGGCTTTCCCGTCCGGCGAGCATTCGCCGGCGTCGATCTCGGCGACCTGGACCCCTTCGTTCACCTGGACCAGATGGGCGAAGTCGAGTACGCCCCGGGCGAACCGAAGGGGACACCCTGGCACCCGCACCGGGGCTTCGAGACGGTGACGTACATGATCGACGGGACGTTCGAGCATTCGGACTCGAACGGCGGCGGCGGAGTGATCACCAACGGCGACACGCAGTGGATGACCGCGGGTTCCGGCATCCTGCACATCGAGAAGCCGCCGGAATGGCTCGTCGTGAGCGGCGGGCTCTTCCACGGCTTCCAGCTCTGGGTGAACCTTCCGCGCGCCCAGAAGTGGGCTGCACCGCGCTACCAGGACCTGCGGGCCCGGGAAGTGGAGGTCGCATGCTCAGCCGATGGCGGAGCGCTCGTCCGGATCATCGCCGGTGAGGTCGCCGGGCACAGGGGGCCCGGCTCGACCTACACGCCGATGACGCTCGTCCACGCGACCCTCAGCCCAGGGGCGCGCATGTCGCTGCCCTGGCGGGCCGACTACAACGCGCTCGTCTACGCAATGGCCGGCCATGGGAACGTCGGCGCGGAGGCACGACCGATCGGGACCGGACAGCTCGCAGTCCTTGGACCCGGCGACGCGCTCACGGTCGCGGCGCTGCAGCCACAGGACAGTCGCAGCCCGAACCTCGATCTGCTCATCCTCGGCGGCCGACCGATACGAGAGCCCGTCGCATGGATGGGACCGTTCGTGATGAACACGCGCGACGAGGTCGTCCAGGCATTCGCCGACTACCAGGCCGGCCGGCTCGGCACGATCCCCGCCACCACCGCGGTGCACAATGCGCCGACGACGGTCGTCGAATCCGGCGGGCGACGGCGAGTCGAACCCGTCTGACAACGGGCGCCGCCCGGAAGCGTCGCCGGGTGGAGCGGCACCGCTCGTGCCCGGCCCTCTCGTGAGCACCGGCACGCCCGTTAATACGGCAAGTCCAGGTATCTTGACAGCTCCGTCGTCGGGCGCGTAGCCTTGTACATATGAGCAGAGATATGCACATTTGAGCATGCCCGCCGGCGCCGCTATCCTTCGCCAGGACGAGCTCGGGCTGGAAACCCGGCTGATGCTTCGCGCCGCCCAGCTCTATTACCGGCTCAATCTGACCCAGGATCAGGTCGGCGAGCGCCTTGGTGTCAGCAGGTTCAAGGTCGGCCGCCTCCTGGACCGCGCCCTGCGCGAGTCGGCCGTCCGCATCGAAATCGTCCATCCCGCGGCCCGGCTGGTACAGCTCGAGGACAGCCTGGTCGGCCGCTTTGGCCTGCGGAGCGCGGTCGTCGTCGACGTGCCGCCGACCGCTTCGGCCGTCGACCAGGAACTCCTCGCCCGCGAGCGGGTCGGCGGTGCCGCCGCCGCCCACCTGACCTCGCTTCGGCCGGCGGGCGCGATAGGCGTTTCGTGGGGGCGCACGATGCTCCAGCTCGCCGCACATCTTCGCCCGGGCTGGACGGCCGCGTCCGAGATCGTGCAGCTGAACGGCGCGATGTCCCGCTCGGCCCGCCCGACCCGGGCCCAGGAGGTCGTGGAGCAGTTCGGGCTCACGACCGGAGCCGCGATCCGCATGATGGCGGCGCCCGCGATCGTCGGCTCGCCCGAGCTTCGAGAGGCGCTCGAGAAAGACCCGTCCGTCGGGCAGACGCTCGCGGCCGCGCGCTCTGCCCAGACCGCCGTCTTCGGCATGGGCGTCATGGGTCCGGACAGCGTCCACGTCGCGTCCGGCTTCATCGGCGACCCGGAGCTCGCCGCGCTCGCTGAGGCCGGTGCGGTGGGCGACGTCCTGGGGCGGTTCCTATCGTTGGACGGTCGCATCGCCCTCCCGTCGCTCGACCGCCGGACGATCGGCCTGCCGCTGGAGGAGCTCGGCGCGAAGGCTCTTGCGGTGGGCGTCGCCGCCGGCCCGGGAAGGGGCCCGATTGCGCTTGCCGCCCTGCGGTCGGGCTGCGTCAACGTGATGGTGACCGACGAGGCGACCGCGGACTGGGTTCTCGACCATGCGTGACATGCGCGGTCCCGCTTCACCGTCCGAAAACGAGGTCCGCGACATCGTGCGCCGGATCGTCGACGCCACGCTCGCCGCCGACGCGACTGCATCCCCGGCGAACATGCCGGGGGCGGTTGCGGCCGCTGGAGTCGCCCCGGCCGGTTCGGAACGCGTCGCCATTGCCATCGGCGCCGACCACGGCGGCTCCGCACTCAAGGATCGGATCGGCCAGATGCTGACCGAGACCGGCTTCGAGGTCCGCGACTGCGGCACGCACGGCAGCGATCCCGTGGACTATCCCGACATCGCCCACGCCGTTGCCCGCCTCGTGGCCGACGGGACCTGCCGCTGGGGAATCATCCTGGACGGCGCCGGTATCGGTTCGTGCATGGTCGCCAACAAGGTGCCGGGCGTCCGGGCCGCCCTCTGCCACGACCTCTCGAGCGCCCGCAACAGCCGCGAGCACAACCACGCCAACGTCCTCACCCTCGGCGCCCGCTTCGTCGGTGAGGGCCTGGCCATCGAGATCGTGCGAGCCTGGCTCGGCACGGACTGGGCCCCGGGGCGCCACGCCGCGCGGGTCGAGAAGATCACGGCGATCGAGCGCCGTTACATGGCTCCGGCCGGAGAGGTTCGAGGATGACGGAGGCGACCTACACTCGCGACGAGCTCGTCGAGTCGATTACACGTCAGGTGCTCGTTTCTCTGGGCGCACCCGGCAGTCCGGGCGTCCACGGCGGAACATGTGCCGGATGCAGCGGTGCGTGCGCCGCCCAGTGCGCGGCCAAAGTCCGCGACGTCGTGGCCGGGGGCGCGTCGCGGGTCGAGTTCCACGGCCAGGCGGCCGACGTCCCGACGGACCTCGCCCGATACATCGATCACACGCTACTTCGGCCGGACGCCGTGGTCGCCGACATCGACAAGCTGTGCGCGGAGGCTGCCGAGTTCCGGTTCGCCGCGGTCTGCGTCAACCCGACCTGGGTTCGCCGCGCCGCCGACGATCTGCATGGTTCCGGCGTCGGAGTCGCCTCGGTCGTGGGCTTCCCGTTCGGCGCCACGCCGACGGAGATCAAGGTCTTCGAGGCGCGCCGGGCAATCCGGGACGGCGCCCGCGAGATCGACATGGTCATCAACATCGGCGCGCTCAAGAGCGGGCTGCAGGTCCAGGTCCGCGAGGACATTGCCCGCGTCGCCGACGCCTGCCACGAGGCGGGCGCCCTCTGCAAGGTGATCATCGAGACCGCCCTCCTCACCGACGAGGAGAAGGTGATCGCCTGCCGCCTCGCTCAGAAAGCCAGGGCGGACTTCGTCAAGACGTCCACCGGGTTCGCGAAAGGCGGTGCAACAGTCTTCGACGTTGCGCTGATGCGCGAGACGGTCGGCCCGAAGATGGGCGTCAAGGCCGCCGGCGGCATCAGGACCGTCGAGGAGGTCCAGGACATGATCGCAGCCGGGGCGACCCGGATCGGGGCCTCCGCCGGCGTCAAGATCGTCACCGGAGAGAAGGGCGCACATGGGCAATATTGACCTTCGAGCCTACGTCTTCCTGGATAGCCTCCAGGCCCAGTACGCCGCCTTCCTGGGGACGGTCGCGCAGGGATTCCTGCCGCTCGCCGGCGACGCCTCGCTCTCGGTCGAGGTCTCGCCCGGCATCGAGATCAACCGGCTGACCGATATCGCCCTCAAGTCGACGACCGTCAAGCCCGGCATGCAGATCATCGAGCGTTACTACGGCATGCTCGAGATCCACTCGCCGTCGCAGGCCGAGGTCCGCGCCGCCGGCGGCGCGATCCTCGCCGAGATTGGCCTGGCCGAAACCGACCGGATCAAGCCGCGCGTCCTGTCCTCGCAGATCATCCGCCGGATCGACGACCACCAGGCCCAGCTCATCAACCGGACGCGTCACGGCCAGATGCTGATCCCCGGCCAGACGCTCTACGTGCTGGAGCTCGAACCCGCCGCCTACGCCGCGCTCGCGGCCAACGAGGCGGAGAAGGCAGCTCACATCAACATCCTCGAAGTGCGGGCCTTCGGCTCGATGGGCCGCATCTACCTCGGTGGCGAGGAGCGTGACATCGACGTCGGCTGGCGCGCTGCGCTGGCGGCGATCGAGGGACTCGAAGGACGCGAAGCGAAGGCTTAGGCGCAGGACTCAGTGCAGCGGCGGCGGCGACCGCGGGGTCGAGTAGCCGCACGAGAAGGAGACACGGTCGATGGCAGAAGCGCTTGGGATGATCGAAGCCCGCGGGTTCGCGGCGGTGGTCGAGGCCGCCGACGCGATGGTCAAGGCGGCGAAGGTGGAGCTGGTCAGCTACGAGAAGACCGGCGGCGGGTACGTGACCGCCGTGGTTCGCGGCGACGTTGCCGCCGTCAAGGCCGCGGTCGATGCCGGCGTCCGAAACGCCGCGAAGGTGGGCGAGGTCGTCGCCAGCCACGTGATCGCCCGGCCGCACGTCAACGTCGACCTCGTTCTGCCGCTCGGGCGACTCAAGGAGGCCAAGGCCGAGAGCAAGCAGGACTAGCAGCTTGTGGCGCGCGCCGGCGTATTGCCGGCGCGCGCGCTCCCCTGAAGCAGGCGGTGACGAGATGCTCCTTGGACGGGTGACCGGAACCGTGGTCGCGAGCCGCAAAGAGCCGCTGATGGAAGGCTGGAAGCTCCTTGTCGTGCGCCAGCTCGACGCAGAGAACCGCGAGGCCGGAGGTTACGTGGTGGCCGCCGACGTGGTCGGTGCGGGTGTCGGCGAGGTCGTCCTCTACGCCACCGGCAGCTCCGCTCGCCAGACGGAGACGACGCGCGACCGGCCCTGCGACGCCGTGATCATGGCGATCGTGGACACATGGGAGATCGGCGGGACGGAGGTTTACCGCAAGTAGCGGGCCAGGGCGATGAGCGAGCTAGACGAGCGCGAGATCTCCGAGATCATCGAGCGGGTCCGCCGCCGAGTGGCGGCGGCCGGGGACGCGCGGCCGGGTGAGGGCCTCCGGGCCGAGGCGGAGCTGGCGACTGCCGCGGCCGTCGAGCTGGGCGACGGCATCCACGCCACGATCGACGATGCCGTGGCCGCGGCCACACGTGCCTTCAACGAGTTCCAGGTCCAGGGCCTGGCCGGTCGCAAGGTCATCATCGAGGCAGTTCGCCGTTCAATGCTGGACCACGCCGAACAGCTGGCCCGGATGGCCCACCAGGAAACGCACCTCGGTCGGGTCGAGGACAAGGTCGTGAAGAACCGGCTGGTCGCCTCAAAGGCACCGGGCCCGGAGGACCTGGAAGTCCAGGCCGTCACCGGCGACGCGGGCATGATGGTCACCGAGTTCGCCCCGTTTGGCGTCGTCGCCGCGCTCACGCCGGTAACGAACCCGACCTCCACGATCATCAACAACACGATCAGCATCGTCTCGGCCGGCAACGCCGTCGTCTTCAACGCCCACCCGAGCGCAAGGCGCTGCTCAGCGGAGACCGTGCGGCTCATCAATCGGGCGATCGTCGGTGCCGGCGGGCCTCCGAATCTGGCCTCGGCCGCCGCCAACCCGACTCTCGAGAGCGCACGCGCCCTTATGTCGCACCCGGGCGTCCGCGTCCTGCTGGTCACCGGCGGGGGCGCGGTCGTCCGCGAGGCGCTCAAGACCGACAAACGAGCGGTAACGGCGGGTCCCGGCAACCCGCCGGCCGTCGTGGACGGGACCGCAGATCTCGAGCGCGCGGGCCGCGATATCGTCCGCGGCGCCTCGTTCGACAACAACCTCGTCTGCATCGACGAGAAGGTCGTCATCGTCGTCGACACCGTCGCCGATCGGCTGATCCGGGCGATGACCCGGAACGGCGCCTACCTGCTCAAGGAACACGAGTTGCGCCGGCTCGAACGAGTGGTCTTCGCGGAGCCCGGCCAGCCCGGGAAGCCCGGCGTCATGAACCCGGCCTGGATCGGCCAGGACGCGGCGAAGATGCTCGCCGAGATCGGCGTCCAGGCCGATCCCGAGCCCCGCTTACTCATCGCGGACGTGCCGCGCGACCACAGCCTGGTCTGGACCGAACAGATGATGCCTCTGCTCCCGATCGTGCGGGTGGGCACCGTCGAGGCGGCCATCGACCTGGCCGTCCGCGTCGAGCACGGTTTCCGCCACACTGCCTCCATCCACTCCACGAACGTCGACACGATCACGAAGATGGCCCGAGCAATGAACTGCAGCATCTTCGTGACGAACGGGCCCAACTTCGCCGGCCTCGGCGAGGGCGGCGAGGGCTTCACCTCGTTCTCTATCGCCAGCCCCTCGGGTGATGGCCTGACCCGGCCGCGGACCTTCTCGCGCGAGCGGAGGATCACCGTCGTCGGCGCGTTGCGGATCGTGTGACGATGGACACCGGCCCTGCCCTCGAACCGGCCGTCGCGCTGCTCGAGCTCGAGTCCATTGCCGCGGGTATCGAGGCCGGCGACGCGATGGCCAAACGCGCCCCGATCGAGGTCCTGCGCGCCGGCACCGTCCACCCCGGCAAGTACCTGGTCCTGGTCGGTGGCTCGGTCGGCGACGTCGAGGAGGCGCTGGCCGCCGGTCGCGAGGCAGGCGGGGCGTGCGTGATCGGCGACCTCTTCCTCCCGAACGTTCATCCCGACGTGGTTGCCGCTATCCGTGGGCGGCGCGGAGAGCCGGCCGGCGAGGCCATCGGGATCATCGAGACGCGCACGGTGGCTGCGATCATCGAGGCCGCCGATGCCGGGCTGAAGGGCGCCCGGGTCCGCCTGATCGAGCTGCGCCTCGCCGACGACCTCGGGGGGAAGGGCTATCTCCTGTTCGATGGTTCGGTCTCGGATGTTGAGGCAGCTGTCGAGATCGGGACGGGGCGCCTGGCCGGGATCGTGGGCGTCCTGGCTCGGGTCATACCTCAGCTCCACCCCGAGATGGCCGACAACCTGGCCGCGGACCCGCGCTTCGCGGCGCGGATCCGAGCCACCCTCGCACCTCCCGGGGCGGGAGGGTAGGCGATGCAACTCGCGCGCGTGACCGGGACCGTGGTCGCCACCGTCAAGGCGCCGGGTCTCGAGGGCGTGAAGCTCCTGGTCATCCAGCCGCTCGACCGGTCGTTGAAGCCGGCCGGCGGCCAGCTGGTCGCGGCCGATGCGATCCACATGGCAGGCCCGGGCGAGCTCGTCTACTTCGTCGCCGCTCGCGAGGCCGCCCAGGCGATGCCCGATCCGTTCGTCCCGGTGGACCACGCGATCGTTGGGATCGTGGACGCGTTGACGGTAGCGCCGGAGGTCGAGCCATGAAGCTCGGCCGCGTCGTCGGCACGGTCGTCTCAACGATCAACGCCCCCGCCTTCGACGAGCGGACGCTGCTCCTGTGCGACCTCCTCGACCCGGACGGCCGGCCCACCGGGGGCTACACGATCGCGGTCGACACGGTAGGCGCCGGTGCCGGGGAAACCGTCCTGCTCCTCGACGAGGGCAACTCCGCCCGCCAGGTGCTGAGCGCTCCCGGAGCGCCGATCCGGACGCTCGTGGTCGGGATCGTCGACGCAGTCGAGGAAGAGCCGGCGCCTCAGGCCCAGCCAGGCGGCCCGGCCTGAGGAGGCCTACCATCGTCAACTGACAACACCGATGCCGCCCAAACGACTGATCGGGGGTCGCCACGATTCTCAGGGCGGTTCGAACCGACAGGAGTGATCGGCCATGACCATCGTCCTCGACGGATCGTCGCTGACCATCGACCGCCTCGTCCGAATCGCCAGGGACGGCGAGGAGGCTGCGCTCGATCCGACCGCGCTCGAGCGAATCCTCGTCTGCCGTAGCATGCTCGAGGAGAAGCTCGCGGCCCACGAGATCATGTACGGGACGAATACCGGCATCGGCGAGTTCTCCGAGATCGTCCTGTCCGACGAGCAGGTCCGCGAGTTCCAGCGGTACCTCATTTACAACCACGCGGCGGGGATAGGGGACCCGGCGCCGGTCGAGGCGGTGCGCGGCGCGCTGGCGGGTCGGATCAACGTCCATGCCCGGGGGCACTCGGCATGCCGGCCGGAGATCACGCTCACGCTCGTGGAGATGCTGAACCGCGGAGTCACACCGGTCGTCTGCCAGAAGGGTTCGGTGGGCGCCAGCGGCGACCTCGCCCCGATGGCCCAGGCCGCGCTCCTGCTGATGGGCGAGGGCGAGGCGTTCTATCGCGGCGAACGGCTGCCTGGGCGGGAGGCGATGGAGCGCGCGGGGATCCCCGTGCCGGGGCTGCATGCTCGCGACGGCCTGGCCACGATCAACGGCTCGAATCTCCTCACGGCCATGAGCGCGATCCATCTCTACGACATTTCGCGCTGGCTCAAGCAGGCCGAGATTGCCTGCGCGATGTCGCTCGAGGCGCTAGTCGCGAACCTCAAGCCCTACGACACGCGCCTCCACGAGCTGCGGGGATTCCCGGGAGCCGTCAAGTCGGCGCAGGCGATCATGCGCTGCATCGAGGGCAGCGACCTCGCCACCGGGAAGATGAAGACAAAGGTCCAGGACGCCTACTCGATGCGCTCCTCGCCCCAGGTCATCGGGGCGGCAATCGACGCAGTCGAGTGGGCGCGTCGGCAGGTCGAGATCGAGCTGAACGGGGTCGGGGACAACCCGATCTTCCTGCCCGAGGCCCGGCTGACCCTTACCGGGGCCAACTTCCAGGGGAGCCCCGTGGCTCTGCCGATGGACATGGTGGGCGTCGCCGTGACGATGGTGTGCGTCCTCTCCGAGCGGCGCTTGAACCGGCTGACGAACCCGGCCCTCAGCGTGGGCCTGCCGGACTTCCTGACGAAGGGCGCCGGCATGTTCTCCGGCATGATGCTGAGCCAGTACACCGCCGACCACCTGATCGTCGAGCAGCGAATCCTGTCGGCCCCCGCCTCGATCCAGTCCATCCCGGCCGCGGCCGACCAGGAGGACTTCGTCTCGATGGGCATGAACACTGCCATCAAGAACGGCCAGATCCTCGACAACGCGTACGGGGTGCTGGGCATCGAGTTCATGGCCGCGGCCCAGGCGCTCGACTTCCGCGACTTCGCCTTCGGCCGGGGGGTGTCGGTTGCGCGCGACGTCGTGCGGCGGCACGTCGCCCACCTCGACGAGGATCGGCCGCTGTACCCCGATCACAACCTGATGAAGGAGCTCGTCCGGTCGGGCGAGATTCTCGACGCCGTCGAGGCCGAGGTTGGGCTTCTCGAATAGACGCGGGCAGCGTCGACTGCCCCGGCACGAGCTGACGCCACGCGGACCGGGCCGGAGGGCGCCCGCCTACCGGAGCTCGGTAGATCCCCGTCGGCGGGGACCCTGGGTGGTCCCTCGCCGGGCCTTCGCAGCGGCCGTTCGAGGCTGACTTCGGGCCCCTGCTGCACCGGGCTGCCGGCCGAGAGCCGCAAGCGCATCGGCGGCGGCCCGGCGCACGTTCGAGTCGGGATCTTCGAGAGTGGCCGTGAGCGCCTCGAGTGCGCCGGCATCGCCGATCCGGCCGAGAGCCTCGGCAGCAGCCCGGCGCATGCTCCAGCTCTCGACCCTGAGAGCGGCTTCGAGCGATGGGACGGCCCGGGCATCCCGAATCTCGCCGAGGGCCTCGGCAGCCGCCTGTCGGACATCCGCGGCGGGACTCCTCAGCGCGGTGATGAGCGGCTCCACGGCACGGGCGTCGCGGAGCCGGCCGAGAGCCTCGGCAGCCGCCCGGCGCACGCTCGAGGTGTCATCTTTGAGGGCGACAATCAGGGGCCCAACGGCGTCGGGATTGCCGAGCTGCCCGAGAGCCTCGGCAGCGTCCCGACGGACACGCCAGTGCTTCGGATACGCCAGCGCTTTGATCAGCTCCAGGGTGTCTTCCCTGGCCGAGAGCTTCTCGACGTTTGGCTGTCCGAACAAAGGCAATGCGGGTCCTCCTTTCGAAGTCTGACAGGCCGACGCACGTTTGGAGCCGGGTTCACCACTTCGATCCGGTGGCCGGAGGCTCGGCGATCTGGCAGCCGGTCGCGAGGGCTCGAGCCGGAGCGCGCTCGCGAGTTAGGCCGGGCTCTCAGATCGCTGCGGCCGAGCTAAGCCTAGAGCTTGCGCTCAAGAGCCGACGCAGGGGTCGACCGCGGCACCGGGGCGGACTCGTCATGGACATAGAGGCCGCCTCGGAGCCATGACGCCCAGGCCGCGACGAGCGCCATCACGGCCGCCGCAAAGAATACGATCTCGAGCCCCCGCTCGAGCGGGACCGCGATCAGCTGCGGGAAGAACTCCTTGCTGGTGAGGATCGCCGCCTGGGACGCCGGCAGGGCGTGGAGCACCCCGGCGGGGAGCAGAGCGGCCATGGGGTTGAAGCCGAGCAGGGCGGCGAACAGGCTGGCCACCGGAGGAAGATGTGAGACCTGGGAAGCATCCGCCGCCGGGACGCCGTGAGCCGTGAGTCCGCCGTACAGGGCGCCCGGAAGCGTGGCCGACAGGCCAGCGATCATGAGCGAGAAGAACACGCCAATCGACACGACCGTCGCGGAGTTCTGGAAGGTGGCCCGCATGCCGGCCGCCGCGCCGCGCTGCCGGGCGGGGACACTGTTCATGATGCCGGCCATGTTGGGCGAGAAGAACAGGCCGCCGCCCAGTCCGCTCACCAGCAACAGGCCCCCGAACTGCCAGTACTCGAAGTTCACCGGCAGCAGGATCAAACCGAAGAACGAGGCCGCGGCGATTAGCATGCCCCCTGTGGCAAACGGTCGCGCCCCGAACCTGTCGGACAGGTACCCGGACAGGGGCCCGAACACGAGCGAGCCGACCGTGAGCGGCAGCATGTATATGCCCGCCCACAGCGGGGTGTCTGAGTAGTTGTACCCGTGCAGCGGCAGCCAGACCCCCTGCAGCCAGATCACCAGCATGAAGGACAGCCCGCCCCGGCCGAGCGCGGAGAGGAACCCCGCCAGGTTGCCCGCGCTGAAGGCGCGGATGCGGAAGAGGGCAAGATCGAACAGTGGCTCAGCGACCCGGCGTTCGACCCACACGAACAGTCCCAGCAGCACCAGGCCGCCCACGATCATGCCGATCACGAACGGGTTGGTCCAGCCCATCGTCTGGCCGCCGTAGGGCTGGATGCCATAGGTGATGCCGATGAGCAGCGCCGTGAGCCCGATCCCGAAGGTCAGGTTGCCGGGCCAGTCGATCTTCGACTGCGTCACCGTGCCGAGCTCCTCGAGTCGCATATACGCCCAGATCGTGCCGGCGAGGCCAAAGGGCACGCTGACGAAGAACACCAGCCGCCAGTTGATGGCGGCCAGGATGCCACCAACCACGAGCCCGACGAACTGACCGGCAAGGAAGGAGATGCCGTTGACGCCGAAGGCCAGGCCCCGCTGCTCGGGCGGGAAGGCGTCCGTCAGGATGGCTTGCGAGTTCGCGAACAGGAACGCACCCCCGATTCCCTGAACGAAGCGCATGCCGATGATCCAGATCGCCCCGGCGGGTCCGGTGAACGGAGTCAAGGCGAGAAGCAGCGATCCGACTGTGAAGATCACGAAGCCCGCGTTGTACATGCGGACTCGCCCGAACATGTCGCCCAGGCGCCCGAACGCCACGACGAGCACGGCGGTCACGAGCAGGTAACCCATCATGATCCAGAGCAGGTAGCTCGTACTGCCGGGGTCGAGCGGGTTCAGCTTGATGCCGTTGAAGATCGCGGGCAGCGAGATGATGACGATCGAACCGTCGATCGCCGACATCAGGACCCCGAGTGTCGTGTTCGAGAGGGCGACCCACTTGTAGTTCGGGTCGTGCTTCCGCGACCGAGGCCCGCCGGTGACCTGATCGGCGGCCAGGCCGCCGGCGGCGGCCCCTCCAGTGTCCCTGCCCGAGTGGTTCTGGGTCATGCAACTGTCCTTGGTGGCGGTGATGAAGGGCCGGCTTCCAAGCGATCCGCACCTGCGGCGTCCCCGGCCGGCGGCTTCCGGCCAGCGACACCGACCAGGCCGGGGATCTGCAATCAGCGCAACCTGGAAACGCTGAGCCGCTGCCGGGCGCGCGAAGAGCCAAGTCTATGCATGCCGCCCCGGGCCTGCTTGGGACCACTCGTGGCGGCTCGACCGTCGGGTCGCGTCTCTCGCGCAGAACCGAAGGCTTGCGCCTCGAATTCACAGCCGACCCGGCAACGCAGGCGGACGGAGTCGCCCATGTGCCCCGCGCCGGAACGTCAAGCTATGGTGTGGTCCTGGAAGTACGGGCTAAGATCGCGCCATCGATCGCAGCAAGGAGAGACCAGGATGAACTCGTATCTCATCACGGTGGACAATCGACCCGGGGTGCTGGCGGAGCTCCTTGAGGCCGCCGCGAGGCGCCACGTCAACGTCGCACCCGCCTATGGACTGTCCGACGGAGCGAGGGGCCTGATCGCACTCGGCTCCGACGACGAGGCCGGCCTGCGGGCGGCCATCGACGACGCCGGCTACACCGCCACGGCGATCGAGATGGTGGTCGTGGAACTGGAGAACCGGCCCGGGACGGGCGCCGAGGTCACACGCAAGCTTGCCGCCGCCGGAGTGGACCTGCATATCGCCGTCCCGGTCGGCATGAGCGGCGACCGAGTCCAGATGGGGTTCGGAGCGAGCGACGCGGCCCTCCTCAAGCGCACCCTCGGCGTCTGACCCGGGCGGGCGTCACCCGGGCCGGTAACTGTCAATGCTCCTCCTCCGGCTGGAGCGGGGATCTTCAACACATCCACCCGGCCGGCCGAATGGCCGATAGCCGGCCCGAATGGAGGCCCGTGCGTGACCGATCTCGCCCGGACGAAGAGCGAACTGCAGGTCCCGACGATCGGGGACGTCTACCAGGCCCGGCGCCGGATCGCGCCGTATCTGCGGCCGACGCCGCTCTATCGCCACCCCGCCGTCTGCGAGCTGCTGGGCACCGACGCCTGGGTCAAGCACGAGAACCACCAGCCGATCGGCGTCTTCAAGATCCGCGGCGGGATCAACCTCGTGTCGCAGCTCACCGACGAGGAGCGCCGGGCCGGCATCGTCACCGCCTCCACCGGCAACCATGGCCAGTCCGTGGCGCGCTCGGCGCAGCTCTTCGGCGTGCGCGCAGTAATCGCCGTCCCGGAGGGCGCCAACCCGCTCAAGATGAGGGCGATGGAGCGTCTCGGGGCGGAAGTGCTCAGCCGGGGCCGTGACTTCGACGAGGCGCGGGAATTCGCCGAGCAACTGGCGGCGGAGAACGGCTACCGCTACGTCCACGTGGCCAACGAGCCACTCGTCATTGCCGGCGTAGCGACCGAAACGCTCGAGGTCTTCGAGGAGCTGCCCGATGTGGACGTGATCATCGGCCCGGTGGGTGGCGGAAGCGGTATGGCGGGCGCATGCATCGTCGCCGGGGCGCTGTCTCCGAGCACCGAGCTGATAGCCGTGCAGGCCGAGGCGGCGCCGGCTGCGTACCGCTCCTGGCGGGCGCGTCGCCTGCTGGAAGACCACATGCAAACGGCCGCCGAAGGGGTCGCCACCCGGGTCGCGTTCGAACTTACGCAGCGCATCATGTGGGATGGGCTGTCCGACTTCGTCATCGTCACGGAAGAGGAGATCAGGCGGGCCACGGCGCTCATGATCGAGGCCACGCGGACGCTCGTCGAGCCTGCCGGTGCCCTCGCTCTCGCGGCGGCCCTCCGGATGCGCGATCGCCTGGCCGGCCGGAAGGTAGTGCTGCGCTGCACCGGCGGCAATATCAGCCCGGCCCAGCTTCGCGACGTTCTCGCCTGACGACTGCCGCGGTTGGTGCGACTTACCGGTGAAGCTCGGACAGAGCCGGCTCAGCCCCTCGACCGGACGCCTGATAGCGCAAGCCGCCCGGAGAACCCGGGCGGCTTGCAGGTTGTGCGGCGCTGTTCAGGCCAGGGAAGCCGATTTCGGCGAAAGTAACCCGCACCGGGCCTCGCGCGCGGGCCAACGATCGCGCGGCCGATCGATCGACCGGCCCTGCTGGCCACGAGGAGCAGATAGAGCGAGGGCGCGTCAGCGAGGGTCGGCGACGTCCTCCAGGCCACCGGCCGGGCCGGCCGCGGGCTGCCGACGGGAGGCGAGCCCGACGAGGGCCAGAGCGCCCGCGACGAGCGCCACGGCCGCCCCTACGACGAATGCCTGCGCCATCCCGTCGGTGAACGCGCTGACTGCCTGCTGAGCGGCCAGGGCACCGCCGGCAGGCCCGACCGCCCCTGAGGCGAGGACTTGAACCTGGCTTCCGCGTCCCAGGACCACAAGTGGCTGGAGGGCGTTGGCCTGGCTCTGCAGTGACACGGGCAGGCCACGTGTCCAGCTCCCCCAGTCGGCCCTTGCGACCGTGGCTCCGATCGAGCCCAGGACCGCGACGCCCAAAGCCGTGCCGACCTGGCGAGACGTATTGAGCATTCCAGAAGCCACGCCGGCCTTCGCGGCGTCGGAGCTTGCCATAGCCGTCGCCGCGAGCACGGGCATCGTGAGTGCGGCGCCTGCGCCGAAAACGACGAGCCAGGGCCACATGTCGGAGTACGGCGAGTCGGGCTTGAGCCCGGACAGTCCGACGATCGCGGCGGCGCAGAACACCATCCCAACGACGACGAAGGGACGAGCGCCCAATCGCGCACTGAAGCGGCCCGCCGGGGGCGCGACGAGAACGACCATCATCGTGAGCGGAAGCGATCGTATGCCGGTATCGACCGCCGAGTATCCCTGCACGTTCTGCATGAAGAGCGTCAGGAAGTAGATCACGCCGAACATCGCGAATCCCAGCGCGACCATGACGAGGTTGGCCGTGCTGAAGCGCAGGCTTCGAAAGAAGTCGAGAGGAAGCATCGGCGAGGCGGTCGCGGCCTCCCGGAGGACGAAGGCCACGAGCAGAAGCGAGCCGACAACCAGCCGCGAGAGTACGTCGGCTGAGTTCCAGTCATTGGAGCTCGTCTCGATGAGTCCCCAGACAAACGCAAACAAGCCGGCGGTGGCCAGAGCCGTGCCTGGCAGATCGAGCGCTTGCGTTGTGGAATCTCTCGACTCCGGCACGATCCAGGCGGCTACAAAGATGCCCACGATTCCGATCGGCACGTTGATCCAGAAGACGCTCGACCAGCCGGCCGCGTCGACCAGGAAACCGCCGACGAGCGGCCCTATCGCCAGGCCAACAGCCGAGGCTCCTGCCCAGATACCCAGCGCGACCGGGAGGCGATCCCTCGGAAAGGCGGCGACGATAATCGAAAGTGAAAGCGGCCCCATGAGCGCCCCGCCGACACCCTGTGCCGCCCGAGCCGCGACGAGCTGCCCATCCGTTTGCGCGAGCGCACAGGCCGCCGAGCTCGCCGTGAAGATCGCCAGCCCGGCAAGGAACAGGCGGCGTCGCCCAAATCGATCGCCGAGCTTGCCGCCCAGAAGGGTGAGCGACGCGAGCGCGAGCGAGAAGGCGTTCACCGTCCATTCGAGGTTCTGCTCGCTCGCGTTCAGGCTGCGCTGAATCGATGGCAGAGCAACGGTGATGACGGTCATGTCCAGCATGACCATGAACAGCGCGAAGACCATCGCGCCAAGAATCCACCAGTGCCGGCCAGGCGAGCGCTTCACGAGAGATGCCTTTCTGGGACGCGCAGCATCGTGGACAGCGTGTCAGGCCTGCCTGGTCGCCGCTTCCAGCGCGGCCAGCACCTCCGCCGTCGAGCGCACCCGGCCGATCCGCGGGAAGAGAGTGCGAACCGTATGAGCGTGCTCGTCTGGGCTCCGGGCCGCCATGGCGTCCTCCACGAACACCTGCTCGTAGCCGCGCTCGTAGGCGTCGCGAGCGGTGCTCTCGACCCCGGCATTGGTCGAGATTCCGGCTAAGAGGATCGTGTCGATACCGCGCCGGCGGAGCTGGAGGTCGAGCTCGGTGCCGTAGAACGCGCCCCACTGCCGCTTGGCGATCACGACGTCGCCCGGCTTCGGTCCGAGCTCGGGCACGATCTCCGCCCAGTCCGCCGTCCGGGGACCCCGCGCCCAGGCGGGCGTGTCGGTCTGGGGGCGCAGCGCATCCCTGCTGTCGGCCGACGGGGTGACATGGACGAGGATGACTGTCCCCCCAGCCGCCCGGAGCGCAGCGGCCACCGCCGCCGCGTGGGCCACCACTTCGTTGCCGGGACGTGGGGCCGTCGGTGCGGCCACGATCCCGCGCTGCAGGTCGATCACCACGAGTGCCGTGTGGGCCGGTGCCAGCGTCAGCTCCATGCCGGTTCTCTCCTCCACTTCGCCGCTGCTCGGTGTTCCACACCCGGGTAGCTGAGTTCCGCACAGACTCGCATTATCGGGATTCCGGGTCCAGGGGGCCTGGGCGCGGCCTGACTCGCCAGCTGGGTCGCGCCGACGCCGGAATGGACCACCGCGACGACCTGGCTGGCGGAGGCGACGATGGAGGCGACGATGTTAGAGTCCGGGTGCCCCCTTGCATTGGACGCTGAGCGAGAGACGCAGAGCCGGTGATGAGCAAACCCGAGCCCCGCTCCGATTCGGACTCGACCGGGTCCCTCAGCCCCGACGAGGCCTGGACGCTCGAAGGTGGCAGGATCCGAGTCACCACCGTGGGCACGGGCGAGGTTGAGCTCGTGACCGCCATCCTCGACGAAGCGGCGCTGTGGCTTGAGAGTCGAGGCCTTCCCGGGTGGCCGCGGCCCTTCCCCGTGGACTGGATCCAGGCCGGCATCTCGGTAGGGACGTGCTACCTCGCCTGGGACGGCCCGATGCCGGTCGGGACTTTCACCCTGCAACGGACCGACCCAACCTTCTGGGGCATTCGGGCCGATGAGCCACCGAACTACGCGCAGTACTTGCATCGCCTGGCCATCCGGCGCTCGCACGAGGGCCTGGGCCGGGCACTTCTCGACCTGGCCCAGCGGCTGGCGCGGCGATCTGGGGCGGTCTGCCTCCGGCTCGACTGCGTGGCGGCGAACCCGGGTATACGCCGCTACTACGAGGCAGCCGGCTTCGAGCATCGGGGCGACATCGACGTAATGCGCGGCGGGAGCTGGAGAGCCAGCCTGTACGAGAAGAGGCTCGTGCCGTTGAACCGGCGACCGCTCGCCGAGGGACCGTAGCCGCCCGCGGGCACCGGGCGAGAATTCACCTTCCCTCTGCAGCCGTGCGCTCCCGCAGCCTCATGGCGAGGCCGCGAAGGGCCAGGTACGGTGACGGCGCCCGGACGACCTCTGCATCCCCGGGCAGATAGGCGAACCCTGCGGAGCCCGAGGCACCAGGCCATCGCTCCGCCGATGCCGCCCAGCGATGCGCTGGGTTCGTTGAGCCGCCATCCTCGACCTTGAACGTCCACCCTTCCGGCAGCCAGGCCTCCAACTCAACCCAGGCGGCGTCAAGGGAGTCAACGGCCTCCTCATCCAGGATGGCGAGGCAGGCGGTGCGAGCCTCTCCCCAAACCTGAAGCAGGGAATTCGGCTCGTAAGGGCACCGCATTGCGGCGATGCGCTCACGAGCGTGCTGGACGCTCATTCTCACCTCCCGCGCCCCGGCGACGGTCCA